>JAQXLR010000064.1 GCA_029012225.1 Clostridiales bacterium
AGGCAGTCAGTATATTACCTCTGGGTTATGCACATAGCAACAAGATTTATAATGAAAAAGAGAAAAAATTAAAGTTGAAGTCGGCAAGAACGCGCTCCCTTTCACACCCATCTGTTGGGGGTTCTTAACGGTTTTTTTATCCTGGCAGACTAAATAATTGGAAACGATTATTCTACTAGGCTAAACTGAACTCGGCAGTGCGATGATAAAATAAAGGTACAGAGTAGGTGTAATCGCTCTATTCGAAATATCGCAGCAGGGAGGGAGATAACAACATGTCAAATAACACAAAAACAGGGATTATTTCACTGTATAGCGATGTGAAAGCTACCCCTATAAAGTGGCTTTGGTATCCTTTCTTTGCAATTGGAAAGATCAGTCTTTTACAAGGTGACCCTGGTGATGGAAAGTCAACGATGATGTTAAGGCTGATCGCGGAATTATCAAATGGAGGGGTCACACCGGATGGTCAGGCACTTGGTAGACCGCAGCGTGTTCTTTATCAGTGTTCTGAAGATGGTGTTGCTGATACGATCAAACCGAGGTTAGAAGCCTGCGGTGCAGATTGTCGGAATGTCGCTTTCATTAATGAAGAACTTTATAGCGGTCTGACATTGGACGATGAAAGACTGCGCCAGGCGATTATAGAATTCCGACCTCGCCTTGTGGTAATCGACCCAATCCAGGCCTATATCGGAAGTGACTCCGATCTTCAGATTGCCGGAAGGGCAAGAAAGCTGATGAGCCGACTTGGCATGTGGGCTTCCACATATGACTGTGCCATTGTCTTAATCGGGCATTTAAATAAGAAGGAAGGCACAAAAGGATTATACCGCAGCCTTGGCAGTATTGATGTAGTTGCAGCCGCAAGGAGTGTTCTTCAAGTAGAGCGCCATAGCGATAATGCCGATGTGAGAATTGTTCGCCAGATCAAGAATAGTCTCGGTCCATCCGATGGAGAAATCTGGTTTGAAATTAATGCAACGTCAGGATTTAAGTGGGTGGAAACCGGAAAGCAAGCAATATCACCTATTGCAACTCAGACTGTTGAAAAACCTAAATTCCAGAGCAAGCTGGAGATGGCTGCATATTGGATAAAGAAGATTCTCGAGAATGGAGATGTTCTGTCCAAAGAAGTCTATTCACAATTGAGTGAATTAGGAATAGGGAAGAAAACCGCTGAAGAAGCGAAGAAAACACTGGGAATAAAGAGTTTCCGGGTGATGCGCCGATGGTATTGGAGCATTGAAAACAAATCAGGGGAAAGCAAAGGAGAGGTAACACATGACGGAGAATGAAAAACAGAAGCTAATGAATACAAAACAAAAGATACGGGATCGATATCGTGGTGTAGATACATCGGAACTGACAATAATACCAGCGAAGCCGCCGAAGTCTGCGGTAGATGGAGGGATAAAGCGGGTAGCTCCGTATATCCGGGTATCAACGGATAGTGATGAGCAGACATCATCTTATGAGCTGCAGAAAAACTATTTCACGGAATATGTAAGCGCGCAGCCTGGCTGGATACTGGTCGATATCTACTCGGATGAAGGCATCAGCGGTACACAGATCAACCATAGAGAGGGACTTCAAAGACTACTTGAGGATTGTAGAGCAGGAAAAATTGATTACATTATAACGAAATCAATCTCCAGGTTCGCCAGAAACATCGTGGATTGCCTCAATATGATTGAGGAACTTAGAAACCTGAATCCTCCTGTTGGGGTGATATTTGAGACAGATCACATCGATACCCTAGGCGGTAATGATAGCCTGCTGCTTTCCATTCTTGCGTCTTTGGCAGAAGCGGAGTCCAGAAATAAGAGTGAAATTATGAACTGGTCAATCGAGAACCGTTTCAGCAGAGGTATTTTCCTTCTTCCAGAGTTAATTGGTTTTGACAAAGACGAAGACGGCAATCTGGTCATTAATGATGATGAGGCAGATACAGTCCGATTGTGCTTTTACTTGTTTTTGTCAGGATTTCAGCTTTCTGAGATAGCAGACCTTCTGACAGAGATGGAGCGTAGGACAGGATATAACAAGCAACACAATAAGAAACCCGGGATTATTCCAGAGTATAAGACGACTTGGACATCCAACTCAGTTTTAGAGATTCTTAGAAATGAGCGCCATTGTGGAGATGTGCTGGCAAGAAAGACCTTCACGCCAAACTTCAAGAACCACAAGTCTGTAAAAAACAGGGGAGAACGCCAGCAGGTCAAGAAGCATAACAACCATGAGGGAATCGTATCTCGTGAGGTGTTTGAAGCTGCGAATCGGAAGCTCGATCTTTGCACCGGAAAACAGGACAGGCGTTATCCAATCATGAAGGTGATTGATGGTGGTGCCCTCCGTGGGTTTGTGCCTGTTGACCGAACCTGGAGCGGTTTCTCTAGTGAGGATTTTAAGATTGCAAGCCAGAGTGTCTATGACCACGATATAGAAGCAGCTGAATCTTTTTCGGAGACTAATTCCAGATTATCGAGTTTCCAGGTAGTCCGCGCACAGTTGTTCAGCACAAGACTGTACCCGGCTGTGACAATCTCCAGGGGGAAGGTTCGCTTCAATACAGCCTGTATGAAACGCTTTGAGGATGTAGAATATGTGGAGCTTCTCTTTAATTCTGTCGAGAAGTGTCTTGCCGTTCGGCCTTGTGATAAGAGCTGCCCGAATGCAATCCGGTGGGGGACTCTCCAGGAAGGGAAATGGATCGTCAGAGAAAAAAGCTGCCGGGGTTTCTCAGCTCCATTGTATGAAATAATGGGCTGGAATGAAGAACTCCGGTACCGTATGCGGGGAAGCTTCCTGGGGGAAGGGGATGACAGGATCATGATCTTTGACCTGGATGAACCGGAGATCATTGAGAGGGTTCTGATTGAGGATATTCCGACAGAACCGGATGAGCTGGCAACTATTGCTGAAGAGACAATGGTATCAGACGAAAACGCTGAGGCTTCAAAACCCAAATATAAGAGTGTGACCACATTCCCCTGTGGGGGAGTATTTGGCTGCTCTTATGATGAGGATACCCGGTTCCTGGAAAGAGTGCATTATTCGGGAAACTGGGATGTACTAAGGCCAGCAAGAGAGGTATTTGGTGTGAACCCAATTACAGAGGAAGAGATAGATGCACTCCTACATGAAGCGGAAAGAATAATCGACAAATTGAGGACAATAGCATGAGTAACAATGATATAAACCGTGCACGAGAGATTGAAGAGCGAGCCTTAGAGTATCAGCGGAATTTTTCTTATGAACGTTTTCGTGTGATCCGAAAAGAGCTGTTTGCTCATCTGCGTGATCCGGCAATGACAATCAGGACAGACAGTGTTACCTTTAATTCTGCATGCATTAATAAACTGGAAGATGTGGTCTACATAAAATTCTATATAGATTACAATGCAAAACAACTCGCGATAAAGGAATGCGATCCGGATGATAAAAATGCTATCCGTTGGTGTGTAGAAAAAAAGGATGGTACCCATAGAAGCAGAAAGATTACCGGAAGAGACTTTTCAAACATGATCTATACTCTGATGGAGTGGGACAGAAAGAAACGATACAAGATTATCGGTTTCATGATCGAAGTAGATGGGGAGGATGTTTTTCTGTTTGACCTTACTATGACGGAGAAGTTCGATGCCATGAGGGGAAGGAAAAAGAGAACTTTCGAGGAGGCAACCCAAATCGAAGGTTCTGAAAAAGAGAATACGGATTACACTGAGAGTGCGCCGGTTGAAGAAGTGAAGTCACCACCTCTTTCAGACTTCTCAGAAAAAATCACGTCCACATATGGCGAAACCGTAGAGGAAGATCTAGCGAGGCGGCAGCAGGATTTGACCACATTTTCAGAAGTGCAGTAAGGGGAAGTGCGCCCATTTTGGAGTGAGTTTTCGTCATTTATATAATAGAAAGAGGTAACAGTGATGGAAGTATCGGATGGAAAGATATATATTTCTTTTTCTATAAAGAGACAACGTGTACGGATATTCCGTGATGTGCTTAGGGCACTGGGAAAGCCGGGATGTTTTCGTTTTCTGATTGATGAGGAGACAAACTGCCTGGCTTTGCAGGTTTGCGCATTTGGAGATGCAGGATTTCACATTACGCCGGACTTTTCAGATAAGGACTCTGGATGGTCTTATGAAATCTGTAGTATGGAACTTTTGGAGTTAATATGGGATCTGTGTGACTGGGATTCAGATGGCTCCTACCGTGTTGCGGGAGTACTATGCCCTGATATACATGTGATCATTTTTGAACTTAACGATGCGGAGAAGACATCCGGATCGGAATTTGACATATCTGAATAATGGTAACCAATGAGAAAAAATAGTCCAAGGGGGGAGTGCACCCATTTTTGAGGGGTATCGTAAATGGATATGCTTCACTTATCTCAAGTGAAAAAATATATGCAAAGTAGGTCTATAACGTCATAACAAGAAAACCGAATAAAAAAAGAAAAGTCCAGTAGACTACACATCAGATGTAGTCCGCTGGGCTTTTTCGCGTTCCGGCCTGTTTTCCATGGATTAATTTCTGGAGCTGAACTTTAGTTAAATTGCATAAAAACTATAC
>JAQXLR010000065.1 GCA_029012225.1 Clostridiales bacterium
AGGAGGCAGACTACCTTTTTATAGGGACGCTTGAGGTTTTTTCAAAGCTTTGCGGCTATTTTGGAAAGGAGCATGTGGTTCCAATCTATGTTGAGGTAGAGGATGGGGTGCGTCTGGCGCGTGCACTGGAGCGGGAAAGAAGCCAGAGGTGTCCGAATTACGAGGAACTTTGTCGGAGATTCTTGGCTGACTCCATTGATTTTTCTGAGGAGAAGCTGGAGGCTGCGGGCATAAAAAAGCGGTTTTACAATCGGGATTTGGAAGCGACAAGATGTGAAATCAAAGACGAAATTTTGAATTTACAACAAAGAGGATGATGGCATGGATATCAAAGTAAATCAAACATCGCAGGTAACGCAGGTGCCTGACACCACACAGGTGCAGACGGGCGACGGTTCCTTTAAATTTACATTGGCAAGTGCGATAACAGATGCTGACCTACAGGCAAAGGTAGATATGCTGCTCTCGAATATTACCGCACAGGGAAACCGCATTGCTCAGCATATGGACATTCGTGACATGAAAAAATATCGGGAGATGATTCGGGAGTTTATGAATGAGGTGGTTTTTCGCTCTCACAAATTTTCCAGAGAAAATTTTTTGGATCGGAAGGGACGACATCGGGTTTATGGTCTGGTTAAGCTGATTGACGCAAACTTAGACGAGCTGGCACAGGAGCTTGTCAAGGACGAGAAGGATCACCTTGCCATTTTGAACAAGATAGGAGAGATTCGAGGCTTGATTTTGGATATACTGACATAGAAAGGAAGATTATGGGGGGATTTCAAGATATTTTAGGCCAAAGGCAGCTGATTGCACATTTGCAAAATGCAATTGCAGCGGATAAGGTATCACATGCCTATATCATAAACGGACCGGACAAATCCGGGAAAAAGCTGTTGGCGGAAGCCTTTGCGCAGACTTTACAGTGCGAGAGGCTGGAGGAGATAAAAAGGGCGGCGTCAGACAGGGAGCAAATAGAGCCTTGCATGGAATGCCATTCCTGTAAGCAGGCAGAAGGGAGAAATCAGCCGGATATTATCTATGTGCGTCACGAGAAGCCAAATACCATATCGGTGGATGAGATTCGCACGCAGGTCAATCATGATATTGTAATCAAGCCATATAGCAGCAGGTATAAAATATATGTGATAGACGAGGCAGAAAAAATGAACGTGCAGGCACAAAATGCTCTGCTAAAAACGATAGAGGAGCCGCCGGCATATGCCATCCTGTTATTGCTGACAACAAACGTAGACAGCCTTCTTCCGACGATTCAGTCCAGATGTGTGACGTTGAATATCAAGGTGGTGTCGGATGAAAAGATAAAAAAGTATCTGATGAAGCATTATCAGATCCCGGATTATCAGGCAGATATCTGCACGGCATTTGCGCAGGGGAATGTGGGAAGAGCAATTTTGCTTGCGTCGTCTGAGGATTTTTATGAGCTAAAGGCATCTGCCCTGCAGCTAATAAAACGGCTGTGCGACATTGATCTATACGAGATGACGGAGGCAGTAAAGCAGATTGGGGAATATAAGCTGGAGATTACGGATTATCTTGACCTGATTCTGATTTGGTACCGGGATGTCTTGCTGTTTAAAGCCACAAAGGATGTAAACGGACTGATTTTTAAGGATGAGGTCTATGAGATAAAAAGACAGGCAGAAAAAAGCTCTTATCGTGGACTTGAGCTTATCTTGGAGGCGCTTGAGAAAGCAAAGGTACGCCTAAACGCCAACGTGAATTTTGAGCTGACCATGGAGCTTTTATTGCTCGCAATAAAGGAGAATCAATCATGATTAATGTAGTAGGAGTTCGTTTCCGAAATGCAGGAAAAATCTATTATTTTGAACCGGGGAACCTCGACTTAAAGGCAGGAACGCATGTCATTGTAGAGACCGCCAGAGGTGTGGAGCTGGGGACTGTTTTAACGGCGCCAAAGGAGGTCTTGCCCGAGGAGGTGATACAGCCTTTAAAACCGGTCATTCGGATTGCAACGGAGGAAGACGAGAACACGGTAATCAAAAACAAGGAAAAAGAAAAAGAGGCATTTAAAATTTGTTTGGAGAAGATTGCAAAGCATAAGCTGGAAATGAAGCTGGTGGAAGCGGAATATACATTTGACAACAATAAGCTCCTGTTTTATTTTACGGCAGACGGAAGAATTGATTTTCGAGAGCTGGTAAAGGATTTGGCGGCCGTATTTCGGACAAGAATCGAGCTGAGGCAAATTGGTGTGAGAGATGAGACAAAGATTATGGGCGGCATCGGAATTTGCGGAAGACCTCTTTGCTGTCACAGCTACCTTGCTGAATTTGTGCCCGTATCCATTAAAATGGCAAAGGAACAAAATCTTTCGCTCAATCCAACCAAGATTTCCGGCGTGTGTGGGAGACTGATGTGTTGTCTGAAAAATGAAGAAGAAACTTATGAATACTTAAACAGCCGCCTTCCTCATGTGGGAGATTATGTTACGACGGATGACGGGCTAAAAGGAGAGGTTTCCACAGTCAATGTACTTCGACAGACTGTAAAGGTTTTGGTAGAGCTGAATGATGAAAAGGAGCTGCGGGAGTATAAGGTGGAGCAGCTTCGGTTTAAGCCAAGACGCAAAAAGGAACATGTAAAGCTTTCCGCACAGGAGCTAAAGGAGCTTGCGGCACTGGAGGATAAAGGAGGAAAGTCTAAGATTGACGATGCCAAATAGTCTTGTACGAGAGCATGAGAGGCTGGACGAGCTTCATCGAAACGGGTATTTTATTATACAAGACCCCAAACGCTTTTGCTTTGGAATGGATGCTGTGCTCTTGTCCGGATTTGCAAAAGCAAAAGAGGGAGAGCGGGTTCTTGACCTTGGGACAGGAACGGGTATTATACCGATTTTGATGGCGGCAAAAACAGCTGCAAAAGCGTTTACAGCATTAGAGATTCAAGAAGAAAGTGCAGACATGGCACGGCGCAGCGTGCAGTACAATCATCTTGAGGATAGAATTGAGATTGTCACAGGAGATATCAAAGATGCCTCGGCAAGATTTGGGGCATCTTCTTTTGATATGATTACGACAAATCCTCCGTACATGATAGGGGAGCATGGGCTTTCCTCTGCATCGAGTGCCAAAGCGATTGCGAGGCATGAGATACTTTGTACACTGGATGATGTGCTGCGCGAGAGTGCCAAGCTCTTGCGCCCCGGAGGAAGATTTTATATGGTACATCGTCCGTTTCGCCTGGCAGAGATTTTCTGCAAGATGGCAGAGTGCAAAATAGAGCCAAAGCGAATGAAGCTCGTATATCCTTATGTCGAAAAGGAGCCGAATATGGTTTTGATTGAAGGGCTTAAGGGAGGGAAATCCCGCTTAACGGTAGAAAAGCCTCTGATTGTCTACAAGGCGCAGGGGGTTTACACAGATGAGATATATGAACTTTACGGGTATTAGACGTAGGAGTTTTTAGAAGGAGAAAAGAGATGTTTAATGAAATTAAAATAGGACCGCTTACACTTCATATGTATGGTCTGATGATTGCAATTGGCTTTTTTATGGCGCTTTTGATGTGCCTAACGCGCGGGAGAAAGCAGAACCGAAATGAGGATGTGATATATGGCATCTTTTTTTGCGCCGTGTTTGGAGGACTTGGAGGAAGCCGCCTGTTGTATTATCTTGTGGAGCTTCCCGCAATTTTTGAGGATCCGTCTATTTTGTGGAATTTTCAGAATGGATATGTGGTATACGGCGGAATTATCGGTGGGATCTTAGCCAGTCTCATCTATTGCAAGAAAAAGAAGGAGAGCTTTCTGGTCTATTTTGACTTGGTTATGCCTGCAGTCGCACTGGCGCAGGGATTTGGGCGCCTGGGCTGCTTTTTTGCAGGCTGCTGCTATGGAAGGGAGACAGATTGCTGGTATGGAATTACCTTTCGCAATTCTCGCTTTGCACCCAATGATGTCAGCCTCATTCCCACACAGCTCATCTCTTCGGCAGGGGATTTTATCATCTGTGGCTTGCTGCTGCTGTATGCAAGACGAAAGCCCAAAACGGGAAGAGTTGCGTCCGCTTATCTTGTATTGTACGGACTCGGAAGGTTTGCCGTGGAATTTTTACGCGGTGATTACCGGGGGAGCATCGGTGTGTTGTCTACCTCACAGGTGATTTCGATCGGAATTGTTGCACTGGGAATTGTGATGTATCGGCTTGCGCCAAGAATCGGAACAAGGGATGACGAAACTGTGTAATTGGGGAAAAGGGGAAGTAAGCTATGGCGGGAACCTTATATCTGTGCGCGACACCGATTGGCAACCTGGAAGACATTACGCTGCGTGTTTTGCGTATTCTAAAAGAGGTGGATTTGATTGCGGCAGAAGATACGCGCAACTCAAGAAAGCTCTTAAATCATTTTGAAATAAAAACACCGATGACGAGCTATCACGAGCATAACAAAATAGAAAAGGCGCACCGACTGGCAGAGAAGCTGATGGAGGGGAAGAATATCGCGCTGATTACGGATGCCGGTACGCCGGGGATTTCGGATCCGGGCGAGGAGCTGGTGCGGATTTGCTGTCAGCAGGGGATTCCGGTTACCTCTTTGCCGGGGGCTGCGGCCTGCATTACAGCGCTTACGATGTCTGGGTTGCCCACCGGCCGTTTTGCCTTTGAGGCCTTTTTGCCAAGGGGGAAAAAAGAGCGGGAAGCGATACTTGGACAGCTTAAGGATGAGACGCGAACCATTATTCTATATGAGGCACCGCATCGTTTGAGAAAGACCTTAGAAGAGCTTTATCAGATTTTGGGAGATCGCAAAATCGCGTTCTGCCGGGAGCTGACAAAGCGGCATGAGGAGAGGGTTTTAACGACCCTCTCTCAAGGAATTTCCTTTTATCAGGATAATGAGCCACGTGGGGAATATGTACTGGTGCTGGAAGGCAAAAGCCTTGCGGAGCAAAAAAAAGAGGAGCAGGAGGGCTGGGAGAGGATGTCTCTTAAGGAGCATATGGCACTCTATGAAAAGCCGGGAACAGACCGAAAAGAGGCCATGAAGCTTGTGGCAAGAGATCGAGGCATCAGCAAACGAGAGGTGTATCAGGCGCTCTTAAACGGATAAGAGCCCTATTACTCCTCTCTCACATAATATTCGTCCAGATAGCGCTCCAGCACATCAAAGGGAGCAGGACCGATTTCAAGAATTGCCTGATGAAAGGCGATATCGCTGTAATCGCTTCCGTAGGTTTTTTGTGCCTTGTCTTTTAATTCCAGGAATTTCAAATAGCCCACATAATATTTCAGATAGTGGGAGGGCTCTCCTGCAATGAATTCATAAATCTCCTGAAGAATGACATCGTTTTTGATTCCATAGGAAGCCCAAAACTGCTTGGCATCCTCAAGACTCCAGCCTTCATAGTGAATCCCGATGTCCGT
>JAQXLR010000066.1 GCA_029012225.1 Clostridiales bacterium
CAAAGGTACGGCTTTGCATCCAGCTATCCGAAAAGGTAAAGCCTGCATCCTCCTCTCCGGTTACCGCCCCGACCGGAAAGCATTCCAGCGGGCTCCAAATCGCATAGACATAGTTCTGAATCCGGGAGAAGTCCTCTGCTCTGTACTTTTTTACAAAGGCAATGTCCTTTTGCAAAATTTCCGTATCTGTCACCTTTCCGTCGGACGAAAAATACATGGTCAAAAGCTCGCTGTACGCATCTGCCCTAAAATCGGATGCCTCAAAAAATCGAGTCTGTATTTCTTCTGATATTTCATGCTTTCTTAAGTTTTCATACGCCAGCGGATAGGAAAAGCAGCGGATCTGGAGTAATTTCCCGTTGATTTCGCTTAACAGCCATACATTTGCAAACACAACGGTTAAAAATAGCAGCAGCATGCGAATCTTCTTTAAATTCATTTTTTACATCTCTTTAAAAATTCTACCAAAAGCTCCCAAACATTTTCGGTTGAGGAAATGCTAAGTCTCTCCTTTGGAGTATGAATATCATAATTATTTGGACCAAAGGAGACACAGTCCAGATTCTCTATCTTAGCTGACAAAATCCCACACTCTAGGCCTGCATGAATTGCTTCAAAAATCGGCTCTTTTCCAAACAGTTCTCGGTAGACCGAGCTGATGGTGTTTCTGAGCTCGGAATCAGACTGATATTCCCATGCAGGATAGTCTCCGCTTACCGATATCTCCCCGCCCAAAAATTCTGCCAAAAACGCAAGGCGGTCTCTCAGATCTTCCTTTCTGCTGGAGACACTGCTTCGTACCGACGCGGTAACCTTAAGGCCTTCCTTTGTTAAGCGCATAATCCCTGTGTTTAAGGAGGTTTCAACCAGTCCCGGAAGTGCCCGGCTCATGTGCTGCACACCGTCCGGCACGTTGCGCAGATAAAAAATAATTTTTGTTGTACAGGAGGGAGAAAGCACCTCCACTTCATGATCTTCCCCGGCAACTGCCTCGATGCGAATTTTAGGATCAGAAGAAAAAAATTCTTTTTTCAGCAAGGCCCCCAATTCTTCTACCCCTGCAAGGCATTCCTGCACCTGTTCCTTCGGAACGAGGAGCTTCGCCTCACATTCTCTTGGGATTGCATTGTCCTTTAAGCCACCGGCAAGTGCCTCAATCCCGATTTCAAGTCGGTCGGAAAGATGCTTTAGCACACGTCCCATCACAAGGTTTGCATTGCCATGCTCCTTGTCAATCTCCATTCCGGAATGTCCACCCGCCAATCCGGATACGCGGATAAAAACACTCCTGCCCTCTCTCCTTTGCCATGACACCGGAAGGAAGGTCTCTACCGTCATGCCCCCGGCACAGCTTGTCAAAAAGTGTCCTTCCTCATCTGAGTCGATGTTTAACATCTTATGACCCTTTAGCATGGACAAATCGATGGAGGCCGCACCCAGCATGCCGATTTCCTCATCCACCGTAATGACAACCTCAAGCCGTGGATGAGAAAGCTCTGTGGATTCTAAGAGCGCCAAGGCATAGGCGACTGCAATCCCATCATCTCCTCCCAAGGTGGTTCCTTTTGCCTTTAGGAAATCCTCCTCCACATAGAGACTTAGCCCCTCTCTCTCAAAATCAATGTCACATCCACTCTCCTTTTCACAGACCATATCCATGTGACCTTGCAGAATAATCGGCTCTGCAGTCTCATAGCCTTTTGTTGCCTCCTTAATGAGGATGACATTATTGGATTTATCCTGATAATATTCCAGTCCTTTTTTCTTTGCAAAATCAACGAGATAATCACTGATTTGCTTTGTATTGCCGGAGCCATGCGGAATCGATGCAATTTCTTCAAAATAATCAAATACCCGCTGTGACTTTAAGTTTCGTTCTTTTATTTGTTTTAATTTACTCATAACGCCTCCTGCTTTTCATATAGTTTAGTATGAAAAAGAAATTAATATTCTTATGTCTGCTTATTTTTATCCTATATATTCTCTGCTTTCCAAAAGATGCATTGGATGGTGCCACCTTTGGCCTGCTCCTTTGGTACAGCCGCGTCCTGCCCACTCTGCTTCCCTTTTCCATTCTGTGCAATATTTTAATCGACTCCAATTACATTACCTATATTACAAGAATGGCCGCACCCTTGCTGCGTCTCTTTCTTCCGGTAAGTGAGAACGGTGCCTTTGTCGTGATTTCCGGCTTCTTGTTCGGCTTTCCGATGGGCAGTAAAAGCTGCGCAGAGCTTCTTAAGAGAAAGGCAATCTCGAAAGAGGAGGGAGAGGCACTGTTTGCAATCACAAATAACATCAGTCCTGTTTTTATCAACAGCTTTGTTTTAAGACAACAGCTTCATATGCCAAAGATGGCACTCATTAGTCTGCTTATTCTCTATCTTCCACCTCTGATACTGGGGCATATTCTGCTTCGCCGTGCTGCTTTGACTCTATCAAAAAATGCAGGAGGAGACAGACAAAAAAAACCGGCATCAGGATCTCAAATGAATTTTAAAATCATTGATGCCGGTATTATGAATGGATTTGAAACATTGACCAAACTTGGCGGTTATATTATGCTGTTTTCCATGCTTGCTTTCCTTCTGAAAAAGCTTCCGATCCCGTATCCGATTTATCTTTGCCTGACAGGAGCAACCGAAATCACAACAGGCATCAGCCTTTTGGGAAATTCTCCGCTTGGGGAAACGACCCGCTATATACTCGCCATCTCCTTTACTGCTTTTGGAGGGCTCTCCGGTCTTGCACAGGCAAGCTCCATTGTGCGGGATACTGCGCTGTCCGTAAAGTCCTATTTGGCTCAAAAACTGTTGCTTACCGCCGTATCTACGCTGCTTGCCGCTGCAATTGCCTTTCTCTTAGCCTAACAAATCAGAAGAAATTTCTACCTTTGGAAGCTCCTCGGTCGCAGGAGACGACTCCGGCTGTTCTTCTCCTGATGGGTTTAATTCTGCACGATTTGCCTGTACAACATCTAAAAATCCCTGCAAGGAATTCATATAGGATTCATGCCGGATTTTTGCAGTATCAAGGGAATGCGAAATGGCGTGCTCAAGATTCTTTAAGATATCATCGGTGTACTGCATCGCACCCATACGAATGCTGTTGGCATCCTTTGTCGCATTGTCCAAAATCTCCTGTGCCTGCTTTGTAGCAATCATAACAACCTCATTCGCCTGTGCGTAGGCCTGCTGCATAATCTGATGCTCACTTACCAGCTCATCCGTCTTAATCTGCGCTTGTGCAATAATAGAATCTGCCTTTGCCTGCGCGTCGGCCAGAATTGCTTCCTTGTTGCTGATAATTTTTTGATAGCGCTTAATCTCCTCCGGAGTCTTGGTGCGCAGTTCGCTTAAAAGCTCCTCCATTTCCTCTCGGTTTACAATGATCTTCGAGGAGGAAAAGGCCTGTGCCTTACAGTTGTCAATATATTCTTCAATTTCCTCGATAATCTGCTCAATTCTGCTTGCCATAAAAATCCTCCATTCCGAAATGATTTCTTACAAGGAACGCAGACCGAAATCATATTCGGCACTACAGTGTGAAAAAGAAGCAATGAAGCTTTTTTTACACGAACTCTCCTTATTTTGAGATGTCGTACTTTGCATAGATTCTGTCGATGAACTCCGGCGGAACAAACTTCGAAATATCGCCCCCATAGGATGCAAATTCCTTTACAATAGTAGAACTTAAATAGGAATACTGAAGGCTTGTGGTAAGAAAAATCGTCTCCACATCATGGTTTTGAACACGATTTGTCTGCGCAATCTGCAGCTCATACTCAAAATCAGTCACGGCACGAAGTCCTCTTATAATAATATTTGCATCTATTTCCTTCATGTACTCCACCAAAAGACCGTCAAAGGATGTCACGGTTACATTTGGAATGGAATTTGTCATCTCTTTTATCATACTAACACGTTCCGCAAGAGAAAACAATGAATTTTTTGCGCTGTTATTCAGTACACCAACCACCAGTTCATCCACAATCCTGGATGACCGTACAATCATATCAACATGACCAAGTGTCAGTGGGTCAAAGCTTCCGGGATATATGGCCTTTTTCATATGCTTCCTCCTATACTTGGGAAAATGTATTTTTTCGGATGAACACATGCTCATTTGTCTTATATGTCTTTATCCTCTGTATATGAAGTTCAATCTGTCTGCCAAGATAATCAAAATCCTCATCTCGTGCGGCTTCCACAACAATCAAAGCATCCTCTTTTAGCAGAGAGGAGCCTGCAAGGTAAGCAAGAACATCCTGCTCCAGTTTCTTTCCATATGGCGGATCCAAAAAGATAAGATCAAATTGATACTTCCCCTCCATCATGCGCAGCGCACTCTGCACATCTGCCTGATATACCTTTGTCTTATCTTCAAATTTTGTAAAACGAATGTTTTCCTCGATACAGCTTGCTGCCTTCTTTTCATGATCCACAAATACAGCGCTGTTTGCCCCTCTGCTTAATGCTTCCAGACCAATCTGCCCGCTTCCTGCAAAAAGATCAAGAAAATCGCTTCCGGGAACCTCATCCTGCAAGATATTAAAAAGTGTTTCCTTGATTCGATCGGTCGTCGGTCTTGTATCCGATCCGGGAACTGTCTTTAATGGAAGGCTTCTTGCCGTTCCCGCTATAATCCTCATATCCGTCTTCCCTCTCCAACATTTTTTTTAAAAGAAGCAGCGCCTCTTTTGCCGCAGCCTCTCGTACTGCCATACGGTCTCCAGAAAAACAAAAATGCCTGGTAACTGTTTTTCCATTCAGATAACAGCCAATGTATATCGTTCCAACCGGACATTCTTTTGTGCCTCCGTCCGGCCCTGCTACGCCCGTCACAGACAGCGCTGCCTGTGCATCTGCTGTCTGTGCGGCAGATGCTGCCATGTCTGCTGCAGTCTCATGGCTGACCACTCCAAAGCGCTCGATTGTCCTTGGATTTACATGAATCATTTTTACCTTTGCGGCATCCGAATAGGTTACATAACCCTCCTGAAAAAACTCTGAAATTCCCGGCACGTTAATCAGCATGGAGGCAATCATTCCACCTGTTGCAGACTCTGCCGTTGTTAAACGGTATTGATATTTTTTCAGCAATCGGTAAACCGAATATTCCAGCGGCTCCTCCATAAACGCTCCTTTTTGTCTCCTTCTAGCTCTGCTCCTTTAATACATGTCGATTCTTAACAATATAGTCAACCAGAGAGACGACAGTAAGAATAAGTGAGACATAGGTCAAAAGAATCCCAAGAACCTGAAACAGAGGGTTTTGTATGTTAAGCAAAAGAACAATGACCATCAGCATCTGAAAGGTCGTTTTAAATTTGCCCCAGTAGCTTGCCGCAATGACAACACCATTGTCGGACGCAACAAGGCGAAAGCCGCTGATGATAAACTCTCTTGCAATAATTACAATGACAATCCAAGCAGAAAGCCTTCCCATCTCCACAAGGCAGATGAGCGCCGAACAGACCAAAAGCTTGTCTGCCAGAGGGTCCATAAACTTTCCGAAATTTGTGATCAGATTGTACTTTCTTGCAATATGTCCATCCAGCAAATCGGTAAGGCTTGCTCCGATAAAAATGGCTACGGCGATGGAATCGATATACCCACGTATGCCGCCAAATATTGACAAAAACCAACCCCATTCATTTGTACTCCCAACAAGAAGCAGTACAAATGGAACAATCAAAATAACGCGAAAAACAGTAAGCTTATTGGGTAAATTCATCCTCAAAATCCTTTCAAATCAATTCGCCAATCAAATCATATTCATGCGCTCCGGTTACGCGCACCTTTGCAATGTCTCCTGTCATCAGTTCCTCGTCTGTGTGGAGGAACAGATAGCCGTCTACGTCGGGCGCATCGCGATAGGTTCGACCGATATACACGTTTTCGTCTGCAACCTTGCCCTCAATAAATACAAAGAGCTCTCTTCCTTTCATTTCTTCATTTTTATCAAAGATAATCTCCTCCTGAAGCTCCA
>JAQXLR010000067.1 GCA_029012225.1 Clostridiales bacterium
TTTTTCTCATTCCTGCCTCCATACAAAAATCATGACCCTTATCTTTCCCCATTCTACTTCTATCCGCATCAAATGGCAAGTAAAAATTTTATAAACTGCAAAGTTTTTTCTCCGGTTCGATAGGATATTGTTTGGAAAACAGGAAAATACAAGTCTGCACTCTCCTGTCTTCCTCCGTTTTATTTACAGCAAAAGCTTTGACACTCTGTTTCCCCACAAGTACAGGCATTTGCACCTGCAATTCCAATGTGGTCTGCACTACACTTTCTTTCTTTGTTAAAAACGCATTTACATGCCTCACAGGCAACCTCAATTTCCCTCTTGGCTCCTCCCGCTGCGTTCGTTACAGCACTTGAGCCTCTTTCTTTAAAGCTGCCGCAACAGGTTTCCTCCGTGCGCTCCGCACTGCTGCCTTCTACGATAATATCCCCCTTGCAGCACTGCTTGTCCTCATTATAAATGCATCCTGTTACCGTACAATCCAAAACTGTCATCCTTGTTCTCCCTTCCTCCAATTTTTCGGTTCTGCAGACTTTGCGAACTCACTGCTAGTGTTTCCAAAAATAAAAAAAACATTCAAAAAATTGAATGTTTTGAAAAGTGTGCGCATCCCGTCAATCCGACGGATGGATGGGATGCGCGCAGTTTTTTCTTCTCTTATTCCTCAACCGTAGGACGAATCTCTTTTGTTCGGATTTCTCTCGTGATCTCATCCACAAACTGCTGGATTGGCTTTGCACCCTCGTCTCCCGCAAAACGGCTGCGAACCGATACGGTACGGTCTGCCTCCTCCTGCTGTCCGACTACCAGCATATACGGCAGTTTATCCAATCTCGCCTCGCGAATCTTAAATCCAATCTTCTCGGAGCGATTGTCTACCGTTGCATCGATGCCATTTTTGCGAAGTTCCTGTAAGACCTCGTTGGCATATGCCTCGTATTTATCGGAAATCGGCAGCACGCGCACCTGCTCCGGACAAAGCCACGTCGGAAATTTTCCTGCATACTTCTCAATGAGCCATGCAAGTGTTCTCTCGTAGCAGCCCAAGGAGGTACGATGAATGATATACGGACGAACTTTCTCTCCATTTTGGTCAATATAATACAGATCAAAGCTTTCTGCAATGGCACAGTCCAACTGAATCGTAATCATCGTATCTTCTTTTCCGTAGACATTTTTTGCCTGAATATCAATCTTTGGTCCATAAAAAGCCGCCTCTCCGTCTGCCTCTACAAAAGGTACCCCTTTCTCGCGTAATACCTCGCGCAGTGCCTCCTGTGTGCGATTCCAGTAGTCTTCATCCCCAAGATATTTTTTGCGGTTGTTCGGATCCCACTTAGAGAGCCGAAAGGTCACTTCCTTCTCTAGGCCAAGCGTAGATAGAACAAAATAGGACAAATCAAAGCAGCGCTTTAGCTCCTCCTCGGCCTGATCGGGGCGCAGCACAAGGTGTCCCTCCGATATTGTAAACTGGCGCACACGAGTCAGACCATGCATCTCACCGGAGTCCTCACACCGAAACAGCGTGGAGGTCTCACTCATGCGATATGGCAGCTCACGATAGGAATGCTGCTCATTTTTATATACATAATACTGAAACGGACAGGTCATCGGACGTAAGGCAAACACTTCCTTGTCTTTTTCCTCGTCTCCAAGCACAAACATTCCGTCTTTATAGTGATCCCAATGTCCGGAAATCTTATATAAGTCAGATTTTGCCATGAGGGGCGTTTTTGTGCGGATATATCCCCACTCATTGTCCTCTAAATCCTCAATCCATCGCTGCAGCTTCATCAGCATTTTTGTACCTCTTGGCGTAAACAGAGGAAGTCCCTGTCCGATTACATCCACAGTAGTAAACAGCTTCATCTCTCTGCCGAGCCGATTGTGGTCGCGACGCTTCGCATCCTCCATGCGCTCCAGATGCTCTGCCAAGTCCTCTTTCTTATTGTAAGCCGTTCCGTAAATTCTCTGTAATCTTGCCTTATCCGAATCCCCACGCCAGTATGCCATAGAGGATGAAGTAAGCTTAAAGGCCTTCACCCCTTTTGTATGCATCAAATGCGGACCTGCACACAAATCCACAAACTCTCCTTGATCGTAAAACGAAATTTCTTCTCCTTCGGGCAAATCCTCAATCAGCTCCACCTTATACGGCTCATTCTTCTCCCGCATCCGCGCAATCGCATCTTCCCTTGGAAGCGTAAAGCGTTTTAGCTCATGTCCCTCTTTTATAATCTTTTTCATCTCCGCTTCCAGTGCATCCAAGTCTTCTCTGGAAAATGGCTCCGTATCAAAATCATAATAAAAGCCATCCTCAATCGCGGGGCCAATGGCAACCTTCGCATTCGGACGCAGACGCTTTACCGCCTGTGCCAAAATATGGGAGGCGGTGTGGCGAATGACCTGTAATCCCTCCGCATCATTTACAGTGATAATATTGAGCGCACAATCCTTATTTATCTCTGTACGCAAATCTACAATTTGCCCATCTATTTCTCCGGCACATGCCACTCTGGCAAGCCCCTCGCTGATATCCTTTGCAATTTCATATACCGATTTTGCTTCTCCGTATTCTTTCACGGAGCCATCTTTTAATGTAATGTTCATAGTCTCTCCTTTCTTGTTCTCAATCGGACATACTTTGATTCAAAGAGCATACTCCTCGCCCGAACAGTATCACAATCCGATTCCTTCCTCCCTGCATTTTGTTATATTGGAACGCTTTGGATTTCCAACATGACAAAAACGTCCCTGCATTGCATACTGCAATGTCAGGGACGATAAATCTTACCGTGGTTCCACCCGGATTTATTTTCCTTACGGAAAACCTCAAAAAGATGATAACGGAATCACCGGGCCGGATTGGGGCCGCTCCGAGCTGGTCTTCAGTTGCTTCCTGCAAAGATGCTTCCAGCACATAGGAAAATCTCCTACGGCATCTCTCTCTGCTGCATTCCACAGCTTACTCGTCTCATCAGCGTGTTGTCCTTTTGTATTTTCTTGATTGTAACCCCATTTTGGCTTTCTGTAAAGTATTTTCAGAAAAATCTTTTCCGAAATTTTTGAGAATTTTTCTACAGTCTTGTCTCCCATCTGCCACAAAATACGGTTTCACTGGCAGTTCCACGGAAAGGACTCCTTCCGCAAATTTTCTCAATCGCCGCACGGATATGCTCTCTGTTTGGTCCATACGCATTGATAAAGGTCTTTAGCTGCGGTACATCAATCAGATGATTGGTATAATTTAAGCTGATGCCGATTGTGGGTACCTCCAGATTGTACCACGGAAGCTCCCGGCTGTGATTGCAGCTCCAGCGTACACGCACATTGTTCTCCTGCGCATAGCCCTTGATATTGAGAACAAGAAATACAACATCATACTTTTCTGCAAATTCTTCTCTGCTTCCGCTGTCAATCATCTGCATGAAATTGACTGGAGAAACTCCGTTCTCAACCTCCAAGTCGTGATAATTCGGACATACATCCACTAAAAAGCCTGCCCTCTTTAGCTCCTCGATCACAATCTGCTGCGATCAGCAGTGGAATGCCGCTGTTTTTCTGATAGGTTGTATTTTGCAGATACACCGTCTCCTTATCGCCGCCCTGCCAGTGAAGTCCACCCGGATGGGATTGTTTTAGTCCGGATTGAATAGCTTTCTCGTCCACGCCGGGTGTTGCTTTTAGCAGAACAAACAGCTGTCCCAGCTTTTCCTCCAACGTCATTGCCGCAATCGTCTCCTCCACCCACTTTATTTGGGTGTCATCCAGATAAAATGGCTTTTTTCTTATCGCTTTTACAGCGCAACTGCTGCTATTGCAGCGCAATAGCACTTCTATTGCGCTATTGCGCTATCATCCTCTCGCTTTTTCTTCTGCGCTTGCGCAATACGCTCCTTTTCCTCTCTGCGTCGCTGAAAAACAGACTCGTTGGCAAGAAAAATCAGGACTGCGATAAATAAAATCATATTTGCCACATTCGTATTTGCCTCAGACAACTCCAGATTTGTCAGCCCATAGCTGAAAAGCTTGATGGTAAGAGCCGCAACAATCACTCCTATCGCCTGATTGGAGCGTCTGCCAATATATCCGCCCAAAATCATCGGAAACATGTTGGCAGTCACGGCGCTGATGCTCGCAAGTCCAAGTGTCGCACTCATCTGTGTTGTAAAGGAAACATCCATCACTCCGGCAATGCACACCAACCCTCCAGCCAGAGTATAGCAGAGAACCGCATGCTTAAAGATATTGATGCCGCTGTTTCTTGCAATGACCTGAGAGCCTTGAATCGCCCGCATCTCATATCCGAATACTGTCATATTCATGACTACGCTTACAAAAATCCCGACAATCACAACAAGTCCAACCACAAAAGCTGTATTTGTCAAAATCTCCATTCCCGGCCGTCCAAACAAATTCAATCCCTTTCCCTCAGAAGCAACATACGGAATGCATTCCAGGACAAGACCCACACCGATTCCCAATACCATCGGCGGCACACGGGTAATGATAAAGACAACTCCCGTCAGAAATCCAAACAAAAGACCAAACGCCAGCGCAAACAGCAGCAGCCAAATACCGGAAAGACCAAGCCTTAACGCCAGTACACCTCCCAAAATCGTACCTGCCAGCCGCTGTGCTCCCAAGGAAAGATCAAATCTGCCACAGGAAAGATTAAAGGAAAGGGCAAAGGAAATAATTGCCGCAATCCCTGTATTGCGTACCAAAGTCTTTACATCCAGCATAGAGCCAAGGAGATGGCGATCCTTAATTGCAAGGCATACCATCTCCATAAGCAGAAACATGACAGCCGGAAAAGCCAATGTAAAAAGAATGTCTTTGATTTTTTTCGAATACTGCATTGGTTTTCTCACTCCCTGCCTTCATTACTTTAACTTCGCATCAATGACTGCGTCAACATCCGCAAGGTCTGTCAGTTTCTGCTCAATGTCTGCAAATGTCAGTCCCTCATTGTTCTCCACACAAAGCGCCTTCAAATCTTCTGCATTCACAACATAGGTCTCCGAGGAAGTATCAAGCTGTCCGATTCCCTCATAGGTCTCTGCACTCATGCATACCCAAGGCTGTACCTCAAAAAGAACTGCCTTGCCGTTGTCCTTCATTGCCTCTGCATGACCCGTGAGCGCATTATACAAAAGTACTGCGCATACTGCATTTGCATTGTTGAGCGGATTTACGATGGCTGCGTTCAACACGGTGTCTCCTTGAGAATCCTGTGTGGTAAAGCCGGTTGCGGTCTGCTGCTCGATGGATGCCGTACCGATAATTTTAATGTTCTTGTTCAAGCTCTGCTCTACGTCAGCAATTGCATTGGTAAAAGCAGAATAGCTAAACACTGCTGCAAAGGTATCATAGCCACCGGTTTGGAACTGTGTCTGTGCCGCAGTAATGGCTGCCGCTACATCTACTCCCGGATACACATAAATCTTGACCTTGTCATTGTCCGTAGCAACCTCGCCCGGATTCTGGTTATTGATAATGTCATCTACCGATTTTTCATAGGTAAGATTGTACTGATCCTGCATCGCTTCTAAGATTCCTTGTACCGTATAATAATGGGAAGCTGCTCCTTGTCCGATTGCACCACCGACTGCAGCACCGGAGAAAACAAATACGCTGTGATCTTCTCCGTCTCCAAGCAGCTCTGCAAATGCCTTTGTGTAAGCATCACCCATACCGGTAGCGGAAGCGCCGCAGTGACCAAGATTGTATGTCAGCTCTGCTACATCCTCATTGAGACTGGAATTCTGTGTCACAAACCACATCCCCCACTCCTCTGCCTTACGCGCACCCTGCGCTACTGCATCATTGGAGGTAACCAGGTTAATCATTCCGACGCAACCGGATGCATATGCCTGCTCCATAAAATCGACAAGACCATTTGCATCTGCCAGCTTCTCTGAAAACATAAACTCCATATTTAAAGCAGGTCCAACCTCCTTCTCAAAATAGGCCTTTTGAATCTCCCAGCTCTCGCCCTCGTGGATGGTAGCAACCGCAATTTTATAAGGCGCCGCATTGTCCGTGCTTTGTGCACCGCTCTGTGCCTGCGTGCTGCCCGCGCCTTGGGAGGTTCCTCCCGTCTCCTTGCTTCCGCAGCCTGTTAAGGCCGCAAGCGTCATACATCCTGCCAATCCCAGTGCAAACAACTTTTTCATCTTTTTCATCTTTCTCTCCTTTTCACAGTATGGAAATAATTGGTTTACAAGTTACAAAATTTTCATCCCTCCGGTGCCGGAAGCCCTTGGGGGCGCTGCTGGGCAGTGCACACCAAAATCAAAAACAGTACACCTCGAATTCCCTGAATAATAGTGGAATCTACCCCTATCATCAGCATTCCCTGATTGAGAACGCTTACCGTGATCGCTCCTACAATACCCGCATACACAAAGGATTTGCTTCCTCCAAAAATGGACATCCCTCCGAGCACCAATGCCAGCATACAGTCCATATTCAAGGAAACCAGTGTATTTTGTCCGATTGACCCGGCTCGGACAATCGCAAGCAGAGAGCCGATACCGCATCCCACCCCTGCAATTATAAATGCAAGGAGGATATACTTACTCTTTATAATGCCCGTCTGTGCAGAGCAGACTTCATTTGTTCCCAGCATCCGCAGAGAACGCCCGATATCGGTAAAGTGAAAGAGGATGATTGCCAGCAGTAGGTACAGTGCAAATGCAAGGTAAGAAAATCCTCCGTCTGAAAGGGCGCGTATCATCTCATAGGGCAGTGAGATGGTCGAGCCTCCAAGAATAGACTGCTGCAATGCCGCAAGTAAAATCATCATGACAATCGTCACAAACATAACCTTTACATTCAAAACCGTACTAAGCAGAGCACTTGCTGCCATCAAGACCACTCCCAAAATGACTGCCGCAACAAACATCAGGACAACGTTTTGTGTCGCATTGTAGACCATACCGGCAATCGTTGCACCTAGGACAGTCGTCGCCCCCATTGCCAGATTGACATTTCCTGATGCAAAGATAAACGCTGCTCCCGTAGCGACAGTACCCACAATTAATGCCTGCTCAAACACAATTTTTAAGCTGGTCATGCTGGTAAAGCGTCCGTCCGTCGCAAAAAAGAAAAATACGACCAACAGAGCAAGAAAGACAACCGGAAGCAGCTGAACAAACCAACGATGCTCCGTCAGGCGACGCAGTGCCTGAAATCTTTGCTTTGTATTCATGTTCTCCTCCCTCTAAATCATATAATCAATCAATTCATGCTCGGTAGGCTTTTCGCTCCGCAGCTTTTCGCATGTAACCGCTCCGTCCTTGAGCATCAAAATACGATCACACATACCGATCAGCTCCTGCAATTCCTCGGAAATCAGCACAATAGACTTCCCCTCCCGCTTCATCTCATAAATCAGCTTATACATTGCCGCCTTTACTCCGACATCGATGCCTCGCGTTGGACAGTCTAAAATCAGAATCTGCGCATCTGAAGCAATCCATTTTCCAAAGACCACCTTCTGTTTATTTCCACCCGATAAGGTATTTACCTTATAATGCTTGCCTGCACACTTGATAGACAAATCGCGTATCTGTCGGTCTACATAAGCATTTTCCCGCTTGCCTGAAATCAGATTTAAAAACCATGCATTTACCTTATAGCCTGTGGATGCGATATTTTCATAAATTGTCGCAGAAAGTCCAAGCGACTCCGTATCACGATTTTTTGAGACATATGCCATATGGTTGTCAATGGCTGTCCTAGGGCTTGTAATCTCCTTGCTGCAGGAGGTTTTGTCCGTCACAACAACTCTGCCGTCTAAAATCTTTTCTACCCCAAACAGTGCTCTCCCTACCGTGTGCATACCACAATGGGAAAGTCCGCCAAGCCCCAGGATTTCTCCCCGGTGCAGCTCCAGATTAAAGCAGAGCAGATCCTGCATAGTTGTGACATTCTCCATCCGGAGCACGACCTCTTCCTCCCATCCGTCCTCGTCATTTCGGTAGTAATCGCCCTTAATCTCCCGTCCTACCATCATTTGACGAATTTTTGACGGCTCGTACTCGCTGCGATCCAAAGTGCCGATGATAACACCGTCACGCAATACCGTCAGCTTGTCGCAATGCTCCATCATTTCGTCCAAGTCATGAGAAATAAACAAAACACTCTTATTCTCCGCTCTTTGCAGATGCATCATTTCGTATAAAAACTCTCTTCCCTCATGCGATAGAGCAGTCGACGTTTCATCTACAATGAGCAAATCCGGCTTCCAGTACATGCATTTGGCAATTTCAATGATTTTGCGCATCTGCATGTCAAGCTCCTCTGTCCTTTGTCCGGCAGTAAAGCTTGTAATACCCAAATCGTCCAGCAGCTTTTGTGCCTCCTGCCTCATTTTCCCTTTGTCCACGAAGGGCCCTTTTGCAAATATCTTCTCATGCCCGAGAAAAATATTCTCAGCTACGGAAATATTCGGGATGCTTCCCGCCTCCTGCACAATCATTCCGATTCCATGCTCTTGTGCCTCCTGTGCACTCATGGGTCTCCAGGGCTCACCCTTATAGCGCATCTCTCCGCTCGTCTGCCTTTGAATCCCTGCGATGATGGAGGATACGGTTGATTTCCCACTTCCGTTTTCTCCAATCAGACCACGTATCTCGCCTCGTCTGACTGCCAAATCGACATGATTTAATGCAACTGTAACGCCGAAGTTTTTACACATATCTGAAACTTCCAGCAAAACATCACTCTTTGCTTCCACGATATTCCCCCTTTCCCTCTTTCTTACAAATTTACCATAATTTCTTTTTTTATTTCTTTCTAGCACTATTTTTCTTGATATCAAGACATTTTTATGCTATTATGGTTTTCATATAAAAATCGTACTTATAATTCTTGAAATTATACGGTTTTACGGAGGATACTTCTATGCAGGTGGAAATGCTTGATTTGATCAGGGACTTTTATGAGACGCTTGGCATTCAGATTTTATTTTTCAACCAGACTTTTGAAGGAATTGAACAAATTGACTATCGCTTTCGCAAGCACATCACAGATTCTTTTGATTATGCAGAGTGGAAGGTCATGTTTGAGAAAGAATTGAATCCCGGCATTCTATACTGCATGCAGGATGAGCTCTATCTCAATCATATTTTTTTCGTGCTCCCAAAATATCTTCAGGAGCCCTATGGCGTTTTCATGATTGCCATCGGTCCCGTGCTTTTTGATCAAATTTCGAGCAGTGATTTTAAGACTGTGGCAGAGCGCTACCAAATCCCTGAAAGCTTTGAGTCGCAGCTTCTTGAATTTTATCATCGCATCCCCCAATACTCCTCCTATGGACAGTGGATTACTGCAACGGCCATGTTCTTCTCGAAGCTGACAGGCAAAGAGATAGAGATTCTTACAATTTCTCACAAAGATGAAGTGAGAGGTCAGATTATCCATGATGAGTATGCCGTTCCCGGAAATCCGACCATTTCCATGAAAGCTCTGGAGGATCGCTATGCGATGGAGCATGCATTTATGACCGCCGTCTCTCTTGGAAGGACAAAGGAAGCCTTGACTGCATTTTCCAAATTTCTTCAGTATACGGTAGCTCCACGTACTCCTGACCTTGTCCGCAATTCAAAAAATCTTCTCATTGTACATAACACACTTCTTCGGATTGCCGCACAAAAGGGCGCCGTGCATCCGCTTCACATTGACAATCTTTCTGCCCAGCTCGCCATCCAGATCGAATTTGCTTCCGCACAGATTCTGCAGATGCTTCCTTATACCATGATTCGCAAATACTGCCTGCTTGTGCAAAATTATTCTCGCCGCCCCTACTCCTCCCTCGTGCGGAACTGTCTTGACTATATTGACTTTCATTATGAGAATAAGCTGTCCTTAAACAGTCTTGCCTCTATGTGCTCTGTCAGCAGCAGTTACCTTTCCTCGCTCTTTAAAAAGGAGGTAAACATGACGCTTACCGATTATATCAACACTACC
>JAQXLR010000068.1 GCA_029012225.1 Clostridiales bacterium
ATCGGAGAGGAAACGATACAGATTGTAACGGGAGCGCCAAATGTGACAGAGGGCTGCAAGGTACCTGTTGTTTTGGACGGGGGCAAGGTAGCAGGAGGACATGACGGAAGCAAAACTGCCGGAGGAATCAAAATCAAAAAAGGAAAGCTCCGTGGTGTGGAGTCAAACGGTATGATGTGCTCCATTGAGGAGCTTGGTTCGACACGTGATATGTTTCCATTGGCTCCGGAGGATGGACTTTATATTTTGCCGGAGGATGCTCCGGTCGGAATGAGTGCTGTCTCTTACCTTGGGCTGGATGATATTGTTTTTGAGTATGAGATTACCTCCAATCGTGTGGACTGCTTTTCCGTGCTTGGAATTGCAAGGGAGGCAGCGGCTACCTTTGGTCTGGACTTTGTTCCTCCAACCGTAAAGGAAACGGGAAACAGTGAGGATGTTAAGGATTATATCAAGGTAAGCGTAGAGGATGAGAAGCTTTGCTCACGCTACACCGCAAGGGTTGTAAAAAACATTAAAATCGAGCCGTCTCCGGAATGGATGCAGAGGAGACTTAGAGCGCAGGGAATTCGTCCCATCAACAACATTGTGGATATTACAAATTATGTGATGGAGGAGTATGGACAGCCGATGCACGCTTATGACCTTGACACCATAGAGGGCAATCAGATTGTCGTGCGCCGTGCCAAAAACGGAGAGACCTTTGTCACCTTAGACGGACAGGAGCGCAGCTTAGATGAGAGTGTTCTCATGATTTGTGATGGGAAAAAGCCAATCGGGCTCGCGGGAATCATGGGGGGAGAAAATTCCATGATTACGGATCATGTCAAAACAATGCTTTTTGAGGCGGCCTGCTTTGATGGTACAAATATTCGCCTCTCAAGCAGGAAGGTCGGCTTGCGGACGGATGCTTCTGCAAAGTTTGAAAAGGGCCTTGACCCCAATCATGCCATGGCAGCAATGAATCGTGCCTGTCAGCTGATTGAGGAGCTTGGAGCAGGGGAGGTTGTAGGGGGTGCAATCGATGTGTATCCCAATGTGAGACATGAGACGAGGCTCCCCTTTCAGCCGCAGCAATACAATCAGCTGCTTGGAACAAATATAGAGGAGCAGACGATTTTGGAATACTTCAAACGCCTTGCTCTCATCTATGATGAGAAGACAAATGAGATCATCATTCCTACTTGGAGACAGGACTTGGAGTGTCAGGCTGATTTGGCAGAGGAGGCAGCGCGCTTTTTTGGCTATGATAAGATTCCCAGCACACTGCCAAGCGGAGAGACAACGACAGGAAGACTTTCCTTTAAGCTTCGTGTGGAGCGCGTGGCGCGGGAAATTGCTGAATTTTCCGGCTTTTCGGAAGGGATGACATATTCGTTTGAGAGTCCAAAGGTATTTGACCGTCTGCTTTTGCCAAAGGATTCCAAGCTGCGTGAGGCGGTTGTCATCAGCAATCCACTCGGAGAGGATTTTTCCATCATGCGAACAATCTCTTTAAATGGAATGCTTACCTCTCTTTCTGTGAACTTCAATCGGAGAAATAAAAATGTGCGTCTTTATGAGCTTGGAAATATTTACCTTCCAAAGCAGCTGCCCGTTACAGAATTGCCTGAGGAGAGAATGCAGTTTACACTTGGCATGTATGGGGAGGGCGACTTTTATACGATGAAGGGCGTCATCGAGGAATTTTTGGAGAAGGTTGGCATGAAGGCAAAGCCGGAATATGATCCAAACTCCGGCAGACCGTATCTGCATCCGGGGCGGCAGGCAGATATTTTTTATCAGGGGGTCAGAGTCGGATACCTTGGAGAGGTACACCCGGTTGTTGCCTTGGGATATGGGATGAAGGATCGCGTTTACGTCGGAGTACTGGATATGCCGCAGATTGTAGCGCGGGCATCCTTCGACCATAAGTATGAAGGCATTGCAAGATTTCCTGCTGCGACAAGAGATATTTCCATGATTGTTCCAAAGGAAGTGCTCGCAGGAGAGATTGAGAAGATTTTTGAGAGTAAGGGCGGAAAGCTTCTGGAAAGCTATGATTTGTTTGATATTTATGAGGGTGAGCAGATCAAAAAGGGTCATAAGTCTGTGGCATATTCTCTTTCCTTCCGTGCCAAAGATCGCAATCTGGAGGATGCCGACATTACAGGAGCCATGAAAAAAATTGTGGCAGCGCTGGAGCAAATGGGTGCAGAACTTCGAAAATAAAAAGGAGTCGCTTGAAGGATGGATGTAAAAGACTTTTATTATGAGCTTCCGAAAGAGCTGATTGCACAAGACCCTCTGGAGGATCGCGCAGCATCACGGCTGCTGGTGCTGGAGAAAAGCACAGGAAAAACGGAGCACAAGGCATTCCGTGATATCATCGAATACTTAAGGCCGGGCGATTGTCTTGTACTGAATAATACGAGGGTAATTCCTGCAAGACTTTTTGGAACCAAAGAGGGGACACAAGCAAAGATAGAGCTGCTCCTTTTGAAAAGAATGGAAGATGATAGATGGGAGACGCTGGTAAAGCCGGGGAAGAAGTGTAAGACAGGCACAAGGCTTTCCTTCGGAGACGGACTGCTTTCCGGTGAGATTATCGGAATCAAGGAGGATGGAAACCGCTTGATTCAATTTCAATACAACGGAATCTTTGAGGAAATCCTAGATCGCCTGGGGCAGATGCCCCTGCCGCCGTATATCACGCACCAGCTAAAGGACAAGAGCCGCTATCAGACTGTCTACGCAAAATATGACGGCTCCGCGGCGGCGCCGACTGCCGGACTGCATTTTACGCCAAAGCTTTTGGATGAGATTCGGCAAAAGGGTGTGGAGCTTGCCGAGGTCACGCTTCATGTGGGGCTTGGTACCTTTCGTCCGGTCAAGGAAGCAGATATCTTAAAGCATCACATGCATGCAGAATTTTACTCGATCAGTCAGAGTGAGGCAGATAAGATTAATCGCACCAAAGAGAACGGGGGGCGGATTATAGCAGTGGGAACGACC
>JAQXLR010000069.1 GCA_029012225.1 Clostridiales bacterium
TTAGAAATATACCATACGCAGACGAAGCAATTGCAGGCAGCCGGTTTTGCATCAAGGAGCCGGAAGCACATCGAGGTGTTTGGCAAAATTTGTTTCCCGCCAGACAGCCGCTCCACATCGAAATTGGTATGGGAAAGGGACGCTTCCTTATGGATCTGGCTGCTGCACACCCTGATGTCAACTATATCGGCATTGAGCGCTATTCCAGTGTCCTGCTGCGGGCCTTACAGAAAATGGAAGCAGACCCTCTTACCAATCTGCTTTTTATTTGCATGGATGCTACGGCTCTTACGGAAGTTTTTGCACCGGGAGAGGTGGAACGCATCTATTTAAACTTTTCGGATCCATGGCCAAAGGAGCGCCATGCAAAGAGACGGCTTACCTCCAGACAATTTTTGGAGCGGTACAATCAAATTCTCGCCAAGAACGGCAGACTGGAGTTTAAGACAGATAATCAGGATTTATTTTCCTTTTCTTTGGAAGAAATTCCGGAAGCCGGCTGGCACTTAGACGCATACACCAGGGATTTGCACCGCGATGCCGCTTTAAAGGAAGGGAATATTATGACGGAATATGAGGAAAAATTTTCCTCTCTCGGAAATCCGATTTGCAAGCTCATCGCATCCCGATAATAACGCCACGGTAACCCTATGGTAGCGTTACCGTGGCGCTGCAAAATAAAAAAGACCCCCAACAAATTATTTTCGTCAAGAATCCTTTTTGCAGAAATGATACAAAATAAACTTATTCTGTTTTAAGTACGCCACCAGGGGATCGAACCCTGGACACCCTGATTAAGAGTCAGGTGCTCTGCCAGCTGAGCTAGTGGCGCATACTGTTTTGAACACGAAAATTATTATATAATACTTTTTTTAGAAATGCAAGATTTTTTTTTAAATTTCTTTGATTTTTATTTTATCCGAAAGTTCGGAGCTATCGCCTTGCAACACGAGGCAAATTTTTTGATAAGAAAGGATGGATTTTTCTATGACAGTACAAGAAAGATTTTTATCGTATGTGTCCTATTGGACTACCTCTGATGACAACAATATGGTGGACGGCACTGTAAAAATTCCCTCTACCGACCGGCAGTTTGCATTGGCAAATGCTCTCGCCGAGGAATTAAATTCGCTTGGCTTACAAAGAGTGATCGTTACCAAGCACTGCTATGTATATGGACTTTTACCCGCGACTGCGGGCTGCCAAAAGAAAAAAGCGGTCGGCTTTATTTCCCATATCGATACTTCTCCAGATTTTTGCGGGCAAAACGTCAAGCCCCAAATCATCCCCAATTACGATGGCAAGGATGTTCTTTTGAAGGGAAGCGGTGAATTTTTAAAAGTCTCTGCTTTTCCTTCCCTAAAAACACTGGTTGGACGTACGTTGATTACGACAGACGGCACAACGCTCCTTGGTGCAGATGATAAAGCGGGCATTGCAGAAATTATAACGGCAGTTGAGGAAATTATCACATCGGGGGAACCTCACGGAGATATTTGGGTAGGCTTTACGCCGGATGAGGAGGTGGGCTGCGGAGCCAATCTTTTTGATTTGGATTATTTTCAGGCAGATTTTGCTTACACGTTGGATGGTGATTATGAGGGAGAGGTTGCATATGATAATTTTAATGCAGCCAGTGCAACGTTCTCTATTTGCGGTGTCAATGTCCATCCCGGCTCTGCCAAGGACATTATGGTCAATGCCGCTTTGGTTGCCTGTGAGATACAATCCCTGCTTCCTCCGACTGAAACACCTGCCCATACAGAAGGCAGAGAAGGATTTTTTCATCTGACGGATATTTCCGGAGATGTGGCAGCTGCAACGCTATCTTATATTGTCCGGGATCATGATAAAGATTTGTTCGAAGCTCGCTTAAGCAGACTTCGTGCCCTAGAGTGTGAAATGAATCAGAAGTATGGGGCAAATTGTGTTACCCTTTCCATTTCTCCTTCTTATTCTAACATGAAAGAAGTGATTGACCAAGATCCGACCGTAATTGAGGTTGCCAAGACAGCCCTTTCCAACCTTGGCATGGAGCCATTGTCACGTCCCGTGCGAGGTGGCACAGATGGGGCAAGATTAAGCTTTATGGGCTTGCCGTGCCCAAATCTTGGAACAGGAGGCTATGGCTTTCACGGTCCCTTTGAGCATATCAGCGTAGAAGGAATGGAGGCGGCAACTTCCGTTATCCGTGAAATTGTCCGCCTCATAGCCCAATAAAAATTATAAATTTGCAATCAATGCTGCGATTTCATCCGGTGTCATCATCTTGTTGGAGTCCGGAAACTCCGGCTTTGCTATTGTTTCCGGTTCCTTCTCCAAGGGAGTCTCCTCCGGCAGCGCTTGGGAAAGCGCTGCTTCCTCCATCGCAGCCTCCTCCATCACAGAAAGCTCCTCCGAAAATGCTTCCTCTCCCGGAAGGACTTCCTCCATCGCAGCCTCCTCCATCACAGAAGGCTCCTCCGAAAATACTTCCTCTCCCGGAAGGGCTTCTTCCATCACAGCCTCTTCCGGCATAGGCAGCTCCTCCGAAAATGCTTCCTCTCCCGGAAGGGCTTCTTCCATCACAGCCTCCTCCATCACAGAGGCCTCCTCCGAAAATACTTCCTCGTCTCCAAAATCAAAATCTAGATTTAAATCAAACTTTGCATCCGGCTGCAGATCCGCGTCCAATTCAGAAGCCAGATTCAGGTCAAAGCCTAAATCCAGATTGAAATCCAGATTCATATCATCTGCCTCTGCTTCGCTTTCCCCTTCTGCTGTTATGGGTGCCGCCTTTTCTGCGCTCTCATCCAAAGCAAGGCTCTCATCCAAAGCAAGGCTCTCATCCAAAGCAAGGCTCTCGTCCAAAGCAAGGCTCTCATCCAAAGCAAGGCTCTCATCCAAAGCAAGATCAGCAAGCGCTTCCTTGTCCTCTGTCAAAAATGAACCGTCTGTATCTTCTGCTGCTGCCTCCGGCGCCATTAAAGCCCCGCCCTGCTGTGTAAGCTGTATCGTGTTTATCTGCTGCTCTACCTCAAGCAGCTCCTTTTTTATGCCCTCCTCCATCTGCTTTGTTGTCGAAAGAAGCTCCTTCTGCTGCTGAAGCAATTCGTTATAGGAGGCAGTCCAAAGCTCCGTCTGATTCTCTGCAAGCTCCGTCTGTTTTCCGAGAAGCTCCGCCTGTTTCTCGAGAAGCTCCGCCTGTTTCTCGGAAAACTCTGTGCAGCTTCTCTCAAACAGCCCCTCAAGCTCAGACAGCTTTGTAAGAACCCTTTCATTGGAATTTAGGATGGCATTGGCACTTTCCTTATTTCTGGTAATCACAATTTTTGCAATGGCTTTTTGCGCCGAAATGATTTCGACGGCAGAGGATGCTCGAATCTTTTCTGCCGCATCGGATATCTGGTCAAATGTCTTTTTCTGCAAAAGATAGGTAGCCTTCTCCGAACGCAATATTGCCTCAAATTTCTCATCATCCCATCTCTTATTTTGCTGCATTTCCTGTAAAAGCTCTCTGCCGAGCAAAAAACCGATTCCCAAAACCAAGGCCGTAATTCCAACCAACAGGATATAATTGCCCGGCATATCAATAATGGCATATAGGTCAAGGAGAAAAAGGAGAAGAAATCCCAGCCACAAGCCTATCTTTATCCAACTGTTTTTCTTATTTTGATCCATTTTCCCATCCTCCTGTGTGATTCCTCTATTTTGTACGAATACAGCTTATTTCTCTATTTTCCTCTAAAAAGCAAGCTTCGCCTGCCAAGAGGTCTATCTGCTTTTCCGTACCGCTTTGTCTGTCTGATTTTTATGCATATTGTAACATAAATATTTCTTCTCTACAAGAAATATCATGCTTCCTATGGAACGAAAAAAAGAGTGTTTCTCCCGACAGCGCAAACGCGACATCGGAAAAAACACCCTTTTTCTCTATCCGAAATTATGAGCTTTTCCTTCAGGCTTTTTCCTTCTCCTTCCGAAAACGGGAGAGAAAATCCTTTGTCTCCTGCTTTTTCGGAGCTCCAAAAATCTCCTCCGGTGTTCCCTGCTCACAAATGACCCCTTGGTTCATATAAACGACCTGATGACTTACATCTCTGGCAAATGCCATCTCATGTGTAACCACCAGCATTGTCATTCCCTCCTGTGCCAGAGACTGCATCACAGCAAGCACCTCTCCCACCATTTCAGGGTCTAAGGCAGAGGTCGGCTCATCAAACAATAACACCTCCGGTCCCATTGCCATCGCACGGGCTATCGCGACTCTCTGCTTTTGTCCACCGGAAATCTGACGGGGCTTCGCATTGATATAGGGCGCCATCCCCACCTGTTCCAGATATCGCAGAGCGTTTTCCTTCGCCTCTGTCTTATTTTTCTTTAAGACCTTTACCTGACCAACCACACAGTTTTCTAAAACAGTCATATTATTAAACAGATTAAAGGACTGAAACACCATTCCGACATGAGAGCGATATGCCGCCGCATCCACACCCGGTCTTGTCACATTTTCTCCGTGGTACAAAATCTCTCCGCTTGTCGGTGTCTCCAACAGATTGATGCAGCGAAGCAGCGTAGACTTCCCGGAGCCGGAGGAGCCGATGATGCTTGTCACATCTCCTTTGCGCACAGAAAAATCGATATCCCGAAGCACCTGATTGGCTCCAAAATTCTTGGAAAGATGCTTTACCTGTAAAATCTCGTCTTCCATATCAGCGCTCTCCTCTCGTGTTAACATTTTTATCTTTCCTTCTTTTCCCTTTTGCTTCGCCATACTCTCTGCTATGCTCATCAAAGGGTGTTCCCCTATCGGGATAGGAGTAGGTGCCGGCACTTAGCACAAGGTTATCTGTCTGCACCAGCTCATAGCTGTCTGAACCATCCATACGCTTTTCCACCCAGCGCAGAAGGAAGGATGCTGCCAAGGTCATACACAAATAGCCAATCATCTCAATCGCCGATGACGGAAAATACATATTATTTACACCCGTAATATATCGGTGAAATGCAAAGAATTCCGTAAATCCGATAATAAACATAATGGATGTATCTTTTACGTTAATAATAAAGTTATTTCCAATCTGAGGCATAATGTTTCGCAATGCCTGCGGCAAAATGACGGAAACCATTGTTTGAAAATGCGTCATGCCAATCGCCTTTGCACCCTCTGTCTGTCCGGGGTCAATAGAGATAATTCCACCTCGGACAGACTCCGCCATATAAGCACCCGTGTTAATCGATACAATTAGAATTGCCGCTGCCCAAAGACTGCTAAAGCGCATGGAATTATCCGAAAAATAAGGAAGTCCATAATAAATAAACACCGCCTGCAGCACCATAGGCGTCCCTCGGAAGACCTCCACATAGATACGGATAATCGCCCGAAGCAGCTTTAGAAGAAGCCGCTTGGGCAAAGGCTCCCGCTCTCCGCAGGGGATTGTGTTTAAAATACCGCAGCCAAGACCGATGAGACATCCGATGATCGTAGCCACCAGCGCCAAGACCAAGGTGCTGCGGATTCCTCCCAAATATGCCGGCCAGTAGTTTTTCCACAGCAGAGCCATATCCCCGCCCAGCTTAATCAGCTTTTCCATAAAATCCTCCATTCCGAAGCGATTTATTGCGAAGAATGCAGCGCAATTTAAATTTGTGACGCTTCGGCACAAATTCAAGTGTGATTCTCCCTTTTCTTAAATCTCCGGCTGAACGGCGATGGCATCATTCATGATGCTGTTAAAATCATCTTCGGTCATCGTTCCAAGCACCGCATTCATTGCATCCAAAAGGGTCGTGTTTCCCTTTTTTACAGAAATACCGATGTTGACATTCTCGGCACGTTCTTCTTCCGATGCAAACCGGAAATCACCGTCTGTTCCGGAAAAGTTTAAAATAACCAGATTGTCATTTTTTGCCTGTGCGCCCATTGCGGTCGGCATATCCGTACAAATAAAATCAACTGTGCCGGTCTCTAATGACATCAGCATGGCCGGTGCGGTCTCTGCCGGAGGAAGAAGCTCTGCTCCCTCAATCTGTGACAGGCAGGAATCGTACCAGATGGTACCGGACTGTGCCGTAGCCTTACCTCCTGCCAATTCTGCGATAGACGTAGCCGAGGCATAGGCGCTGTCCTTGTTGGTCACGCAGACAATTGTTGCATAGTAGTAAGGACCTGCCATATCTACCTCTGCCATTCTGTCAGCCGTCATAGACTGACCTGCGATGCAGGCATCAATTGTTCCTGACTGAACCGCAGGCACAAGTGAATCCCACGCGCTGGATACAATCTCAAGCTCCCAGCCGTTTGCCTCACAAATCTTCTTTGCAATCATCACATCATAGCCGTTTGCATAAGAGCCCGGCACATTCGAAATCGGCACTGCACCATTGGAGTCATCCATCTGCGTCCAGTTATAGGGTGCATATGCACATTCCATACCTACTGTTAAAACGCCATCCTCCACGCCTGTGATTGCGACAGAGCCATCTTCTGCCACTGACTCCGTCGCACTCTGTGCGACATCGTTCCCTGTTCCCTGTGCGGCACCATTATCTGCTCCGCTTCCGCAGGCTGCCAAAGAAGCTGCCATTCCCATAGCCAACAATAAAGACAAATACTTTTTCATGTTTTCCTCCTAAAATGTGATTCCCTTTCCACCTTCATGTGAAAGCTCTTTCCTATAACAAAAAACGGATCGCTTTGTCAAGCGACCCACAGGATATACGAAATGCATGCATCGAACAATTCGGATAGCCTTGATAGCGCTTCACAAGATATCAATGTGACAGTCCGGTCAGATATTCTCTGCCGAACCAGCGTCGGAAAACCAGGCAATCCTCCGATGCTTCGGCGACATCCCCTTTCCCGAATGCAGCTGCCTGTCCCTTCGCATCCGGTACTGATGAATCTCGCGCCTCTATCTAAGCGATTCAATTTTTATCGTATCCTATCATGTTCCGAAAGAGTTGTCAATATTGCAAGCTCTTGATTTTCCATAATAGGACTTGATTAAATCTCATCAAATACCTCACCTATGTCTTCAACTTCTATCTGTTCTAATGTTCCTCGTTTCTTAGCTGTAGCAACAAGTGCATCCCACAATACATCTTTTGAGAGTTGCTCCCCATACCTCAATTGCGCGATTTTCAAGCATCAGATTAAAGCTATACCGAATTTCTCTTGGAGTAATCATATCACCAGTAGAAATGTCAATCTTTAATGGTGTGATTACACCATCTTCTATAGGAATTGAAATCATTCTTGAGACAATTGTCCCTACATCCGTCAAACTAACGTTAATGCCTTTTATGGTAGCATCCAAATCCATGGTCGAAGTATCTTTTCAACATGAAACATAGCAGCATATTTCATGAGCATCCGCAAATTCTTATCTTTACGTTTTGCATATTGTTTCCATGCATCTTGAAATACCTGCATTTCAATATTTCTCCGACTGCGAAGCAAATCACAAATTGTCCTTTCCATATCATAAACTGGAACAGAATGTCCAAATGATGTCTGCATAGTTGTAAGTCCTATATCATGCAAATCTTTTTTTACAGTATAGACTTGAAAACCATCTTCCTGCAGACGGCTTGGATTATAGCCTGTTTTGACTGTTATAGAGTATTTCAAGGGTTCCCTGTCTGTCAGATCGTGAAAAAATAATGCTGTTTCATGAGAAAATACAGCCTGACTACAGCGTAAATGTAAAATATATATAGCATCTGTCCACGTATCAGGCAATATAATCTGTCATCATCCCCCACATTGTTATTTTGCATTTTATCTACTCTCAAAGTTTCGGTTTTCCCAACACGGCGTCTGCCGTAGAGCACAACAAGTTGCCCACGGTTCTCATCGTAGCCGATCTGATCAATCTTTTGATAGAGGACGATAAGAATAAGCTCCATGTATTCGACAAAAACGGATTGTACCTTACCAAAGCAGAGAGAAAGGGGCGCGATAATCGTCCCTGTTACATATTCCTTCCGCCATACTTGTTAAACATTTCTACTTTATGTCGGAATTGTAATTCTCTTTATCGTTATAAATCACGAAAAAATATTTTATCCTCTCTTGACTCTAACGTTGCGTCATAGTGTATCATTCATCTTGTTTGTAGAGTCAATATTCAGAATAAGGGATATAAAAATTTCAAGAATATCAATAACAGAAAGGGAATGTAGAGAAATGATTAAAACGAAAAATACCAAACAGGTACTGGATCAATATGAGACTGAAGCTATCAAACGATGGGGCGAACGAGCAGAAAGCTCTATCGAATTATGGAAAAGCTATACAAATCACCAAAGAGATTTGGTGTTACAAGCAATGGATGAAAACTATAAAGTAATTGCACAATTAATGCATGAAGGTACTTCAATGGATTCTCCAGAGGTTCAGGAGCGTGTCAGAATATGGCATGAACAACTTTATTATTTTTATGAACCGTCAATTGAGATCATCGAAAACCTGGGAAATATGTATAAAAACGAATCGGAATTTCGTAATTATTATGAAAAAATCGATCCCGAACTTCCAGATTTTTTTGGGGATTCTATTGCATATTATGCTGACATATTAGCCACAAAATGGCTGGAGTCACAATTACTGCAACTAAAGGAGTAACAAAATGAATCATAAAAATGTAAATGAAAGATTTATATCACCATTATTGCAAAAGGATAAGGTAGATATACCATTTGTATTAGAAACGCCAAAAAAAACATTGGAAGATTTAGTACTTCCGGAAATAACCAGACAACAGATAGATAGCTTGTTGCAGAAAGTAAAACTGCACCAAGTATTATATGAAAATTTTGGTTTAGGTAAGGTGGATTTAAGTGGTGGGCGGACAGCTATTAACTTATATGGACCTCCAGGAACGGGTAAATCTGTTACTGCCGAAGCAATTGCAAATGCTTTAGGAAAACAAATGATTTGTGTAAACTATGCAGAAATTGAATCCAAATTTGTAGGAGAAACACCAAAAAACATTAAGCAAGCTTTTCAATTTGCAAAGGAAAATGATGCCGTTTTATTTTTTGATGAAGCAGATTCTATTTTAGGAAAAAGACTGTCAAATGTAAATCAAAGCACAGACCATGCCGTGAATGTCAGCCGCTCTGTTATGTTGCTTGAACTAGATTCCTTTAAAGGAGTAACACTTTTTGCAACCAACTTTATGTCTAACTACGATAGTGCTTTTGTACGTCGTATCATCGGACATATTGAAATGCCATTACCCACGGAACAAGGCAGAATGCAGCTTTATCAGAAAATGATTCCTAAAGAATATCCAACAAACATTACTGACGAAGATCTTTATCACATTGTATGTCACTCAGAAGGTTTGTCCGGTGCGGAAATTTTAAATGTAGTTATTAATTCAGCTACTTATGCACTAAACAGAGAAGGCATTGGATGTAAAGTTGTTTTACAAGATTTCGAGCTTGCAATTGAGAGGGTTAAGAATGCTAAGAAAGCCAATCTACAAATAACGTAGTCCAGGAGGGAAAGTGCTATGAAAATTAATGAAGTAGCAAAGCTATCAGGGGTCACAGTTCGAACATTACATTACTATGACCAAATAGGTCTTCTGCATCCGAGCGAAACAACTGATGCCGGATACCGTATTTATAATGCAGAAGCCTTAGAAACTCTACAGCAAATTTTATTTTTTAAAGAATTAGACTTTCCCCTTAGGAATATTAAGGAAATCATGTCATCTGAAGGTTACGATAGACAAGATGCCCTAATTAAACACAGGGAACTTTTAATTCAAAAGAAAAAAAGGCTGGATACACTGATAGCAACATTAGAAGATGCCATACAAAAAGAACATCATGTCGACTTTCATGCCTTCGATATGTCCGAATTTAATGAGTTGAAAGAAAAATACGCCGCAGAAGTGAAGGAACGCTGGAATGAAACAGACGCATATAAAGAAAGTGAACAAAAAACAGCTGGATATGATGATGTACAATGGAAAATATTAAACGGGGAAGGTGCTGAAATTTTGAAATTGTTTGGTCAGAACCGATACTTAAAACCAGATAGTTCAGAAGCAAAAAAACTTGTAAAACGCTGGCAAACATATATTAGTCTTAACTTTTATAACTGTACAAAAGAGATTCTTTCCTGTCTTGGGTTAATGTATATCAATGATGAACGTTTTACAAAGAATATAGACCGAAATGGTAAAGGAACTGCAGAGTTTATGTCAAAAGCCATTGATTATTATTGTAATAACAAATGAGATATTGAGACTTGTACAACAGACAAGAATAAATATGGGACTTGCTTCCGTCAGCAGCACTTCCCCTCTTAATACTGTTTTTGAATCGCAGCTTAAGAGAAAAGTCGCCGACTGCTTCCAATCGGCGACCTTAATTAGATATCATAGAGAATTTGCTCTAGCTTTCCGCATCTGCGGAAAAGGTCAATGTAGAGCAGCAATTCTTCCCTTGAGCTGATGCCAAGCTTTTTGTTGATGTTGGTATTGTGCTTTTTCGCGGTATTGATGCTGATAAAGGTATTCCTTGCAACATCGCTAATCTCATAACCATCAATATAATATTGCAAAACCGTCCGCTCCATTGGGGTCAGCTTCTCTACTCTTGATATGAAATCGCGAAACAGTCCCTCTAAATCGGGCGGCGCGCCGCCTTCTGTTTGCTTTCGACCGGATTTGGAGCGAAGCAAAGCAAGCAATTCGTCAATCTCACTCAAGCCACAGCTTTGTTCTTCCTCCGGGGAATCCTGAATGGATTTGATGCTTAAAAGAATCGGTTTTACAAAATGCCGTGAGAGAAATAGCGACAATGTCAGCATACACAGCAAAAATACGACGGAGCCGACAATCCATATTGCTCGGCTGGATGCCGAAATCTTATGATAGCCGGCCTCTGACACCAGCGTTACCACCGCCAGCTTTCGTCCGCTGACCGAGCTGCAATTTAAGGTTTGGTGCAGTCCAATGTAACGCTCAGATCCGGAAGAATAAAGGTTGTAGTAAGTATCCTCCTTGAAATGCAGCGTGCCTTGTGATTCCAATCGAAGTCCTTTGGAAATACCCAGCATCGCCCCATCCAAAAGCAGCTGATCTCCCTCTAAGGGTGCAAGAATCGTAACCATTCCACCGTAATTGGATTCAACGAACGGATAGGAAAGACGAAAATACAGCTCACTAAGCTCCACGCCGCAAATCCCGCGGACTTCTCCATCCCAGTCCAGCACCGGCAAATATAACAGCAAGATTTCTTCCCATGTGTCCTTTAGATGGACACGCTCTGTCCATACACCTGCATCTGCCAGACGGGTTACCGGTGTATCCATAAATTCCTCATAACCGGGAAGATAGGTGATGTCAAATTCCAGATTCCAGCGGTTGTGCAGCTCCATCTGCTGCTTGCGGGCAATCTCCGGAATACCACGATAATAAAACACGTGCTGATTGACACTGCCTGTGCGATTGAGCCCAGAATAGCGCAGATACAGACCCATGCGAGAGGTCTCTGCGCTTTTCACCTCAGTATTGGTTGTCGCGTCCAGCAAAACAAACACGCCGCTGCAATCGCCGGCGCGCAGCGTAGAATACAGATGCCCGTAGAGCGTCTCCTCCACCTCGGCAATTAACGTTTGATTGTTGTTTAAATCGTCAAAGGCTGCACCATGCTCTTTTAGTGTATTGGAAATTTCTTTTGAAATTGTTTCAGAAAGCGTGACGCACTGGGCATTTAGAACATTTAACTGCTCTGAAAGCGCCAAAACCGTATTGTGCTGCTGCAAAGCCAACGCATCGGAAAGCTCTCTCTTATGATCGGAGAAGACACCTGCAAAGCTAAGCACCAAAAGCAGCACCGCAAAAACTGCCAGCGCCATGGAAATCCAATATAACCTCAGTCTACGCTGCATACTGATTCCCTGTTGTTTTGCTGCCTTCGTTGCCATCCAAAGCCCCTTTAGCTTTTTCAGCATGACTTTTCACCGTCCTTTCCGAAAACGTTCGAGTCAGTAATTCTCCTTAAAATAGTCCAGCGTATTCCAGATTTGCGTCTCCAAGGTGTCCGTTCCCTCTTCCAGATATTTAGCTCTGCCGTATTTAAGCGCATACCGCACATTCTCCTCAAAACGCAGTTCCAGTTTTAGATAGTTTTCCAGCTGTGGGGCAGTATAAAACGCATACTCTGCCTGCGTTTTTAAAAAAGCCTGATAGAGTGAAGCATACATAGGATTGTCCAGATTTTCAATGGCAGTGGGAAGATAGGTTTCAAAGGACTCCTGCTTCACCGGCATATATCCAAGCCGAGTAACAAATTCCACGTTTCTCTGTGGGTCTGTCAGCCATTTTAGAAAGGCCATGCATGCGCTTTCTTTCTCTGTCGTGGATTTTACCGTACAAATTCCCGCTCCCCGCTGCATTACCAGCTTTTTGCCGTCTTGGAAGGTCGGACAAGGCAAAGACACAAGCTCCACCTGCTCGCTGGTGTTATCAGCATAGGTTACCGTATCGGAAAAATAGAGAACACTCGCCGATGATGCCACAGCTACGATGGAATCCCCGGTACGCAGGGGCTCGGTGGCATAGCCGCTTTGCAGCCACACGCCACCGATGAGTGTCGCCTCGGCGTATGGCTTCCATGCAGTATCAAACGCAGTGCCAAAGGCCACTGCATTCCCATCAAAGAAATCCGCTCCCAAGGACTCCGCTCCAACCTGAAAATAATTAAAGTGAAAATCATGAACAAAAAACACCTTTCCGTCGTCTGGTATTTCCGGCGTCTTTGCATCTGTCCATTCCACATATTCACGGGCGAGACGAAACAGTCCCTCCCACGTCTCTAAGTCGGCAAGCTGCGCACCGGTCTCGGCAGAAAAGCGGTCAAAGGCTGTTTTGTTGACAAACAGAATCTCGGTGGATTTGGCTACCGGCAGCACTACCATCCGACCATTTACCGTGCCCTCTGACACAAAAGACGGTAAAAATGCATGCAGCTCCTCTTCCGTAAAATAATCCCGATAGTCCACCAACACCGTATCATCCGGCATGGCAAGCACGGTCTTTGGATAGGAGACAAACATATCCGGCAGCTCCGGCGCTCCGGGGTCGTCAAAGGCAGCTGCCAACACTCCTTCATGGATGGTGTTGGTATTGCTGACACTGGTTACCTCCACGCGGATATTCTTCGTTTCTCCTACAGTCTGGTTAAATTCATTGATAAGTTCATTTAAAGGCGAGTCGGTCTGGGCACCATAAACATGCCAGAGTGTTACCGTAACCGGCCCCTCTTTTTGTACGGCAGTACTACATCCGGCACAGCCCATCAATAAAAACAGTCCTGCAAAAAGCGTTGAATATTTGTAATGCTTCATATGCTTTTCCCCCATTATAACGTGTCTAACAGGGCTACTAGGTAACTTGCACTGATGGATCCATAGATAAATTGATCAATCCGTCCGTCCTTTTTGGCTTGTCTGACCTGTTCGGCAACCTCGCGTTCCGAGTTTTCGTCTACCACAAGAGCAATTTTGCAATTCGGATTTACGGCTTTTATCATATCTCGTATTTTCAGCCTCTCCTCCAGCATATAGTGGGGATAACTGCTGACCTCCATTAGGACGATAGCTGCAATTTTGCTGTACTGCTTGATTTCCTCAGGATAAGAAACCTTTTCCACCTTGAAATCGCTCTCCCTGTCACCATGCAGGGCTTGCGCAATTGCATCGGAAAAAATGTAGTCTTTCATATTTACAATGACCCACCTCATGCATTTTCACCTGCTTCCCATTTTCCATTGGCTTCTGTTTCACTTATGTTATTTTTATTATACGGAAATTGGGAAAAAGTGCCCTATCAGAAATGATAGGATTTTCTCCGAAACAGAAAAACAGCCGCTTGAAATGCTTGCTGTACGGATTCGAAGCTTCATACTATGAAAGCAATCAAAGACCAGGAACGATAAAATCCTTATTAATCAAATCGGCAATTAAGGAAACGCGGTTTGTGTAACCGGTTTTTTCAAAGAGCTGCGTTACATGATAGCGAACGGCAGGGATGCTGATGTGCAGCTCGGCAGCAATGGCGGCATCCGATTTTCCCTCCACCATCCGTCGAGTACCTTTAGTTCGCAGGAGGTAACCTCTGTGGATGGCATATTTCCAATTTTGATAAGAGGTGTTTTGTCGGGATAAATACTTTCCCCATTCATAGTACGATTCATGACCTCTATGAGCTCCTCTCCTTCTATTTCCTTGTACCAAAAGCTGTCCGCCCCTGCTGCTCTTGCCCTGCTTAGCAGGTCAACCGTAGTCATACCGGTTACGATGATGACCTTAATACTTGGAAAATGCCGCTTTATCACAGCTGTTGCTTCAATGCCGTCCTCGTTATTTTCTGTGCAGACATCCATCAGAATTAGGTCAATCTTGTTCTGCATACATAGCATTTCTGCCATCCCTGCATTGGGCGTACTCGCCACAAGCCGATAACAATCAGAAGCTTTCATATATCCGATGATGCTGTCTCGCGACATTTTTCTATCCTCTACAAGTAAGACGTTTATCATTTTATTTTTTCCTTTTTCTTTTCTCAATCATATCCATTCTTTCATATGTAGTTAATTGATTTTACAGTCCTTTTTCTCCGAGGCTGCTTCTGAAGGCTTATATACTCCTCGGCAGCGTAAGGCTGAATCGAAATATTGGTGTACTCTCCACCCACATATTCCCTCCGGCGTTTTCAATGCGGCGTCGCAGAGCGCCAAGCCCTCCTCCCTCGATAACTGTGCTCTCCGGCGCCTTTCCATTGTTGGTAATCGTCGCACAAACATCTCTGTCTGTTTCGGACAGTTCCACCATTATCTCATTTCCCCGAGCATGGCGCACTGTATTGGTAGCACATTCCCGTATTGCGACAATCAGCAAATAAGTCAAATGACTATTTTGCGGCAATCTTCCTTTCATGGTAAGCTTCACGCCAATTCCGGCTATTGCTTCCTCTAATTCACGCAATGCCTTCCCGGATGCATCCGATAAAGCCTTCCCTCAGCCTGCTCGGGTAATCCAAGCCTTTTTGCCATTTTGCTCCACATTTTTCCTATTCTTTGCAATTCCACAAGGTTGCTTTGAGGCTGCTTTAGCAGCTTTCTGGAAGACAAAAGCAGCAGACCCACTTCATCGTGAACATGAGCCTTGACTGCAAAGCTTTCTTCCTCCCGTACAATCCGATCAAGCTCCGAATAAAGTTTTTTTGCACGGGCATTGGCTTCATTGAGTGCCGTATTTTCCTTCTGTAGCTCGGCTTTCTTTTCATAGAGCATCGTTACCTCCACAGCCTGCATTTGTGTATAAGCTCTGCCATCGGAATCCATAAGGGCACATTCGGAAAACTGCCAGACTCTGCCATCCGGAAATAGATAGACAAACATCGACGGATTGATTGCCACAATCTCCGAACGTGGGTTTTTGAGCGCATTGCGTAATTCACAAATATGCTGCAGATCCATTCCCATAAGTACGTAGCAAAGTCGGTGCATCTGCCTGTTACAGAGTACGACAATACCTTCTTTGTCAGCAAAGCAAATGCCGTTTGGCAGATTGTCAATGCTCTCCTTGATGGATGTTCTGCCTATTCCGGTTTTTTGAAAGAAGCGTATCACTTCTCCTCACCTCCCTCTAAGATTGTCAACTCACAGTACCAGACATCCTCCTCCTGTATCACAGATGCGTCCGGAAATAGCCTTGTGAGCTGCCCTATGTCCTCCGTGCATTGGAGCATAAGCTCCATACAACAGCCACCGTCTTTGGAGCGGATAAATGCAGTCATCGCAGTTAGGGTATTTAGGGACAGTTCAGCGGCCGTCTCAAAAAAGTCATAGAGCATACCGGCAACCTCAGCACTCACATCTCCCGTAATCTCAAATCGGACGGCGCAGACTACATCATAGAGCTGTAAATTGGAGATGCTTTCCTTTAAGCAAAGCTCCAGCTCGGCAGATGGGATAACACCCATACAGTCAGAAAGAATGATCATATTACTGCGTCGCTTTAGATATGCTCCGATTATTGTGATTTTGCCAAGCAGTTCTTTTGCCTCATCAACTGAGCTTGTCATCTGCATCTTTTGTGCAAGCATGTCAAGTAGGGCAAGATGCGCTGCTGTTCTTTTCTTGACCGTATCATAAAGGCGCTGCTGTTCATCCAGTCTTTTGCGACGCTTTTTCTGCCTGTTTTCCTCATCCAAAAGCGTATGATAGCCCTTGAGTTCTTCCTGTATACCGGAAAGCTCCTCTAATACGGATAGCAGAAAAGAGACATCCTCCTGCCAAAAAATGTAACCGTTGCGAATCGGCGCAGCACACAGTCGAATCCCGCTTGGAAGTATGATTGCCTCTTTTTTTGCTGCCTGCAGCATAGACTTCTCCATTGGCTTTGCATTTTCATCAGCATAAGAAACGGAAAAGGTTCTGTCGGTAATCTGTGCCGTAATTGTGGACGCTTCAAACAGCTTTGCATAGCGGGTATTGGATTGGATCAGACCACATTGGATACACAGTTCCAGGGTTAGGGCATATAAAAGACAGAGTACTGCCGTCATATCACCTGCAAGGAATCGCAGCCAAGGCACCTGTAAATAATACAAAAGCAGATAAAAAATGAGAATACAGATTGTGAGCAGAGGCTGCCAGATTCGCCTGCGGTTACCAGGAACTCTACATTTTCGTAACATGACAGACAGCATAAGCAGAGCACAAAGGATGGGGGCACCTGCTACCAGATAATAAGCGATACCATAGCTGTAATTTTTGTCTATCCAAGCGGTGCCCTCCACCGGGAACAGAAAGACAAGCTGGTGATAATCGTTGCTTAAAATAAGCAAAAACAATAGGAGAAACTATATATAAAGCAGCCTTGTCCATTTCGGAAGTTCTTTGTCTTCCTCCATTCCAAGAGACAGTGCCACAAATACTGCCAGCAGCGGGATAAAAAGCATCGGGAGGTAGTACAGATACCAGAGATGACGCGCTAGATTGACATCGATGACAAAATGAAACTTAAGTGTCCTTACCACAAACCAAAAAACCATCAAGATGGAAATAGCCATCAGATATCTGCAAACCTGCGTTTGGAGAATGCGTATGTAGAGCGAATAGCTCCATGCAAGAAACAGAGAAATATAGATGGCAGAACGGAGTAATCCAAGATAGTATGGCAGAAATCCAAGATTTCCGAGAAAGCGGCAGAGAACTGCCAGAATAAGCAGCATGATAACCAGCAATATCTGCTTATTGCGCTGACTTGGCTGTAAGCGCTTAGTAAGTTGATGCCTTTCGGCATGGTCACAATCTATGAGATAATGAACTCCATATAACTTAGAAATTATAGTTTTTCGAGTTTTTCAAGTTTTTCAAGTAGCCTGGAGGTATTATCAT
>JAQXLR010000070.1 GCA_029012225.1 Clostridiales bacterium
ACTTCCTTTCCATTCGCATCAAGGAACCGCTGGCAGCTCTTTTCCTGTTTTTTATTGCCGTGATTCTCGTTATCCTCGGTACCTATGCCCTTTTTATGGCAGGCTCGGTCGTATTCTGCAGACTGCTCCAAAAAAATAAGCGCTACTACTATAAGCCCAATCACTTTGTTTCTGTCTCATCCATGGTCTACCGCATGAGAAGAAACGGCGCGGGACTTGCCTCAATCTGCATCCTTCTGACGATGGTGCTGGTTATGATCTCCTCTACCGCAAGCCTGTACTTTGGTGCAGAGGATGCACTTTTTCGCCGCTACCCGCATGATGTGAATCTTACCGTTCATTTTCAGAGTATGGAGGATATGCGTGATGAAAAAACAGATACGCTAAAACAGGAGCTTATCGCCGTGTGCGGAGAGGCACTTGCAGCAGACAGCCCCTATCTTGTCGTCGTTCCCGGTCTGATTACCGAGGAGGGATTGATCTTCGATTACGGCGCCTATGATGATTTTTCTCTGGCAACCTATAACGACCTCGGCTATCTGTCCGTTCTGTCTTTGGAGGATTACAACCTCATTTCCGACTCCGTGGAGGTATTGGAGGACGATGCGTGTATTCTTTTCCATTCTGGAACAAATTTCGCGTCCGATACGTTTACGCTGGAGAACGGGATGCCATATCAGGTTCAAAAGGTATTGGATTCCTTTCCGGGGACAGAAAACACAACTGCTTTGGTTCTTCCTCAAATTTTTATCGTCGTAAAAGACCCGACGGCTTTTTTAGAGCCGGTTCGCACAGTCGAAAACCGGTGGGGAAAGACCCTTCTGACGTATAAGTGGAACGGCGGCTTTGACTTTTCCTCTCCCCAAGAGGCGCTTGCATCAGAGCATGCGATTCGTGAAGCGCTCCATCGTCTGCAGGCAGAGGGGACGCATGGCATCTTATCCTATCAAGTGGACAGTCGTGAGTTTCACCGAAATGATTTTTTCGGAACCTTCGGCAGCCTGTTCTTCCTGGGAATCATGCTAAGTATTGTATTTCTCCTTGCCGCTGTGCTTATCATTTACTATAAGCAGATTTCAGAGGGCTACGAGGATCAGTCTCGCTTTGAGATTATGCAAAAGGTCGGCATGACAAAAAAGGATATCCGAAAAAGCATCAACTCCCAGATGCTCACGGTATTCTTCCTTCCCCTTTTGTTTGCAGGCATCCATCTTTGCTTTGCCTTTCCGTTTCTCTGGAGGATTTTGACGCTGTTTGCTCTGAACAATATGCTGTTTGTCATTGTGGTCATGCTGATTTGCTTTGCAATCTTTGGCCTGTTCTATACCCTGGTATATAAGATTACAGCGGGCGCCTACTATGCCATTGTAAGCGGATAAAAAATCGTCTTATTTGACCTATGGGCAACGTGCTGACACCACACGTTGCCCAAAAGCATAGATACTAAGCCCGTCGGAGCCTTCGAAACAATGGTAAATAAGCAATCTATTTTCATCCATATGATTTTCTCCCTAACCATTCTTAGGAAGCCATAAAAAATGGTTTCATCTCTTGTATTACCTGCCATACTCGCTTCCTCAACCGGCTTTTACCGACTTCCCGTGGAGCCAAAGCCGCATTCTCCGCGCTCTGTTGCATCCAACTCCTCCACCTCCTCAAATTCTGCCGCAAGATAAGGCAAAAGAATCATCTGTGCAATCCGCTCCCCAGGCTCTATCACACGCTCCGTATCGGAGTCGTTATAAAGCGGCACAAGAAGCTCTCCCCTGTAATCGGAATCCACCACCCCGGTGCAGTTTGCGGGACGAAGTCCCTTTTTCGTTGAAAGACCGCTTCTTGCAAAAATCCCGGCAAAATACCCGTCCGGAATGGCAATACTGATTCCTGTATGAATCTTTTCTGTCCTTCCGGGTGCAAGCACAAGCGGCTCCCTGATGTCTGCACACAAGTCATAGCCTGCCGCCTGTGCGCTGCCGCGCACGGGAAGCACAGCCGTATCACTTAGTTTTTTGATTTGAATCCTCATCTATTCCCTCCATGTAAGGTTTCCATGCTCGCTGCGTCTGTCTCTTGCCATCAGCTCCCGCACTGCCGCCTTCGCAGACTTGTCCTCAAACAAGACCTGATTGACTGCCTCGATAATCGGCATGTCCACCTCATATTTTTTTGCAAGCGCAATCGCCGCCTTCGCAGAATATACGCCCTCCACTACCATCTTGACCTCGTCCATCGCCTGCTGCATCGTATAGCCCTGTCCGATTAATACACCTGCACGACGGTTTCTGCTGTGCCGGCTCGCACAGGTAACAATCAAATCTCCGATTCCGGTCAGTCCGCTTAAAGTCTCACTGCTTGCCCCCATCTTGATGGCAAGTCGGCTGATTTCCGACATCCCTCTTGTGATGAGTGCAGCCTTCGTATTATCACCATAGCCCAGCCCATCTGCCATACCCGCTGCCAGCGCAATGACGTTTTTTAAGGAGCCTCCAAGCTCCATCCCAAGCACATCGGGGCTTGTATAGACGCGAAATACCTCATTTATAAAAAGATCCTGCACACCCTCGGCTACCGCTCTTTTTTTTGCACCTGCCACAACAGTGGTTGGAAGTCCCGCTCCCACTTCCTCCGCATGGCTTGGTCCGCACATGACCGCAACCTGCAGCGCAAAATGCGGCGCATTTTGCGCTGCCAAAATCTCCTCCTCCACAATATCAGAAATCGTCATAAGCGTATGTTCCTCGATTCCCTTTGCCACACAGACAATGACCTGCCCCTCCTCCACAAAAGGCGCCATGCTCTTTGCCGTGCTTCTTGTAAAAACAGATGGAACCGCCAGAATCAGGTAATCCTTTCCTAGGATCGCTTCCTTTAAATCCGAGGTAAATTCCATCGTCTTTGGAAGTGTTACTCCCGGCAGCTTCTCGATGTGCTCATGCTTTTCCCTAAGCATCGCCACCTCGTCCTCCATAATCGACCACACGGTTACCTCATGTCCGTTTTTGTGCAGGACAAGCGCCAGTGCCGTTCCCCAGCTTCCTGCTCCGATGACTGCTGTCTTTGCCATTCTATTCCCCCTCTTTTTTCTTTGCTCCCAATTTATTCTCGGTTCCGTTTAAAATTCTTTTGATATTCTCCCTGTGTCTCCACAGTCCCATCAGGGTAAAGCAGGCGCTTACAAGATAAAACTCAAGCAGAGATTCCTGCGCCACTCCAAGGTATCCAAGTCGGCCAAAGACCAAAACCTGTACCAGATAGCTGACAACAACCAGAATCGAGCCAAGAGACACATACCGGGTCAATGCAATGGATGTGATAAACAGCACCAGACAAATCGGAGCCGCAAGCGGACAAACCGCAAGAATCATTCCCGATGTGCAGGCAATTCCCTTGCCTCCCTGAAACTTTAAATAAAACGGAAAATTATGCCCAAGCACTGCCCCAAAGCCTGCATACAGACCAAGCACCGCGCTAAGCTGGGGATCGGTACGTCCAATCGTAAAACGAATGATCAGCACTGCAAAAATCGCTTTGAATAAGTCTCCGAGAAACGTAATCAGCCCTGCCTTCCAACCAAGCACCCGCAGTGTGTTTGTCGTCCCGGGATTTCCGCTCCCCTTCGTCCTGATATCAAGCCCCTTGGATCTTCCATAAAGATAGCCCGTCTGAAAGTTTCCAAAAAGATATCCTACTGCCAGTGCCAGTATCCTTGCCCATATCATGATTTTTCTTCCTTTCTCTCTCGAATAATAAACTTAAGCGCTGTTCCCTGAAAGCCGAAGGTCTCGCGAATCCGATTCTCCAGATAGCGCGTATAGGAAAAATGCATCAATTCCTTATCATTGACAAAAATGACAAAGGTTGGCGGCTTGACCGCCACCTGCGTAATATAATAGATTTTCAGCCGCTTTCCCTTATCGGAGGGTGGCTGCTGCATTGCAACCGCCTCCACAACAATTTCATTGAGCACACCTGTCGCAATGCGCATACTGTTGTTCTCAATGACCACATCGATTAAGTCAAATATTTTATGCAGACGCTGTCCTGATTTCGCAGAGATAAATAAAATCTCCGCATACGGCATAAAGCTTAAAACCTGACGAATCCGCTCGGTATGCTTATAAATGGTCTTATCATTCTTCTCAATGGCATCCCACTTATTGACTGCAATGATGATTCCCTTTCCTCTCTCATGGGCAATTCCCGCAATCTTTGCATCCTGCTCGGTCACGCCCTCCGTAGCGTCGATTACGATAATGCAGACATCCGCACGCTCCACCGCCGTTACGGCGCGAATGATGCTGTAACGCTCAATCTCTTCCTTTATTTTATTTTTCCGGCGAAGTCCCGCCGTATCGATAAAGATATATTCTTTTCCGTCAAATGTAATATCTGTGTCAATGGCATCTCTCGTCGTCCCCGCAATGTCCGAGACGATGACACGCTCCTCCTTTGCGAGGCGGTTAATCAGAGAAGACTTCCCCACGTTTGGCTTTCCGATGATGGCAACCTTGGGACGCGCATCCTCCTGCTCCTCCTTTTGATACTCCGGGAAAAGCTTGACTACCTCATCCAACATATCTCCCAGCCCAAGCATGGAAGAAGCAGAAACCGGAAGCGGGTCTCCAATCCCCAGATTGTAAAATTCATAGACATCCGGCATATATTTTTCAAAGCTGTCAACCTTATTTACCACGAGAATCACAGGTTTTCCGGAACGGCGAAGCATGTCCGCCACCTTGGCATCCGAGTCCTGCAGGCCTTGCTTGACATCGGTCAGAAAAATAATGACATCCGCCGTTGCAATCGCAATCTCTGCCTGCTCCCGCATCCGGGATAAAATAATATCCTTGCTCTCCGGCTCAATTCCCCCGGTGTCAATCATCGTAAAGTCATAATCCAGCCAGCTCACATCCGCATAAATGCGATCTCTTGTCACACCCGGCGTATCCTTTACAATCGAAATCCGCTCACCGGCAAGGGCATTAAACAGTGTAGACTTCCCTACATTTGGACGCCCTACGATGGCTACTACTGGTTTACTCATACCTTTTCCCTCTCAATCCCTGTATAAACCAAGCATTTTAAAAAGCAAATCCTGACCGCTTGATTTTACAATATCTGTTTCTACTTGTAAAGCCGCTTTCAGCTCTGTAAGTGTCATATCATCAAGAAAAACCTCTTCCCCGCTTCTAAGCATATTGCAGGGCAAGAGCAGACGCTCGCCAAGCTCCTCTCCCTTTAGCTGATTGCATACATCCTGCCCTGTCAAAAGCCCCGATACCGTAATCTGCTCGCCGAAAAAGTCATTGCGGATCGGAAAGACCTGAATCCGAAAATTGGAAAATGCAGCCTCGCATTCTGCTGCAAGCCTCCGCAAAAACGGTGCGGCAAGCCTTCCCGTAACAAGAGAGACCGTGTGCTGCTTCTGCGTATCCGGCAAAGACGAGGAGGGTGTATCGGCATCCTGCATTTCCCACTTTAACAGCGTCAGCGCCTCATGAAACTCCGTGATCAAAAGCCGTATCATGCCGACCCCATTCTCCAGCTGGAGATAGCCGTCATAAGAAGCCTCATCCGGCAAATCCATCTCTGCCAGAAGATACCACTCGTCGCTGGCATGGATAAAATGCACCCCATGACTTTCCATGCAGACCTGCTGCCACCTGTGAATGATTGCAAGTACCTCCCTTGCCTCCTCCTTGGTAAAAGGCTCTAAAGGATACAGTCCATCCCTGTATTTTGACAGTCCCACCGGAACCACAGACACACTCCGCATCACGGGAAGATATCGCGTCAAATCCCGGATGGAACGCTCCAGCTCCGCACCGTCGTTGACACCCTTGCAGAGCACAATCTGTCCGTTCATCTCGATTCCCGCCTCATAGAGAACATCCAGCTTTTTTAGCGCCTCTCCCGCAAAACGGTTGTGCAGCATCTTGCAGCGAAGCTTCGGATTCGTCGTCTGCACGGAGATATTGATGGGCCCCAGCCTGTACTTAATAATGCGGTCAAGATCCTTCTCCTTCATATTGGTAAGCGTGACATAATTGCCCTGTAAGAAAGAAAGTCTGGTGTCGTCATCCTTAAAATACAGCGTGTCCCGCATCCCCTCCGGCATCTGATCAATAAAACAGAAAATGCATTTGTTATGACAGGATTTGTAGTCATCCATCAGACCGTTTTCAAACGTAATCCCCAAATCCTCCTCATATTCCTTTTCAATATCAAGCTCCCATACCTCTCCGTCCTTTTTCTGAAGCATCACAAGAAGCTTTTCATCGTGCATCAGATAATGATAATCGAAGACATCCTCGATTTCCTTTCCGTTGATTTCAAGCAAAATATCTCCCGGCTCTATCTGAAGCTCCTCTGCAATGCTTCCCGGCTCGATCTGAAAAATCACATGTTCTTTTTTCATTTCTACCTCTCTCTATTCGTTTTGTCTCACACGTTCTGTCACTTTTTATAGTTTACACGAAAAAAAGCAGAATCACAATAGGGTGGTATCGCAAAGCAATTCTTTCCTGGGAAGTCAAAGAAAAACGGAGCATACGCCCCGCTTTTCTCTTTGTATTCTTATTCTGTTTTTCTTATTTCGCCATTTCAATGCGCTCGTCTTCCTCTGCTTCCATCTGCGCATTCTTTCCTTTGCCCAGTACACAGGTATAGACAAAGACGAAGAGGCAGGCTCCTGCGAAGGCAATTCCTACAGGATATGCAATCTTTGTAGAAAGCTGCAAGCCTTCCTTTGCCATCAGGATGTAGGTACAGGATACTGCGGACATAAAGGTTGCCGGCAGTGCTGTAATCCAGAAGCAACGTTTTCTGCGGAACAGATATACGCTTGCTGCCCAAAGAGCAATCATAGCAAGGGTCTGGTTCGACCAGGAGAAATATCTCCAGATAATCTGTACGTCAATCTGTGTTAAGAATGCACCTACTCCGAGCAGCGGAACTGTCAATAGGATACGATTCTTCATTGGCTTCTGGTCAAACTTAAACCAGTCTGCCAATGTCAGTCTTGCACTGCGGTATGCCGTATCTGCTGAAGAAATCGGGCATGCGATAACACCAATCATCGCGATAACCGCACCTACCGGTCCAAGTAAGGTGAAGCAGATTTCGTATACAACTGCAGACTGTCCTGCACCAAGCGCCTCCAAAAGACCGCCTGTTCCGTTGTAGAATGCAACACCTGCTGCTGCCCAAATGAGAGCGATGACACCCTCTGCCACCATAGCACCGTAGAATACTCTGCGTCCGTCCTTCTCACTGGTAATGCAACGTGCCATCAGAGGAGACTGTGTCGCATGGAAACCGGAAATCGCACCACAGGCAACGGAGATAAACATCGTAGGCCAAATCGGTGTATTTGACGGATGCAGGTTTGCCAAAGTAATTTCCGGAATATAATATCCCTTCACTAAGATAGCTCCACCCACACCGAGTGCCATTACGATAAGGCAGATACCGAAGATCGGATAAATCTTACCGATCACCTTATCAATCGGTACAAAGGTTGCAATAAAATAGTAAATGATTACGACTGCCAACCAGAACTTCGCATTCAAGGTATCCGGTGTAAGCATCGCAAGAAGGTTTGCCGGACCTGTGGAGAAGGTAACTCCTACCAGAACCAAAAGCACAACGGAGAATACACGCATCACCTGACGCATTCCATTGCCCAGATAGATTCCGGTCAGCTCGGAAACGCTTGCACCCTTGTGGCGCATCGACATCATACCGATCATATAATCATGAACGGCACCGCCCAAAATCGTTCCGAACGTAATCCACAAAAATACGCTGGGCCCCCAACAAGCACCTGCAAGTGCACCGAAAATCGGCCCAAGACCTGCAATGTTAAGAAGCTGAATCAAAAACACACGGGGCGTACTCATCGGTACATAGTCCGTACCATCGGTCATAGACAATGATGGCGGCTTTCGATCGTCTGCATCAAATACTTTTTCTGTAATTTTTCCGTACACGATACATCCGACAACCAAAATAGCCAGACAGACAAAAAAACTAATCATTTTTCTACCTCCTTTGTATTTTATAAATGTTTTTCATGGTTATAATTATACAACAAACAGGTAAGATGAAAAGGTTTTTTGTATCAACTGCATAAAAGTGTGAATCAACCGTTAAAAATGATGTATAAACATCTGGATTTCGTTTTGATTTGGCTACATTCCTACCAGCTGTCTAAGCAGCTTGAGCTTTTCTCTGCTTACCGGCAGGATATTCTGCTCAAAGCCCTGCATTTTGACGGCAAGGCTGTTATTTGCCCAGGGAAACATCTCACTGATATAACTTAGATTTACAAGAAAACTCTTGTGAATCCTGCAAAATCCATAGGGAGTCAGGCGCTTTTCATATTCGCCGAGGAGGAGATTCTCTGTATAATCCTGCCCAATCGTATGAAGCATGCAGCCCCTTCCGGCCGTCTCAATATATACAATTTTTTCAATATCCACAAAGACAATCGTCTTGTTTACATTGACCGGCAGCCGACCATAGGAGGAGAGAAATACTGTCGACTTCTCCTCAGCCAAATCCTGCTGTCTGTTTTCCGGAAGCTGCGCTAACTCCTCGCAACATTTCTCTAAAACCTTGCGTACCCGCATGGGATCAAACGGCTTTAGAAGATAGTTGTTTACTCCCAATTCAAATGCCTTTATCGCGTATTGGGAATACGCTGTCGCAAAAACAATCTGTACCTTTGGCAAAAGCTTTCGTGCCACGATGACCAGATTGGTTCCCTCCATATCGTTTAAATTGATGTCCACAAACAGCAAGTCAAACTGCTTTTCCCCGATTAGGGCAATCGCACTGCTTCCGCTGTCTGCCTCCTCAATCTCACTATCCGGCAATACCTCCTTAATCTGATAAATCAATTCCTTTCTTGCAGGACGTTCATCATCAATGACTGCTATTCTCATACGTCCTCCTTTTTCCCATTATATTCTTTATTTGCTCTCTTTTGTCTCTGCTTCCGCCACATCTGATTTCCCCCGCAAAAGCATGGGGTCTGCAGGCATAAGCGGAATACAAAATCCGATGCTGGTTCCCTCCTCCGAGGAGACAATCTGCAATGCTCCTGCATCTCCATAGATGCTTTTTAAGCGCTGCTGCACATTGAGCAGACCGACTCGTTTCCCTCTCCCCGAATGAATACTCTCTATAATCTCCTCCGGAATGCCCGGCCCCTTGTCCTGTATCGTAATGGCCGCCTTTCCCTCCCGGATGACGGCGCTGATTTTGACATAGCGGTTTCCTTCCCGATCGATTCCGTAGCGAACTGCATTTTCCACAAGCGGCTGGAGGATAAAAGACGGAACCATGCAGCTTAGCGTATCATCCACTGCAAACTCAACAACCAGCTTTTCTTCAAACCTTGCCTGCTCAAGCTGCAGATAGCCTGCCACATGCGAAATCTCATCTGACAGACTGATCATATAGGTGTCATTTTCCAAGGTCTGGCGATAATAGGAGGATAGGGTAAGAAGCAGTTCTCTTGCTCGGTCAGAATTTTCCCTGCACACAAAGGCGATTGTGTTTAGGGCATTGTACAAAAAATGTGGATTTACCTGTGACCAAAGAGCCTTCAGCTCTGCTTTTCTTAAAAGCTCCTTTTGATAATCCAAATCCGACAGCTCCAGCTGGGTCGAAAAAATCCTTGCCAGCTCACTCGCAAAAACAAGATTGGAGTCAGACATCTGCCAGCTTCGTTTTACAATTATAATCAGACTGCCGATGCTTTGCTCCATTTTGATAAGTGGTGCGGCAATCATCACATGATTTTTTAAGATAGGATACAAAGAATCGGTCTGTCTCTCGTAGGAGAGCGTCGCCGTTTTCCTGTCGCATACCGCTGCCAGAATCGGCGACAAAAGCAGCTTATCCTTTAGGATGGCATATTTTTCCCCACTTGTCATGGCAAGAATCCTTTGCATATCACTGATAATGACCGCGGAGCATGGATGAGAATGAAAAATAAGATCGGTTGTCTTTTGCATATCGGAAATGCTATGCAGACCTTTTCGCAAATGCGGAAGACTTTTTTCTGCAATCGTTAGGGCAACACGCATTTTCTCGCCAAACAGACTATCCTCTTCCTTAAAGATATGGTTGAACACCTGAATAAAAATGACCATACCCAGCGCATTCATCACAATCATCGGAAGGGCAATGACGGAAACCAGTTTAGAGGCCGCACCAAAGGGACGGGCAATCAAAAGAATGACCCCCATCTGAACAACCTCTGCCAGGGCTGTAACGGAAAAAATACCGACGCTTCCGAGCTTTCCCTCTTGAAAGCTTTTGGAAAAGACTGCACCAATCACACCCTCCAAAATAG
>JAQXLR010000071.1 GCA_029012225.1 Clostridiales bacterium
CTTCTTTTGTCCGACTCTGTGTATGCCACTGTCCTACGCTTCCTCTTCCCGTATTGAACACCATAGGAAACTCTTTTGTGACAGGCAATGGATTCTCCATCACTTCTTCAAACATAAACTGTGCTTTTTTAGAAGGTGTAAAGAATTGTCCGTTTCCGTACAATCTCCTTTCTTCCTCCTTGTTTTCTTCTTCCTTTCCTTCCGGATAAGGCCACTGAATACCATGCGAATTCTCAAGTCCCTCCCATGTCATTCCGGTAAAGTCACAGGGCATATTTCTGGAGCATTCACGCATCAGGCCAAAGCAAGCCTTGGGCGTCTCCCATCCCTTTAGCGCATCTCCCATTCCAAGAGCCTTCCCGACTCCCAGAATTACTTCATAATCAGAAAGCTCATTCTCCCCTCTTTCCAAAACAGGACGCATTGCAGAGAATCTGCGCTCCAAATTAATATAGGTGCCCTCCTTCTTGATTCCCGGCACAACAGGGAAGTAAACGGTGCAGTCTTCTGCGCTTTCTATGGTGTCGTAGATATCTTGTACAACAAAAAGCTCAAGTTTCTTCGTTGCCGTTGCAAAGGTTTCATTGTTGGTCCAGCTATGTCTGGGATTTGTGCATAGAAGCCACAAACCTTTAATTTCTCCCGCATTGATGCCTTCAATAATCTGATTGTAGGTCTTGGTCGGCTTTTCTGCCAGCATACTTTCCTCTACGCCCAATACCTTTGCTATGCGTTCTCTTCTTGCCGGATTGGTAAAGTCTCCGCCGCCGAAAAATACGGCTGTATTGCTGTAAGCACGGGATCCCATTGCATTGCACTGCCCGGTAATGGAGTTGGCTCCTGTACCCGGCTTTCCGATATTGCCTGTCATCAACGCCAGATTGATAATCGCCTGTGCGGTACGAACCGCCTCATACCCCTGGTTGACACCCATCGTCCACCAAAAGGACACCTTTTTCCCATTGTGAATGAGTTCAACCAGTTCCAGAATCTGTTCCTGACTTAACCCTGTACCTTCCGCCCCTCTCTCAAGCGTATAGGCTTTCACAAATTCCTTAAACTCCTCGAACTTTTCGGTATGTTCTTCAATAAATGTATGATCCAGATAATCCTTCTCAATGAGCTGATTCGCAATCGTATAAAGCAAAAGAAGATCCGTTTTCCATTTCAGCCCATACCAGTAATCTGCATTCATTGCCGTTTCTGATTTTCTGGGATCAATGACGATTACCTTATGTCCCGGCACCTTGTTCTTCCTTACTCGGTTCCACATGATTGGATGTGCGACTACAGGATTCGAGCCGATAAAAATCAGCGTATCGGAAAGTTCCAAATCTTTTAAAGTATAGCCTGGCGCATCAAAGCCGTAGCTCTGTTTGTGCCCAACCACTGCTGTAGCCATACACAGACGGGTGTTCCCATCCACATTGGTTTTGAGGTAATTGCGCATCACATGTCCAAAAAGTGCAAACTCCTCCATGGTCAGCTGACCTGTGCTAATCCCGGCAACGCTCTCCTGTCCATATTTTTCCTGTATCTCTTTTATTTTATCTGCAACATACTGAAAGCCTTCCTCCCAGGAAACCTCTTGAAAGGAACCATCCTTCTGACGAATCTTGGGTAAGCTGTTTGGCTTCACTGTAGTTTGCTGTTTGTCCAAAGACAGACCCTTAATGCAGCTAAACCCATCATTCACCGGATATCCGGGAGTTGGTACGACTTTTACGATTCGGTTATCTTCCACATAAAAATCCAAATTACAGTCAATAGCACAATAATTACAGGTTGATTGTATTTTCTTCATTATCTCCTCTCAATCTGCTGCTTAAGCAGCCGTTTTCTTATCGGTCAAAATGAATTCCGCTCCAATAGACACATTCTTTTACAATAGTCTCCGGCATCAGCTCCACACCCTCCAGAGCCCACTTCTTATATTCCTCAAAACCTACCCGATCAATGATGTATCCGATATGCTCTTTTCCACCCGGTGCCTTAGGATCAATGTACTCTTTTACGAATTTGTAAGTATTGAGAATAATCTTGATGATATTGTCCTCATCTGCCCAAATCAGGAAGTCCTCTCCAAGGCGTGGGTTTTTCTTTCCTGTTCTTCCCATCAATGCCAGCTTATAATATTTTTTTCTGCTTCTGGTAAATGCACGGGTAGGGCATTTGGTAACGCATACCCCGCAGCCTATGCACTTTTCTTCATCCCGGACAATCTTATCGTTTTCTACCCTAAGCGCGTTTACCGACAGAGCTTTACAGCCCTTTACACAAGCCTGACAGGTCACACACCGAAGAGGATTGTACTGGGGCATGGTCATGCCGATAATGCCAAAATCGTGCATTCTCGCTTTGCCGCAATCATTTGGGCAGCCTGTGAGTCCGATTTTAAAGTGCAGGTCATTTGGAAAGACAGCCTTTTCAATTCGCTTTGCCAGTTCAGCCGTATTGTAGTTGGCAAAGGGGCAAACATTGTTGCCGATGCATGCACTGACATTCCTCGTCCCTGAAGCAGGATAACCGGTTCCCGGTATTTCCTGATTGATCTCCAGCTTCTCAATAATCGGCTGCAGTTTTTTGTTGATTTCCTCCATGTCTTCAAATCGGATTCCCTCAATTTCAAAGCCTTGTCTTGTGGTAAGGTGCACGTATCCGTTTCCGTAGGTCTGCGCAATTTCTTGTACCATACCAAGAACCTCTGCATTCAGATATCCTCCCGGCACGCGGATTCTTGAGGCTCCGATTCCTCGTTCTTTGGATACACGGAAGGCATTCTTTTTTAATTTTTTCGTGTTAATATCCAATCCCATCCTATCACCCCCTAATCGATTAAGTCTTTGCCTTCCACATAATTGAACACAGGCCCATCCAGACAGACGTAGGTGTCTCCAATTCTACAGTGACCGCACTTTCCCAGTCCACAGCACATTTTTCTTTCATGCGATATCCAGATATTTTTTTCCGGAATACCCAGCTTTAAAATTTCCATAACGGTAAACTTAATCATCACCGGAGGCCCTACACAGATGAAGGCTGTATTTTCCACGTTATCCGGCTTTAGGGCAGGAATATATTTGGTAACCATTCCTACCGCCCCCGTATAATCTTCCGGCGCCGTATCCACGGTTTGGATTACCTTTATCTTTTCTTTCCAGAGCTTAAAATCTTCTTTAAACAAGACGTCCTTTGGAGATTTAAAACCGGCAATCAGTGTGACGTCTGCAGCCTCATCCCGATGCTTTGCAAAATAATCCACCACACCCTTAACAGGGGATAAGCCGGTTCCTCCTGCTATGATAAAAAGCTCCTTGTTTTTATAATTTTCTATGGAAAAGCCGTTTCCATAGGGGCCTCTGATAAAGAATCTGTCGCCTACATAGTTTTCAAAAATTTCATTGGTTACTTTACCTACACGGCGAATGGTAAAATCCACAGTTCCATCCCCAATCCCGCTGACCGAAATGGGAGCTTCCCCAAATCTGGGAATCGATACCTCAAAAAACTGACCGGGCCAAACCTCCCCCTCAAATGTCATTCGAAAGGTATATTCCAGCTCCGTATGCGGAATCACTTCTTTTATGGTTGAAAGCTGAGGAATATAATGATTTGTCATGTTTCACTTTCCTCCTTTGCCAAACGATTGATACAATTGGAATAGGAAATATATTCGGGACAGACCGCATCGCAGCGCCCACAACCCACACACATGGGATAGCCGAAGCGCTTTTCATAGTGATAGATTTTATGCATGACCTTAAATCGCATTCTGTCTGCCTGACTTTTTCGAAAGCTATGCCCTCCTGCCATATCGGTGTAGCCGTCAACCTAACAGGATGCCCATACTCTTCGTCTTTCTCCCATCTTGGAATTGTCCTTGTAAAAAACATCCTGCATGGTAAAGCATGTACAGGTAGGACATACAAAATTGCAGCGCCCACAGCCGATGCATCTTGCACCGTATTCCTGCCATATTTCCAGCTGAAAGCTGTCATTGGAGAGCCCTTTTGGAAGCGTTACCTTTTCAGAATTTTCCGTTACAAAATCAGGCACAACGCTTATCGTCTTTGCTCCTGCCTCTGCCATGGAAGCCTCCAGCTTGGAGTCCTTTAAATCCATATATACCATTTCCCCGTCTACTTTGATGTAAGCATCATAGTTCTCCGCCCGATTTGTCCCCATGCTTACACAAAAGCCGGATGGACAGCTATGTTCACAGCCCATAAGAACGAATCTTGCCCGCTCCCTGACTCTCGCATAATAAAAATCCTCAAACTGATTTCTTAAATAAATCTCATCCAGCCGCTTTACCGCATGCAAATCGCAGGCTCTTAGAAAAATCAAAATATCCTTTTGCGGCCCCTTTGGAACGACGGTCTGATCTTCCGTAAAATAAAATAATGTCTCGTTAATAGACAATAAAGCTTCCTTAAAAGAATAGTCCGATTTCTTACTCCATTCAATTTCATCCAAACTGCTGACTTTCTCATAGCGGATAATGTCCGTATCGGAATAACATCCTTCTCCTGTCATCAGCTTGGGGGCAAAAACATCATATTCCTCCGCCCAACGACAAAAGAGGGAATCCGCTTCTGTTTTAGCTAATTGATACCCCATAATGACTCCTTTCCATTTAACATGATAATATTTTAACAATAATAAAAAAAAGATTCCGTGACATTCATCACGGAATCTATCTTTTTTACAATTTTTGTTCTTTCAACGCAAATATTTTATTAAATTTCACCAGTTTTGTAGAAGGAAGACATCTTCTCGGAATCTACGATAGTAATTCTCTTTCCCTTCATCGTAATCAGCCCGTAGTCAATCAGCACGGAACAGGCTCTGGAGGTCGTTTCTCTTGAAACTCCCAGCATATCTGCCAAAAAGCTGATGGGCATATTCATATCAATTTCAATCCCTTTTCCCGTCGGCATTCCAAAATCTCTGCCCAGTTTCCAGAGTTTGGAGGCCAGCTTTTTCTCCATGTAGATTCCCCCTGTGGTGTTTTTCAGCTGGTGGCTAAGTCTCCATAGCTTTTTTTCCTGTGCCTCAAGTATATTTCTCGCCAAGACGGGATCCTTCTCCATCAGAGCAATAAACTCTGCCGAAGGAATCTTAAATATCTTGCCCTTCTCGAAAACCTCACAAAAGACTCCGGAAGTATGATGATTGAGAATCCGCTCATTCAGCAGGATACCTACTCCAAAAATAAACAAAATTTTTCTCTGACCCGAATGTGTCAGATTATAGATTATGAGGTGATTGAGAAATGCCGGCAACAACCACGGCTCATCCTGCACATGATAACCGAAAGATTCCTATCGTTGGTTTTTCTGCCTATTCCGGCACGGGAAAAACAACCTTGATTGAAAAGCTAATCATCCTGCTAAAATCGCGCGGACTGCGTCTGGCTGTCATCAAGCATGATGCCCACGATTTTGAAATTGACCATGAGGGTAAGGATTCCTGGCGCTTCTCCAAGGCCGGAGCAGACATGACATGCATCAGCTCTCCCTCCAAAACCGCCATCGTGGAACAGCGGGAAAGAAGCTTTGACGAAAACCTATCCATGATCCATGATGTGGATTTGATTCTTGTGGAGGGATATAAGCAGGAAGCGATTCCTCGCATCGGCATCTTAAGAAAAGCCACAGGGAAAGGTTTGCCCGACTCCGTCCACAATTATATTGCGATTGTTACCGATGACGATGCAATAATCCAAAATAGGAATCTTCCTCATTTTCATCTTGATGATATCACAGGAGTGGCCGATTATATTGCTTCCACCTTTCTTTGTGAAAAAAATCAAAGCCGGTAAAAAGCTGTCACAAGTCAAACTGCATTTGACTTTCTATTCCAGTGCCTTCTCCAGTTCTGCGATCACGATCTTAAGTGCTTTAATTCGCGCATACCGCTTGTCCACAGACTCTAAAATATGCCAAGGTGCATAGGTCGTACTTGTCTTTTGAAGCATCTCGCATACTGCCTCCTCATACAAGTCCCATTTTTCCCGATTGCGCCAGTCCTCCTCTGTAATCTTCCAGCGCTTTTCCGGCGTGTCCTCCCTCTCACGAAAACGCTCCAGCTGCGTATCCTTATCAATCTGCACCCAGAATTTTAGAATGACTGCTCCCCAATCGGATAACTCCTTCTCAAACTCATTGATTTCATTATAAGCCCGCATCCAATCGTTTTCACTGCAAAAGCCCTCAATCCGCTCAACCATAACCCGCCCATACCATGTTCGGTCAAAAATAGCGATATGTCCCGTTTTGGGCAGTCTTGTCCAGAAACGCCACAAGTAATGCCTCGCCTTCTCATGTGGCTCAGGACTTGCAATGGGATGCACCTCATAGCCTCTTGCGTCCAACGCTCCGGCAATCCGCTTGATGTTTCCGCCCTTTCCCGCGGCATCCCAGCCCTCATAGGCAATGATAACCGGTACCTTCTTTCGGTACAGGCGGTTGTGAAGCTCCCCGAGCCGCTTTTGAAGCTGCTTAAGATCTTTTTTATATTCTGCTTCCTCCAGCACCTGATTCAATGGGATTTCCGACAACAGCGGCATCCTTACAAGGGGAAACACATTTTGCAGCAGAGGCACGGAAAACGCATTGTTATTCAGCGCAATCTCTATTCCCTGTGTCAATGTTTCTATTACCTGCAATTCCGTCCACTTTTGTTTCTTTGCATCTACGATATACCAAGGTGCGGATGGCATGTTTGTTGCCTTTAAATAGGCATCAAAGGAATCCAAACAGCTTTCATAATGCGCATTCTGCCAAAGGTCATTTTTGCTGACTCTCCAACAGGTATCCTTCTGCTTTTGCAGGCTTTCAATTCGCTTTTTCTGCTCCTTTGCAGAAATATGCAGGAAAAACTTCATCACAAGATACCCGTTGTCCGTCAGCTGCCGCTCAAACCGCTTCACACTCTCAATCCGGCTCTCATAAAGGGCAGGCGGCATCGGCTCCCGTGTAATTTCATCCATCCATCCCGAATCCAGAAAACAGAATTTCCCTGCCTCCGGTATCTGGGCAAAGTAGCGGTACAAAAACGGCTTTCTTCGCTCCTCCTCCGTCGGTGCCGACATCGATACGACTTTAAAAAAGCGAGGATCAATGTTTTGGATAATACGGCCAAGCAAAGAGCCCTTTCCTGCGGTTCCCCAGCCCTCCACCAAAACAAGCACCGGCAGCTTCTTCTCCTTCACCTCTGTCTGCAACGCAGAAAGCCTCAGCCTTGCTTTTTTCAGACGAATCTCCAATTCCTCTGCTATTGGTTCTTGTAGCTTACTCCACTCCTTTAACAAAATGTTTCCTCCCTTCTACTTCTTCCTTTGTTTGATTACCTTTAATCTTGTAAATTCCTCCCGCTCCTTCTCCTCAAGAGAGTCCTGTATCTCCTTTGCCAGCTCCTCATATTTTGGGATTGTAATATTTGAAAGAGCATTTACCCGCTTTTGGGTCTTTTTGATGTGGTAGGCGAGCCGATAGGCAGAATTCTCAATTTCCGCAAGTCGAATCGTAAGCTCCTTTACCTTCCCGAACTGTTGACATGCCTCATCGACAGACATCTTTACCCCATAGTAAGAATAGGCCGGCTTTGGAGACTGCATTTTATACTCTACCTTTGGAATCTCCGTCCCCATCACGCTGCGACGTTTGATTTGTATGGAATTTTCTATCGGCACAGCCTTGGAAATCTCCTCGACCTTGTGGATTCCCATCTGAATATTGGCACGCTGCAGGGCACGGTAAGCATCGGAAAACGTACGGTCAATCTCCTCTTGAATATCGGTTGCCTCCGCAATCAGCTCCATCAGTTCCCGAAGCAATATGCTTCTTTTTTTATCCATTAAATCATATCCCTGCCTAGATAGTGCAAGAGAATTTTTTACCAGGATGAGATTGCCCTTTGTCGGAAATGTAGTTGGATTCATATGCCCTCTCCTTTACCCTTCCTGATGCTTCCAGTACTTCTCCAGCATCTTTGTATCAATACGATCCAGCTCCTCCCTCGGCAAGATTTGAAGCAGCTGCCAGCCGATGGAGAGCGTATCCTCAATCGAGCGATTCTCGCCTCGTCCCTGTCCTACAAATATCTGTTCAAAAGCATGTGCAAAGCTCAGATATTTCTTGTCGATGGGGGAAAGCTCATCTTCGCCGATTACGCTTGCCAAATCTCTTGCCTCGCCTGCCCTCGCATAGGAAGCAAAAAGCTGATTTGCCACATCCTGATGATCCTCCCTCGTATACCCGGCTCCGATCCCGTCCTTCATCAGACGCGACAAGGAAGGCAGTACATGAATGGGAGGATAGACAGACTTCCGATGCAAGGAGCGCTCCAATACAATCTGCCCCTCCGTAATATATCCGGTCAAGTCCGGAATCGGATGTGTAATATCATCATTTGGCATGGTCAAAATCGGAATCTGCGTCACAGAGCCTTTGCTTCCATTTAGGATGCCGGCTCGCTCATATAAGGCTGCCAACTCACTATAAAGATAGCCCGGATACCCCTTGCGACTCGGAATCTCGCCCTTTAGCGCAGAAACCTCCCGCATCGCCTCGGCAAAGGAGGTCATATCCGTTAAAACAACCAAAATCTGCATATTCTTTTCAAATGCCAAATACTCTGCCGCCGTAAGAGCGACCTTTGGCGTAATCAGCCGCTCCACAACAGGATCGTCGGAAAGGTTTAAAAACATCGCCACATGTGAGCTTGCACCGCATTCCTCAAACGTACGCCGAAAATATTCCGCAACATCATATTTGACTCCCATGGCTGCAAATACAACTGCAAAATTATCACAAGAGCCGTCTCCAAGACTTGCCTGCTCTACAATCTGTGCTGCAAGCTCATCATGCGGAAGACCGTTTCCCGAAAAAATAGGCAGCTTTTGTCCGCGAATCAGTGTGGCAAGCCCATCAATAGCAGAGATTCCCGTATGGATATAATTTCTCGGATATTCTCTCATATAAGGATTCATCGGCTGTCCGTTGACATTTCTGTATCCCTCCGCCTTTATCGCTCCAAGATGATCAATCGGCTGCCCAAGTCCATTAAAGGTTCGCCCCAAAATATCCTCGGAAAGACCGATTTCCATGGGATGCCCCGTCAGTCGGGTATGGGTATTCTCCAGTGACATGTCTGCCGTACTCCCAAGCACCTGAATCACTGCCTTATCCCCGCTGATTTCAACAATTCTTCCGAACATCCTTTTCTTATCATCTACGGAAAATTCCACGATTTCATCATAAAAAGCACCTTCGACTCCCTCTATTACAACGAGAGAGCCGCTAATCTCACTCAGTCCCAAATATTCAATCGCCATATTTCCTTCCTCTTTTTTCCAAAATGCAAGTTTTGCTTCACTATGCATTCGTCTCCATCAAATGCCGGTAGAATTCATCAATCATTGTATCATAAGTGTCCAAGCGTTCCAATTCCTGATTTGGAATATCATACTTGATGGAAATAATTTTTTCAAACACATCACTCTCTCGTAAGAGCGCCATCGGCATATTCCTCTCAATCAGCTCCTTGCAACGCTCATAGAGATGCAGAATAATCTCCATCATGCGAAGCTGCTTTTTCATCGGCACAAAGGTGTCCTCTGCATGAAAGGCGTTCTGCTGCAAAAAGCCCAGTCGTATCACTCTGGCAATCTCAAGCACCAGCTTTTGGTCATCCGGCAGTACATCGCTTCCGATGAGCTTTACAATCTCATTTAACCGATTTTCCTCACTCAAAAGATGTAAAATTCGATTTCTGCAATGCGTAAAGCTGCTGCCGACATGATCCTGATACCACGGAGCCAAATCGCCTACATACTCGGAATAGCTGGTCAGCCAGTTAATTGCGGGATAATGTCTTGCATATGCGAGCGATTTATCAAGGGCAAGAAAGCAACGAACAAACCGCTTTGTGTTCTGTGTCACCGGCTCGGAAAAATCCCCGCCCTGAGGTGATACGGCGCCGATAATCGTTATGCTTCCCTCCGTTCCGCTTAAGCTTTCCACATAGCCGGCTCTTTCATAGAAGGCAGAGAGCCGGGATGCCAAATAAGCAGGAAAGCCCTCCTCCGCGGGCATCTCCTCCAACCGCCCGGAAAGCTCGCGCAAGGCCTCTGCCCAGCGAGAGGTGGAGTCTGCCATAATCGCCACGTGATAGCCCATATCCCTATAATACTCTGCCAGTGTCATTCCCGTATAGATGCTGGCCTCTCTCGCCGCTACCGGCATGTTGGAAATATTTGCAATCAATACCGTCCGATCCATCAGCGGGTTTCCTGATTTTGGGTCAATCAGCTCTGTGAATTCTTCCAAGACGTTCGTCATTTCATTTCCTCGCTCTCCGCAGCCGATATAAAGAATAATGTCCGCATCACACCATTTTGCAAGCTGATGCTGCGTCATGGTTTTTCCTGTTCCAAAGCCTCCTGGAATTGCGGCAGTCCCACCCTTTGCAATCGGAAAGAGTGTATCCAGCACTCTTTGTCCGGTCACCAGCGGTCTGTCAATCGGACAGCGCCTTCTTACCGGTCTTGGGATACGAATCGGCCAACGCTGCGTCATCGTGAGCGAACAGCTCTCTCCATTTTCCCTTCGAAGCGTAACAAGCTCCTTATGGATTGTGTAAGCGCCATCCGATACGACAGAGGTTACCACTCCGGAGATTCCCGGCGGCAGCATAATCCTGTGCACAATGGATTTTGTCTCCTGTACCTGTGCAATCACACTCCCCTCTGCAAGCCAATCTCCTGTCTGAACGAGCATATGTGTCTCCCAAAGCGTCTCGCCATCCGGCGCACGCACACTTGCCCCGGCAGGAATAAACCCACCGCTTTGCTCTGCAATAACAGAGAGCGGGCGCTCAATTCCATCAAAGATATGTCCAAGAATCCCCGGTGCCAGTGTAACGCTGATTGCACATCCCGCTCCCTCCACCATCTCTCCCGGTTTTAGACCGGAGGTCTCCTCATACACCTGAATGGTTGTCTTTTCCTTTTCCAGACCAATGACCTCGCCAATAAGCCGTTTCTCTCCCACATAAACCATCTCATTCATCTTAAAGTCGCACTTGCCCCGAATTGAAAGAACCGGTCCGTTTATGCCGTAGATGCTTCCCTTTCCGCCCATGTCTCTACCTTCCCACTCTTTTCATCATCATTCCCATGCTCTTTGCTCCGCCTGCAAACTTTAGACTGCCGCAGAACGCTGCACGCAAAAAATCTTCCGCATATGGACTTTTCACAATACGGCTTCCTAGAAGGAAAACCTCTCTCGCTCCTCCCGCAGCTTCCGATCAAACGTCTCATCCAGAAAAAGATTTCTTTGTTTCACGACTCCGCGGATTCCGCCGCCAAATGTGTCTTCACAAATTGTAATTACGCAGCCGGTTTTATCGGCAAGCTCTTTCTGCCTCCACATATCCTCCGGATCCAGAAAGATTGTGAGCGAATCCTCCTTGGCATATTTCTTTGCCTCCTCCAGCTTTTTGACCAGAAAGCTTTCGTATTCCGTACTTTTCCGATATTCTTCCAGACGCTTCTTGACCATTGCAAACAGTTCGTCTTTTTTTTCCTCCTGTCTGTCATGATACGCCTTCTTCCATTGCAAAAGCTGCTCTGACACTGCCCTGTTTTCCTCTTTTTCCATCCTGCTCTTTGCAATTCTTACGCGCGTGCCAAACTCCTCTTCCTTCTTTTTTTCATATGCTTCCACACTTTCCAAATACAGCCTTTCCTGCTCACTTCGAATCTCCTCACTCTGTCTGTCTGCCGCACAAATTGCCGCACGAAAGAATACGTCAAGCTTTTCTTTGACTTCCATATACGCCCTCCTTTCTCACAAAATCCTCCCTTTTGTTCCCATTGTGCCCCAAACGTTACAGCTTCAGACCAATGGCCTGCTTTACATAGTCTGTAATAAAATTTTTGCTTCGTCCCATTCCGTGGCGATCCGGTATCTCCACAAACAACGGCATCCGATAGCGAAGCTTCATGTCACAAATCAACCCGGGATACTCCCGCCCAAATTTTTCTGTTAATAGTACAATGCCGATTTCCTCATCCGCAAGCACTCTGCCAAGCTCGGCACGCAGTTCCTCCTCCTTGTGTACGATCACACCCTCCACTCCGGCAAGGCGCATCCCCGTATACGTATCAACATTATCACTGATTAAAAACATCTTCATTTCTTACTACCCCAAAATGGAAAAGGAAATCAGCAGTCCGTATAATGCAATCGATTCTGCCAATGCCACAAAAATCAGTGCCTTTCCCATAATACTTGCATCCTCACTCAAGGCTCCGATTGCCGCGCTGGCAGCGCTGGCTACCGCAACACCGGCTCCAATGCAGGAAAGTCCGGTGGAAAGCGCTGCTGCAAGATAGCGCCATCCCTCCGCAGAAAAAGCCGCTGCCGTGGCCTCCGTCACGGCTTCAGCTGCATAGATATGTCCGCCAAACAGCAGGATATCCGCCGTGACAAGCGTTGCAAAAAACAGAAGGATGCCAAACCCGAGAGCCGTCTTCACGCAGCCGGACTTTCTCTTCTCCAGCAAATATCCGCCAAAAGGAATTCCCATTGCAAAAATTAAAATTGCCGTCAAAACTATTTTTATTGCCATTTTTCGTTGCCTCCCAACTCTTTCTTTCCAAAAAATGCCTGAAATGCTTTGCCTGTTCCTCGGTAAAATCGGCTGAACATCTCGTAATACTCAAGACGCAGTACCTGTATTCCCACGACAAGCCCCTCTAAGCCCATCACAACAAGATTACCCAAAGCCACAACCAACCAATTGGGGCTTCCACTTTCATACCCTGCCAGAGACAATACCACACTCATCATTCCGGCATGACTTAACGCAAAAGCTCCCACGCGAACAAACGAAATGCTGTTTGTCGCATAGCTTAAAACGACATCAAACAATTCCACGAGTGCCTCCACAAAATACATCAGCTTGCTTCCCGGCGGAAACATATGCTCCTTTTTTTCTGCCAGATTGGATAACGGCTCCTTTAGCAGAATCGCCAAAAGCGGAAGGCCGATTAGAGCTGCGAAAGTCATCGATGCAACGGTTGTACGTCCCATGGCCAAAAAGGCAATGCCTGCCACTGCACTTCCATAGCAAATCAGCCCCGCTAAGCCACTCGAATCAAAGAACAAGCGTCCGATTTCTCTCGCTCTTACCGCATTGATTATATTTAGCACCATGGCAACCATAATCAGAAGCATACCAAAGCCAATCGCCAAAAACAGCGTCTTCATAATATTTCCCATCGGTCTCATCCATAAGGGCTCCATCCATTCCTCAATCCCAAAGATGCTGCCATACAAAAAGCCAAACACCGTAGACCAGACCCCTGCCAGAGAAATGATCCCTCCCAGACTCATGCCTTTTGCCCGGTACAATAGAAAGCCACCTACCATAAGGCAGATTCCCTGTCCAACATCCCCAAACATCATGCCAAACATCAGGGTATAGGTTAGACCAAGAAAAATCGTAGGATCCATCTCATTGTAAGCAGGCAAGCCATACATCTTGACAAACATTTCGAAGGGTTGAAATATTTTCGGGTTTTTCAGTCTGGTAGGCGGCGTTCCGATAAGCTGCGCCGTCCCCTCCTCCCGAAGCACATGAATCAGAGGATCCGTCTCAACCGCCCGCTCAAGGTGTACCGCATCCTCCTCGCTTAGCCAGCCATACAAGATATAGTATTCCTCTGCCATCGCCCCCTGCCCATCCGACCTTGTGCAGACCGCAAATTTTCTGACCTCAAAATTTCTGCAATAGCTCTCTAAAGCTGTATATGCCGCCGTAAGCCGGCTGCTGTGCTGCTGTATGATCTCCTTGATCTGACCATCCAGCCTTCTGATCTCCTTTCCACACGCCTCGTACTCTTTTCTTGCATCCAGATATGCCTTTTCCGGTGTTCCTGCAAGGCTGTCCGGAATGGGAATCCCTTCAAAGTGAAAGGCAAGACAGACAGCATCCACAAGCTTTTTGTACAGCTCCGGAACAAAATATGCCCCCCATACATAATTTGCATCACTGTGACATTCGTAAAAAAGCACATAATCCGTCCGATGCACATACTGCATCATTTTCCGGTAATATTCTCTTGCGATTCTCCCAAAGCGAAATGCAATAAATTGAAATTCCTGAATTTTGTGCAATTCATAATCAAGACCACGGAATGGCACAAGCTCCTCCATCCGCCCTTGTGCTTCCATCTTTTTTTGCCGCAACTCCTCTTGCCTATGGCGGATGCGCTCTACCATACCGGAAAGTGTGTTGACGAACTCCTCCGCCATTTTGGGCTTCATTCTCTCAACCTGTCCCGTGAAGGGCTCCATAGACTCCCACAGCTCTTTGGCTTTTTGATAGGCTTCCCTGTATCCATTTGTCTCCACAAACGGCTTTACATTTGAAGTGCTCCCCAGGTCTGCATCCACATTCTCAAAATGAATCTCATACCTGCTTAAATATTGATCCACTGCACGGTCAATATCCTCCCTTGGTCCCGTAATGTGCAGCAATTTCATTTTTTCTATCACGGCAAAACCTCCGTTCTACTTCCATTCCTATGCTGTGCCTTGCGCTGTAGGAAACACAAGCTCCTGTATCTCCCTCGCCGGAATCCGATAGCGCACGCACTCCAATATTGAGGTCAGCATGTCAATTTCCCGTTCTTTATCATAGAAATAGCGAAGCACAGGTGCTATGGACATTGGATACCTCCTACATAGCGCCTGAAAGGTTTTCTCCATAATCTGCCCATAGGTAATTTCATCTCCCAACTTTACCACTGCATCCTTTTCCTTAAAATATGCCGTATCAGCTAAAATCTCCACAAATCGGTCGATCGATTCCTGCTCAAGCAGCCTTCTTTTCTCCTCCCTTTTTAGACGATACACAATCGGTATCAGCCTCCTTGCCGTCTCGTCCTTACTCTCCTGATAAAATTGCTTGGAGCGATACATCCACATAATATTCTGCCAGTCAATTTCCGTTCCCAAAATACCAAGCACAATCTCTCGCGTTCTCCGATCCGAAAGCTTCTTTCCAAGCCTCCATGCCGTCTCATAATAAAAAATATCAAGCTGCGTCATACAATCTGCACAGAGCATGGCCTTCGTCTCCGCAAATCGCTTCATCATTGCCTCATACCTTGTTCCTGCAAGCACCTGCACAAGCTGTGCGATTGTATTTGCCTGCGCAGCCGCTGCCATATCAAAGCTGCAATACGCAGCGGGCAGGTACCGAAGATGGCTGGGTCTTCGATTGTCCACACCCTGATACACATGCTCCAGACAGCTTTTTAACAGGTTGACCTCATACCGAAAAAAGAAAATCTCAAGTGCACTTTTTGCCCGCGCTCCCGCAAACCGATAAATCCTTCTGTAATCCGCATACAAGGAATCGCCTATCTGTGCCTCCACCTGACCCCTGTGATGAAGTCTTGTATGACTCTCATAAACGGATGTATATTTCCCGGTCTCCCGCAAAGCAGAAACAAAATCATCTACGGTTTCCGACTCTGCCATTTTTATCAGTGCTTTCCTTGAAAGGAGCTGGCTGCGCATTGCTCTTATCTTTGCTGCCAAGCCACTGTATTCCAACAACCCATCCGTCATCTTACTCCTCCGGACTTCTCTCAATGATTCGAAAAAAGATTTCTTCCGCCAGCGCCTCTTTTCTTTCTTCAAAAAAACGCGCAAGCTCCTCTATTTCTTCCTTACTCTTTTCCTCTTTTTCCTTCCTTTTGGCATCGTTTTTGCTCCTTAATTCCTCGAAATACAATGCCATTGCCGCTTGCTCCATACGTTCATATTTTGCATCAATCTCTCTTTTTGCATCCTCAATTTGAGAAAATATCTTCTCCCTGCGCTCCTGCGCCTTGGTCAAAATCGCTTCTGCCTTTTGCTCAATTTCATCCAGCTTTGTTATAATTTCATTCATTGCAAAACCTCATATCAAAAGCCCCATTTTATTTTTGCTATTATATTCTTTTTCCTTTTTGCTGTCCAGAAACGCACCCTTCAAAATTATGTGAAAAAGATTCGTAAAATGCTAAAATATCAAAAAATATCTCCCACCGCATCATCTTTTGATGAAGCGATGGGAGATATTCCTTATGTATCTATAATTTGATCAGCATCTGAATTGCATTCTTCTCCAGAATGCATGTACCATGCTCTTGGATATACGCTACCTCAAACGGCTCCGAGAGATGTCCGTCATCATACTCAACCGCCCCAAACGCAAAGGGACGCATCTCCGATTTGACAAATCCGTCAAAGTCCATAACGAGATAATACATGCCCTCCATCTTATAGAGGCTGCTTTTGGGCAGCTTCTCCGGGAAGCAGACCTTTGCCGTTCCAACTACCGCCTCCATATCCAAAAAACGAAGCGCACATTTCATAGGCTTTTTTTCTGTCTGCTGTGGATCGGAAAGTTTCGCATCCTGGGGCTCTGTGTGAACATTCTTAAGAACCCCCTCAATCAGCTCTTTCCTCTCCTCTTTGCTTTTGGACTTAAAATCCGCTATCCCATCCAGTCCCATTTTATTCATCAGCTGCTGCATGGTTTCAACAAGCCCTTGAAAGGAAGCCTCTGCCTCTCCTCCAAATGTAATTGCCATACTGTGATCCTGCAACAACTCTGCCTTTACCATAGGCGATACGTGCTCCAGATGGATATTCTCCTGCTTTTGCACCATACTTAAAACATCCTGCATAAACCTCTGTGTCGTCTCACCGTTTCCTATGATATCATCAATATCAAAGCCCATTGCCTGAATCTCTGTCTCCGTAAGCGCACATCTGATTTTATTTTCTCCAATACGTTTAATTTCCATCCTATTACCATGCCTTTCCCTCTGCCTGCAAACTTTCCACTGCAGACACAAAGTTGCGTGTGAAAAATCTTCCGTATATAGATTTTTCACACGATATTCCTCTTAAATTCATACATCCTGTGAAGGCAGGTTTAAAGCAATATGCACGTCATCCAGCTGTCTTTTCTCTACGCTCGCCGGTGCCCCCATCATTACATCCATCGCATTTTTATTCATCGGGAACGGAATAATCTCACGGATGCTCTCCTCGCCGCAAATCAGCATAATCATTCTGTCTACCCCCGGAGCAATTCCCGCATGAGGCGGTGCTCCATAGCAGAAAGCATGATACATGGCAGGAAATTTTGCCTTCACGTCCTCCTCGCCAAGCCCCACCATCTCAAAGGCACGAATCATAATCTCCGGATTATGATTCCGAACTGCGCCTGAGGAAAGCTCGACCCCATTGCACACCAAATCATACTGATATGCCAGAATTGAGAGCGGCTCCTTGTTTTCCAGTGCATCCATGCCTCCCTGCGGCATGGAAAATGGGTTGTGACAAAACTCCAGCTCTCCCGACTCCTCTCCGATTTCGTACATCGGAAAATCAACAATCCAGCAAAATTCGTAACAATCCTTCTTCATATGCTTCTCGCTGGCAGCCCCGAGCAAGCGACGCAGTACTCCGGCGGTCTTTTGCGCCGCAAGCCGTCCTCCGGCAGTAAGTCCGATAAAATCGCCCGGCTTTAGACCAAGTGCTTCTACAACTCTATCCTTTCTATCTGCGAGGAATTTTGCAATCCCCCCCACCAGCTCTCCATTTTCATCTACCTTAAACCAAAATGCCTTGTTGGCAGTCTGTACCTCGACCTCGGCACAAATTGCATCGATCTGCTTTCTTGTTGCGGCAAAGCCATCTACAACAATCGCCTCTACCGTCTGCCCCGCAAAAGGCTCAAAGCCACAATCTGCCAGCACCTCTGTCACATCCTTGAGCACCAAATTGATGCGAAGATCCGGCTTATCCGTCCCGTATTTTTCCATTGCCTCCAAATACGGAATCCTCACAAACGGTGTTCTCGAAGCTGTCCGATAAACGCCGTACTTTTCAAAAACAGGAGGCAAAACTTCCTCTATCACGGCAAAAACATCCTCCTGCGAGGCAAATGCCATCTCCAGATCAAGCTGATAAAACTCGCCCGGAGAGCGATCCGCTCTCGCATCCTCATCACGGAAGCAGGGAGCAATCTGAAAATAGCGATCAAAACCGGATGCCATTAAAATCTGCTTAAACTGCTGCGGCGCCTGCGGCAATGCGTAAAATTTGCCCGGATGATTTCTTGACGGAACAAGATAATCTCTGGCTCCCTCAGGCGAGGAGCAGGTTAAAATCGGTGTCGTAATTTCCATAAAATCAAGCGCCGTCATTCTCTGACGAAGTTCTGCTACAATCTTACTGCGCAGAATGATTTTATTCTTTACGGCAGGATTCCTCAAATCAAGATAACGATATTTCAATCTTGCATTTTCATCTGCTTCTCTGGACTGATTGATTTCAAACGGCAGCGCATTATGAATGCATTTTCCCAAAATCGCAATCCGCTCCGGCACCACCTCAATCTCTCCGGTGGGAAGCTCTGCATTTTTGCTGGAACGCTCCCGCACGACTCCCTCCACCTGTATGGTAGACTCTTTGTTTATGCCATCGATGATTTCCATCATTTCCTCTGTCTCTATGACGACCTGCGTTATGCCATAAAAATCACGCAAAATCAAAAATCCGAGATTTTTGCTGACCTTTCGCATATTTTCATACCATCCGACAATGGTCACTTTCTCTCCTGCATCGGAAAGACGCAGTTCATTGCAGTTATGTGTTCTTGACTGTATCATATCTGAAAGCTCCTTGCATATTCCTAAAACCTATCTTACACTATAAATCATGTTTCGTCATTAAAAAACTCAATTATTTCCTTATAGCCCTCTGCCGCAAGCTTCTCCTTCTGAAACTTTTTATTTTTATTCATTCTGACTACAAGCACCTGCTTGCCTGCGATTCTTTCCTCCTGTGCCTTGGCAATGACATCAACCAGCTTATCTGCCGGATAGCCCTTTTCCAGTAAGTATGCCACCTTCGGACGCTGCATCGGAACAATAAAGCCACTCTCCTCCAAAAGAAGGACAATTCGTTCAAAGCCGATGGAAAAGCCACAGGCCGGTACATCCTTTCCCGTAAATTTGCCAACCATCTTATCATAACGGCCGCCTCCTCCACAGGCGATTCCAAGCTTTGGCATGGAAATCTCAAAAATAGTGCCGGTATAATAGCTCATGCCGCGTACCAGCGTCGGATCAAATACCATTCGAAAATCTGCGCATTTGGCATTTTCTACACTGCCTATAATCTCCTTTAGATTCTGCTCAACATCCGGCTCAAGAAAATCAGAAAGCTCAGCAGCCAGATATTCCAATCCATTCTCTGCCTTTTCTACTCCACGAAAAAGCCCCATATACTTTTCTACCGCTTCCTGTGCATAGCCCTGCTCTTTTAACTCATTTGCCACGCCTTCTACTCCGATTTTATCCATCTTGTCTAAGATGATAAATACCGTATCGTAATCCTCCTCTAAAAACCCGCTGTACGCTGCCATTGCCTTTAGAATGCGACGCTCGTTGATACGAATTTCAAAATCAGAAAACCCAAGCCTTCCAAGCGTTCCTGTCGTAGCAAGAATCAATTCGATTTCTGCCAGATTGCCGGACTCCCCGATAATGTCAATGTCGCATTGCATAAATTGACGATACCTTCCTCTCTGCGGTCGGTCTGCTCTCCAGACATTGCCCATCTGAAGCGCCTTAAAGGGAGACGGAAGCTCATTTGCGTGGTTGGCGTAAAAGCGAACAAGCGGTACGGTCAGATCATAACGCATTCCAAAATCCACCAAATCCGCTTCCTGCGAGGTTGCCTCCAGCTTTAGCTTTTCACCTCGCTTCATTACCTTAAAAATCAGCTTTTCATTCTCTCCCCCCTGCTTGTTGGACAGATTTTCAATGTGCTCCATGCATGGCGTCTCAATCGGCGTAAATCCAAAGCTACGGTAGGTTTCCTTGATTACCTGCTGTACATAATCCCGAATTTTCATTTCCTCCGGTAAGATATCCTTCATGCCATTGACCGGCTTTTTGCTTAATGCCATCCTATTTCCTCCATCTTTTTTCTTTTTCTCTCTATCATTTCCTCTGTCCGTGTCAGATAATGCTCCACATCCTTAACATTCTCAACCCGGATAATCTGCGTATTCCCATGATTCGGAAGCACAAATTTTGTCGTGGAGCCTGCCCCAAGGCCAAGAATCGTCTGTTTCTCCTCCATAATCAAAATATTATAGATTCCTGCCTTCCCCGGTCTTGCGTATCCTACATTTTCAAGATTTCCCGCCATCCCCTTCTGACGATACAGGTAGTAGGGAAAAAGTCCCATCTCCCTTGCATATGCTGCCACGATATCCATATGCTCCTGCGTGTTTATCATCTGATAGTCCTTGTATTCCTCTCTGCATATGTTTAAGCGTGCAGCTCTTTTGAGCGCAAGAGAATGTACGGTAAGGTTATCCGGCGCAAGCTCTCTTAGGCGCTCCATCGTATGTCTGACATCAGAAATCGTCTCCTCGGGCAGTCCCAAAATCAAATCCATATTGATATTATCAAAGCCCAGCCTTCTTGCAAGCAGGAAGCACTCTGTCGTCTCCTCCACCGTATGATGTCTGCCGATCAGCCTTAGCGTCTCTTGCTTCATTGTCTGCGGATTGATGGAAATCCGGGAGATCGTATGCTCTCGTAAGACGGCAAGCTTTTCCTCCGTAATGCTGTCGGGTCTTCCTGCCTCCACCGTAAATTCAAGACAGGCCGATAAGTCGAAGCGGCATTTTATATTCTGAATCAATCGGTCAAGCTGATAAGGCTCTAACGTAGTCGGTGTCCCACCGCCGATATAAATCGTATTCAATGCTCTGCCGGCACAGCTTTCCGCCACAAAAGCCATCTCCTTTTCCAGTGCATCCAGATAGGCATCGATGCGCTTTGCCCATGCTGCCACAGGATAGGAAGGAAACGAGCAGTACAGACAGGTTGTGGGGCAAAACGGAATCCCTATGTAGAGACTATAGCCCTTCTCATAATCAAGCTTAGAGAGAAGCGCAAGCTCTCTCTCTGCAATATCAATCGCTAATGCTGCCTTGTCCGCAGAAGTAAAATACGTCTCCTGCATATATCTTTTTATCTCTTCCCGCTCTTTTCCCTCCTCAAGCAGCTTCATGGGAATTTTGGTAGGACGAATACCGGTCAAGGTTCCCCATGGAAGCGTCTTGCCTGTATAGGACGAAAGCATCTCATAGAGCCCCTGCTTTAGTTTGTTTTTCGTCTCTGTCCTGTCCATTCCGCTGATTGGAATGTCCCGCTTTGGCAGTATTTTAGGCTCTCCGCTGTCCCTATCGATGCACTGCCCTGTGATTCGCAGGAAATCCTTTGTCTGCTCCGTTGGGTACTCCACAAAAATCCGAAGCCACAGAACATCATCCTTCGTCCCACAGCATTTCTCTCCCTGTGAAACGCGCACATACTCCTTGGGATAAAAGGCCTTGATCAAAGAATGGATATCATATTCAAAATCCGGTCTGTTTAAGGTCACTGAAATCATGCTTTGCTCTTTTCTTACAGATAGGGATTGTACATCCGCTCTCTCCCAATCGTTGTGGAATCCTCATGTCCTGCATATACGGTCGTTTCATCCGGAAGGGGCATCAGCTTTTCTTTGATACTGCGAATCAGCGTTGCCGCACTTCCTCCCGGAAAATCGGTTCTTCCGACAGACTGCGCAAACAGCGTATCTCCCGTAAAAACAGTATTCTGATAGGAAAAGTAGTAGCAGCAGCCTCCGACCGTATGTCCCGGGGTAAACAGGACGCGAATATGAAAGCCTGCCAGATCCATTTCCTGCTCATCTTTTAGGTATATGTCTGCATAATAAGAAACCTGTCCCCCGTCCCAGCCGCTTAGATTGATTGCAGGATTCTCAAGCGTCTCTCTCTCTTTTTCGTGTGCATA
>JAQXLR010000072.1 GCA_029012225.1 Clostridiales bacterium
ACGCACGATTCAAGCCATTCACCAACCAAGCTTTGAGTATGCCGATTCCATTTTAACAAACTGGCACAAAAAGCAGCTCCGCAGCTTAAGTGAGATTGCTAAGACAGATGCAGAATATCAAAGCAGGAAAAAAAGTGCAAAAGCACCCGCTCTCACAGGTGCCCCCGTCACTTCCAGAAATAAATTCAACAATTTTAAGCAGCGTTCCTATGATTATGATGAGCTTGAAAAGATGCTGCTTACGACACATACGGCACATTAAATAGGAGAGTCTGCTATGCCCCTTACAAATTCACAATACGATGAGATTGTGCGTGAATATGACGCAAGGCAATTGAAAAATCAACACCTTTTGCAAGCAAAAACAGAGGATGCCTATCGGCGCATTCCGCGTCTAAAGGAGATTGACGATGCGATCGCTTCCTGCTCTGTTGCGCAGGCCAAGCGTCTGCTGGACGGCGATCAGGCTGCGCTTGACGATTTGCGTTCACAGCTTCTTGCCTACCGTGCCAAGAAGGCCGACCTGCTTGCCACACATGGCTTTCCTGCTGACTACTTTACCCCGGTCTATACCTGCGCAGACTGCAAGGACACCGGATTTATAAACGGAAAGCGCTGCCATTGCTTTCAACAGGCCGCCATCAATCTTGTCTACACGCAATCCAATTTAAAGGATATTTTGCAAAAGGAAAATTTTCGCACCTTTTCCTTTGCCTATTATTCAGACAGCGTCATAAACCCGGCTACCGGGATGTCTGCTCTTATGACCGCGAAAGATGCAGTGGCAAAATGTCACGCTTTTATTGATTCCTTTGACGATACGTTTTCCAATCTCTACCTTTACGGAGATACCGGGGTCGGAAAAACCTTTCTCTCTAATTGCGTCGCAAAGGAGCTGATGGACGGCGGCTATTCCGTCATATACTTTACGGCATTTCAATTATTTGATATATTAAGTAAGGGTGTCTTTCAAAAGGATGTAGATGCCATTGCGGCACATCAAAATATTTTCAACTGTGATTTATTGATTCTTGACGACCTAGGAACGGAGCTTACCAATTCATTTACAACATCACAGTTATTTTTATGCTTAAATGAGCGAATACTACGAAGGAAATCTACAATTATTTCCACCAATCTGGGAATGAACCAGCTGGCAGACCTCTATTCTGAGCGTGTGCTTTCGCGTATTTCCAGCAGCTATACTCTCATTAAGCTTTTTGGAGATGACATTCGTATCTTAAAAAAAAGAGCCTCTTCCTGATAGGGCATTTTTATCAAGCATATATTTAGAAAATTTTTAAATATATTTTCAACAATTTTATGGAGGGAGCATTCATGCCAAACGATGAAAGAAATTTAGAAACCATTCCAGACGGAGTTCTTGGATTAATTCCGCTGGAAAGCTGCAAAGAATTAGGCGTAAAAGTAGACCAGTATCTGGTAGGCTGGAGAGATACCAGGCAGCACAAGCACGCAAGCAATCCTGCCTTTAAAGACTATCGCCGTGACTCCTATCTCCTTTCTACCTCCATTCCCCGTTTTGGAACGGGCGAGGCAAAAGGTGTCATTCAGGAATCTGTACGAGGATATGACTTATATTTGATGGTGGACGTCACCAATTACAGCTTAACTTACACTGTATGCGGCCATGAAAATCATATGTCGCCGGACGACCATTATGCCGACTTAAAGCGCATCATTGCAGCTGTAGGGGGAAAGGCCAGACGCATTACCGTTATCATTCCGTTCCTGTATGAGGGCAGGCAGCACAAGCGTACCGCAAGAGAATCCTTAGACTGTGCTCTCGCCTTGCAGGAGCTTACCTCCATGGGGGTGGACAATATCATTACCTTTGATGCGCATGATCCCCGTGTGCAAAACGCAATTCCTTTGAGCGGCTTTGAAACGGTGCAGCCGGCTTACCAGTTTATCAAGGGAATCTGCAAGGAGGTTCCTGACTTACAAATTGATTCCGAGCATATGATGATTATCAGTCCCGATGAAGGTGGGACAAACCGTGCCATCTATCTGGCCAACGTGCTGGGTCTTGATATGGGTATGTTTTATAAGCGTCGCGATTACAGTCAGGTTGTAGATGGCCGCAATCCGATTGTCGCTCACGAATTTTTAGGCTCCTCCGTAGAAGGCAAGGATGTCATTATCATTGATGATATGATTTCTTCCGGTGAAAGCATGATTGATGTTGCAACAGAGCTAAAAAAGAGAAAAGCACGCCGCATCTTTACTATGGCTACCTTTGGCCTTTTCACAAACGGTCTTGCAAAATTTGACGAAGCAGTAGAAAAGGGCATTATTTATAAGGTTGTCACAACAAATTTGACCTATCAGACAAAGGAGCTGCTTTCCAGACCCTATTATATCAACTGTGATATGAGCAAATATATTGCCTATATCATTGATACACTGAATCATGACCAATCTATCAGTGATTTGTTAATTCCAAGCGACCGTATTACAAAAATTGTTAAGAAATACAAAAACAACGAATTATAAAAAAGAAAAAGAAGGC
>JAQXLR010000073.1 GCA_029012225.1 Clostridiales bacterium
GGAAGGAAGCTTCATCCACAGTACCACATTGATTACGATGTAATAAATGATGGCGCCGCCACTTACAGAGAAAAGCGTATAAGCAAAAGAAAAATGCTTTCCTGCACACAGCTTTCCAAACAAGACCTCCCCGATAATTACGGCTGCCAGACCTATGACGATCGCACCACGTCCCATATTCACATCGGCAGCGCCCTGATACTGGGCATAGAGGCCGCCTGAGAGGGCGACAAGACCATTGGAAAGCATCAAAGCAAGCACGGTATGAAAGTTTGTGTTAATTCCCTGTGCTCTTGCCATCTGCCGGTTACAGCCTGTTGCACGAATGGCGTGTCCCTGCTCGGTACCAAAATACCAGTAGAGAAGACCGACGAGCGCAACACAGAATAGGACACAGACAACAAACAACCGTATCTTCGTTTCGGGCGAATCCGAGATATAGCGAAGAGATACGACCAGATTGTATTTGTCCACACTGACTGCCTGGTTGGAGCTGCCCATGATAACAAGATTGACAGAGTACAGAGAAATCTGAGTTAGGATGCCGGCAAGGATGCCGGGAATCCCAAGCTGTGTGTGCAAAAGGCCGGTAATCAGTCCGGCGGTCATCCCCGCAAGGAAGGCGAAAATAAGTGCAATCCAAGGGCTGATTGGACTAAGCCAGGGGAAAAGTTCTCCGCGAATGAGCATGACGGCAACTGCGCCGCCTGTCGCAAGAGATCCATCTACCGTCAAATCGGGAAAGTCCAAAAGACGATAGGTAATATAAACGCCGAGAGCCATCAGCCCCCATACCATGCCCTGCGCAAAAGCGCCGGGCATGGTGCGGAGCAGGGCACTCGGGTCCAAACTCGCAAAATAATCCATTAGAGAAAACATCATCCAAAACCTCGTAATTTACTGTTATTCTGTAGCAATCGCCTCATAATCATCCGGAATGGTAATACCAAGCTTTGTGCAAATCTCTGCATTATACTGCTTGGTAACAGAATCCGCATACTGAATTTCCATAGTGGTAATATCAGCTCCGTTTACAAGAACATCGTATGCCATCTCTCCGGCGCGATAACCGATATCATAGTAGCTGATAGAGAGAGTAGCCACACCACAGCCGGAGCAGATACCTGCTTCTCCTGCAATAATCGGAACGCCTGCCGGAAGAGCGATGTTATGGATTGTTTCGGTGTTGCCCGCCATCGTATTGTCTGTTGGAATGTAGATGACATCGACCTCGGCGATGGCGTTTTGGACAACGGAAGCAATATCATTGGAATCTGCAACCGTATATTCTTTATAAGCAAGGCCGTCCGCTTCCAAAGCTGCTGCAAACTGTGTCGCCTGATAGATGGAGTTCGGCTCTGCGGAGCAGTAAAGAATGCCCACAGTCTTTGCGTCCGGGAAGAGCTCTATTAACATATCCTCCTGCTGATCCAAGGGAGCCAAATCAGAGGTTCCGGATATATTGGTGCCGGTGGCTCCTGACCAGTCATCAATATCGAGGGCGGTTGCATAGTCTGTAACGGAAGTGCCAAGAATCGGGATGCTGCTTGTGGCTGCAGCTGCACTCTGGAGAGCAGTCGTTGCATTGGCGAGAATCAAATCATAACCGTTTGCCACAAAGTTGTTTGCGATGGTAGCACAGTTTGCCTGCTCGCCCTGCGCATTCTGCACATCAAAAACTACGTTGTCAGTACCGAGAAGCTCGGTTAAAGCGTCCTTAAAGCCTTCCGTGGCGGAATCCAGTGCAGGATGCTCCAGCTGCTGTAAAACACCGATGTGATAGGTGGTTCCGGCAGTGCTGTCGGAATCGCCTGCTGCCTGTGCGTTGCCGGCAGAGGCACCTGCTTCTGTTTTGTTTTTGTCTGTTGCGGAACTGCTTCCCCCGCATGCGGCCATGGATACTGCGAGAGCAGCGGCCAGTGTCAGGGAAAGAACTTTACTTGCTCTTTTCATATGTTTCACTTCCTCCTTTAGCGCATTAATGTATTAATGCCTGTCATAATTGTGATTATAATGTCACAAAGACCATTCGTCAACTAAAATGTTTTGGAAAATCGCGATAAAGACACATCGGAGGAAAAATTTTAAGAAAATATTTATGGCATCTCGATTGAAAAAATGATAGAATAAGAAAAATGTAATGCAAACCGGAAAATCAGAGGGAGAGACTTGGAAAGGAAGGTATGGGCATTACAAGGAAAACAATAAAAAAAATGGCAGAGGCGATAAGGGAGTTTTTGCTGGATATAATTTATCCGCCGCACTGCCCGGGGTGTGATAGGCTGCTTTCCTCGGGGGAACTTGTCTGTGCCTCCTGTGATACAGCGATAAAGCGAATTGCAGAGCCGGTCTGCAAGCGTTGCGGCAAGCCGCTGCAGAACGAACGAGTTGAATATTGCCCGGACTGTGCAAAAAAGAGACATTGCTACAAGCAGGGAAAGGCAGTATTTGTATATGAGGGAAGAATCCGACAGTCCTTATATCGTTTTAAATATGGAAACAAAAGAGAGTATGCGACCTTTTACGCAAGGGAAGCTGCGGCTCTTTACGGTGATTGGATCAAAAGGCGACAGATTGAAGCGATTGTTCCGATTCCGATGTATCCTCCCAAAAAGAGACGCCGGGGCTATAATCAGGCAGAATGCTTTGCTAGAAGCCTTGGCAGAGAGCTTGGCATACCGGTGGAGGAAAGGCTGGTATCCAGAACGCGAAATACAGTTCCGCAAAAAGAATTAAAGGAGAAAGAGCGGAAGCGTAACTTAAAAAATGCTTTTCAATTTATGCCCAATATAGTAAAATATAAAAGGGTGTTATTGGTAGATGATATTTACACAACAGGAAGCACAATGGATGCGGTTTCCGAGGTGTTGCTTTCTGCAGGAATAGACGAAGCTTATTATATTTGTATCAGTATCGGTGCTGGATATTGACAGAGGAGGTGTCTATCATGGAGGTAATGAGCTGTAAGGGATGTGGGAGATTGTTCAATTTTGTGGGAGGAACACCGCTTTGCGAAGCGTGCAAGCGCAAGCTTGAGGAAAAGTTTCAGGAGGTAAAGCAATATCTGCGGGACAATCCGGGAGCGACAATCGCACAGGTATCGGAGGAGATGGATGTTGCGGTAAAGCAGATTAAGCAGTGGATTCGTGAGGAGCGTCTTGCGCTTTCGGATGCGACTGTGGATGGCATTGTCTGTGAGCATTGCGGAATTCCGATTAAGACAGGGCGTTTCTGCGACAAATGCAAAATTGACCTTACCAATACATTTGCCAGTGCCATCGATAAGCCAAAGGTAAAACAGCCGGTTCAAAGAGAGCGCGACGGGAATCGTATGCGTTTCTTGCAAAAATAGAGATTGGAAAGCAGGAACGGTGGAGTTTCTGCTTTTTTTCTTTGAAAATCTTGCATATTATGGTATAATAGTGCAAGAATGCGCAACTATGTGCAAAATTAAGGAAAAACAGAAAGGGAATACAGAGCTGTATGGTAAATGAGGAACGCTTGCGACAACTGGTAAAAATTGCCAAATTTGATACCAATGACGGAAAGTCCTGCAAACCTATGACGCAGTACGCAAGAAAAGATTATGTCTCGTTGCAGATGCTAAAAAGCTTTGTGACAGGTACAATTACTTATGCGATGATGTTTGCTATCTGGGCACTTTATTCCATGGATACTCTGATAAGGAAAATGACGGGAAACGGAATTTTTGAGTTTGCGGCAAAGGTACTGATTTTATATCTGACTTTCATGCTGCTTTATATGGGAGCTACCTATATTGTTTTTCAGGTAAAATATACGGAAGGTCGAAAAAAAGTAAAAAAATATTACAATAGTCTAAGAACAGTAAATGCAATGTATGAACGGGGCGAGAATAAGACGCAAAGAGAGGGAGACTGAGAATAACGGCGGGAGGCAAGGATGACAACCATGTTGGAATTAAAAGCGAAGGCGATTCGCTTTTACGGTAAAAATGAGGTGTTTTTGACACCACTGATTAAATTTATTTTGGCATTTGTGGTATTTACACTGATAAATGGAAATATTGGATATATGAGCAGCATCAGCAAGATGCCTGTGGCCTTGATGCTGGCCTTGCTGTGTTCGATTCTGCCGATTAACGGAACGGTTGTTCTGTCGTCGGGGGTTATTTTGCTGCACATGTATGCGTTGTCTTTGGAGGTATGCATTGTTGCGCTGCTTTTGTTTGTTGTAATTTACTTTTTGTATTTCAGATTTTCGCCAAAAAACGGATATGATGTGCTTTTGACCGTCGTTTGCTGTCGTTTGCATGTTCCGCAGGTAATGCCCCTTGGCATGGGTCTTTTGCGAGAGATATACGCAATCTTTCCTTTGGTATGCGGAACGGTTGTCTACTATTTTTTAAACGGCGTGAAGGAGAATGCTACTGTTTTAAGCGGTGCGGCAGAGGCAGAGACTTCCAAGATTGTGGTTGCGTTAAACCAGCTGCTTGGAAACAGAGAGATGCTTCTGATGCTTAGCGTTATGGCAACAACGATGCTGCTCGTATATGTAATCCGTAGAATGTCCATCGAAAATTCGTGGATGATTGCAATTTTATCGGGTATTTTATTTGAGGCAATCGGAATGATTGCAGGCTATATGCTGCTGGAGATTCCGGGCAAGTTGGCGGGCGTGCTGCTGGGAAGCGCCGTTTCCTGCCTGATTGCTTTTTTGCTGCAGTTTTTGTTTTTCAATTTGGACTATTCGAGAACGGAGCGGCTTCAATTTGAAGATGATGAGTATTACTATTATGTGAAAGCAGTTCCCAAGGCTACTGTCTCAGGTGCGGATAAGCAGATTAAGCGCTTTGGAGGGAAAGACGAAAAAAAGGAGCATCTGGCAAAGAGGCATCCAAGCAAGGCGAGATAGCGATGCGAGGTGCAAAGGCCGGGAGGACGAATAAAAAGCAGAAAGGAATGTGAGACGTGTGCAGAGTGTAATTGCCACATTAGATGCCTTTTTTGAGAAGGCATCGACTTATATGAATTTAAAGGTGACAGTAACAGATATTGTCGAGATTGTCATTATCGCGATTCTGTTTTATTACATGCTGCTATGGATTAAGGATACGCGTGCATGGATGCTGCTTCGTGGGATTATTGTGATTCTGCTTTTTGTGGCGATGGCAGTCATATTTCAGATGAATACGATTATCTGGATTGTCCGAAATATTGCAAGTGTCGCAATTATTGCGCTTGTGGTAATTTTTCAGCCGGAGATGCGAAGGGTGCTTGAGAGCTTGGGGCGAAGGAGCTTTTTGACCTCCTTTATCCCATTTGATTCTGCAAAAGGCGGAACCGGTAAGTTTTCTGACAAGACAATCAGTGAGCTGGTAAAAGCGTGCTATGAGATGGGAAAGGTAAAGACGGGAGCCTTGATTGTAATTGAAGATAAGGTAATGCTGACAGAATACGAGAGAACGGGAATTGCGGTAGATGGCCTTCTTACAAGCCAGCTTTTGATTAATATTTTTGAAAAAAACACGCCGCTGCACGATGGTGCGGTCATTGTGCGAGGAGATCGTATTGTGGCAGCGACTTGTTATCTGCCGCTTTCGGATTCCCTTAGCATCAGCAAGGATTTGGGAACGAGACATCGTGCAGCTGTCGGAATCAGTGAGGCGGGAGATTCCTTGACAATTGTTGTTTCGGAGGAAACAGGTCGTATATCTATTGCGATGAATGGAGAACTGTATCGCAATGTAGATGCGGATTTTCTGAGAAATAAGCTGCTGTCTTTGCAGAAGAATGAGCAGGATGGCTCGAAAATTGAATCATGGAAAAGGAGGCTGAAGGATGCTAAAGAAAATTATCAAAAAGCTAACAAATAATTTCGGCCTCAAAATACTGGCAATCCTGTTTGCTGCAGTCATGTGGGTTGTGGTGGTAAATATTGATGATCCGGTAAAGTCGGACTATTATACCACGAGCATTTCCTTTGAAAATCAGGATTTTATTACAGCACAGAATAAAGTGTTTGAGGTGCTTGACGGAAGCAATACGATTACATTCCGGGTATCTGCAAACAGGACGATTTTGAACAATTTGTCCAATGCAGATTTTTCTGCTACCGCAGATATGTCAAAGATTGAATACGATGCAGAAAGAGAGAGCTTTCGGGTGCCGGTAACGATAACACAGTCGAAGTACCGGGCATCTGAGGTTTCCATTGCCACCAAGCTGTATAAGGAAGTCGCTTTGGAAAATTTGGGAAGAATTCAAAAGCCGATTATTGCAGAAACCGGCGGGGTAGTGGCAGAGGGCTGTGCACTTGGAAAAGTGGAGCTGACCGGCTCTAATATTATGAAGATACAAGGACCGGCATCGATTGTCAGCCAAATCGATAAGGTGGTTGCGTCTGTGAATGTGGATGGCATGGCGACGGATGTCACAGATGTCGTGATTCCGGTATTTTATGATGTGAACGGAGATGTAATTGATACGACAAAGCTAAAGCTCAGCGTTGACAAGGTATCCATTAAAGCGCAAATTTTGAATACGAAAGACGTGCCGCTGGAATTTTTGACAAGTGGAAGCCCGGCGGAAGGATACGTTATGACAGAGGTTTCCTGCAAGCCGGAAAAAGTACGGATTAAGGGAGAGGCGGTTGTTTTAAATCCGGTAAATAAGATTACAATTCCCGAAGAGGTATTGGATTTGACGGGAGCGACGCAGACGATAGAGACGACAGTCGATATTTCCTCCTATATGCCGGAAGGGACGATGCTGGTGCTGACCTCCGATGCAAAGGTAAGTGTAACAGTAAAAATTGAGCCGTTAAAAACAAAGACCTTTGAGATTTCGACAGAGAATCTGTCTGTTCGCAATCTGCGGGAGGGATATGAGCTTGCCTTTGAAGAGAACACGGTCTTTTTGGAGCTGGAGGGGAGGAGCAGTGTCATTGACGCCTTGAAGGCAGAGGATATTTCGGGCATGATAGATGCGGAAGGACTTGGCAGGGGAGAGCATCAGCTGGAAATCATTTTGAATATGGAGGATACGGACTTAGAGCTGGTAAATCGGACAGAGGTTTCTGTCAGCATTGTGCGTAAAGAGACAGCCGACAGTCAGAAAAATATTGTGGAAACAGATGCAGCATAAAATGAAAGTGGAGGATAAAATGGCAAGAATGTTCGGTACAGACGGAGTGCGCGGAGTGGCAGGCTCTGAGATTTCCGTGGAACTGGCGACAAAACTGGGGCAGGCGGGTGCGTATGTTCTAACAAGAGAGCAGGAGCATCAGGCGACCATTATTGTGGGATGCGATACGAGGATATCGGGTGGGATGTTGGCAAGCGCTTTGATGGCAGGCATCTGCTCCGTCGGAGCAAATGCAATTTTTGTCGGAGTTATGCCGACTCCGGCGATTGCATATCTGACGAGAAAGCATAAGGTAGACGCGGGAGTTGTCATTTCGGCTTCCCATAATCCGATGGAATTTAATGGGATTAAATTTTTTAATGGGGAAGGCTATAAATTGTCGGACGCACTGGAGGATGAGATCGAGGCTTTGATTCGTAACAACATGCGGGAGGTAACGTTGCCGATTGGGTCGGGAGTCGGGAGAATTGACTATCGGTTTGACCTTCGGGATGAATACGTAAAATTTATGAAAAGCTGTGTTCCGATTGATTTGAGCGGGATGAAAATTGTAGCAGACTGTGCAGAGGGTGCCGCTTATTATACCTCGATAAAAACCTTGCAGGATTTGGGTGCCAAATTGGTGCCCATCCACATAAATCCGGACGGAACAAACATCAATGCGAATTGCGGCTCTACGCACATGGATGAGCTAAAGGCACGTGTCGTATATGAAAAGGCGGACATTGGGATTGCGTTTGACGGAGATGCAGACCGCATGCTTGCGGTAGACGAAAATGGAAATGTCGTAGACGGAGATCAGATTATGGCAATTTGTGCCAATTTTATGAAGGCCAAGGGCAGATTAAAAAAAGAGACTGTTGTAGTTACTGTCATGAGCAATCTCGGATTTACTCTGATGGGAGAGAGAGAGGGAATTTGTGTAGAGAAAACCAAGGTTGGGGATCGCTATGTGCTTGAGAATATGCTTGAGAATGGCTATAACATCGGTGGAGAGCAGTCGGGGCATGTGATCTTTTTGGATGACAACACAACGGGAGATGGGCTTTTAAGTGCCTTGCGTCTGCTTGAGGTAATGGTAGAGACCAAGAAGCCACTGTCTGAGCTGGCCGAGATTATGGAGGTTCTTCCGCAGGCCTTGGTAAATGCAAAGGTGCCGAATCATAAAAAAGAAAATTTTATGGATTACCAGGAGATTGCAGATGCCATTGCAGAGGTAGAGAAGAAATTTAATGGGGAAGGTCGTGTCTTGATTCGCCCATCAGGTACAGAGCCGTTGGTTCGTGTTATGATTGAGGGAAAGAATCAGGAGGCAATCGAAGGAGAAGCGAGAAGATTAGCAGAACTGATTACGGAGACCATGCTGTAAGTGGTAGAGAATGATTTGGAGGGGACAAACATGGTAAGCCAGAAGGTTACAATCAAGAATCCTACCGGACTGCATTTAAGACCGGCAGGGATTCTGTGCAAGGAAGCGATGAAGTTTAAGTCGAGAGTGACATTCCGGTACAGAGAAAATACAGCGAATGCAAAAAGCGTGCTGAGCGTACTGGGAGCATGTATCAAATCGGGAGATGAAATCGATTTGATTTGTGAAGGAGAAGATGAGGCAGATGCATTGGGTTACCTTGTAAAAGCCATTGAAAACGGATTGGGAGAGTAAGGGAAGTTTGATTATGAAAAAGATATTGGTGTCCGGCTGTAACGGACAGCTAGGGAGAGCGATACGGAGAGAATACAAGGAGAATGAGGCAGAGTTTCTTCTTACAGATGTGATGGAGGGAGAGGGAATCTATGCCTTGGATATTACAAATATAGATGCGGTTTTGAAGCTTGTAAGAAAGCTGCGCCCGCAGGTCATCATCAACTGTGCGGCTCATACCAATGTAGATGCCTGTGAGCAGCAGTGGGATGCCGCATATCGAATCAATGCCATTGGCCCGCGCAATTTGAGCATTGCGGCAAATGAGGTGGATGCAAAGCTGATTCACGTTTCTACCGACTATGTATTTGAGGGAAATGGAACAAAGCCATATACGGAATTTGATACGCCAAATCCGATCAGCGCTTATGGAAAAACAAAGTTGGAGGGCGAAAGCTTTGTGAAAGAGTTTGCGAAAAAGCATTTTATTTTTCGGACGGCATGGCTGTATGGAGATGGGAAAAATTTTGTGAAAACAATGCTGGGACTGGCGGAGACAAGAGAGGAAGTCAGCGTTGTGTGTGATCAGCAGGGGTCGCCTACGAGTGCGGTCGAGCTCGCAAGAGCAATCAAGCATTTTGAGGGTACGGAAAGCTATGGGCTGTATCATGCAACGTGTGAGGGAGCCACGAACTGGGCTGACTTTGCGGAGGCAATTTTTAAACGAGCAGGGAAAGCTACCAAAGTAAATCATGTGACCAGTGAGGAGTACAAGAGATTAAATCCAAATGCGGCAAGTCGTCCTGCATATTCCATTTTGGACAATTATATGATGCGTCTTACTGACACCTATCGTATGGCGGATTGGCAGGACGCACTGGACGAATATTTTAAGACATTGGAGAGGTAGGGAAGGAACCGAAAGCAAATGAAGTGCGAGCTGACAACTGACATAAAAGATTATGGAAAAACCTATGGCAAATTGATTTTGCTGTCATTTGTTTTCTCTGTGCTTTGCTTTGGGGTTCTCGCCCTTTCTGACAATATCAGGATTGATACGGAGGAACTTTTGAATGCGCCGGGCAGCACGCTGGGATGGCTTACGATAGGCAGATACAGTCTCGTTTTTTTTAAGGGGCTTCTCGGACTTGGCACACACAGCGCACAAAAGAGCGGTGTGCTGTTTCTCTTGTTTTTTATTTTAGGAGCAAATTTCCTTACCTTTCTTTTGTATCATTTTTCGAGAAAAAATGAGCGCTATCCGTACTGGGCTTTTCTTCTGCTCTATTGCACCTCAAATATCTGGAGCTATCAGATTTATTTTTCTCTGCAGCAGGCAGAGATTGCGTTGGCGATGCTGCTGCTTGTGGCGGCGGCCTTTTTTTCGATGCGGGCGGCATTTGTGTTACAGGGATATCGCAGACTCCTCCCCATGGCTGTGGCTTCCGTATTTCTTGTGCTCGGATTGGGGGCATATCAAGCATTGGCAACCTATTATATTGCAATTTGTCTGGCTGTATTTCTCATTATTTTGGATGAAAAAAGGAATGTGATGCAGCTTATACGCGGAATCGTATTGATCTTGGTGCATTTTTTGATTTCTTATCTGCTGTATAACGGAATTGCAAGCACCTGGTTCATGGCGACCGGAGAATATATGCAAAGTCAGATGGGATGGGGACGGATGCCGATTGCAGACTGCATTAAAAGTGTTTTAAGGACAGGGAGAAACGTGGTGCTCGGCTATGGACCGCGAAACTTTTCCTTTTATACCGCTGGCGTGCTGCTCTGCGCCTCTGCTATTTTTCTGAAATGGAAAAGAGGAGGATTTTTCTCGAAGGCTCAACTTATGCTGCTTCTTTTGGGATTTGTGGGATTGCTGTTTTCTCCATTTCTGATGACCCTCTATATGGGAGAAATGCTGGTAACCAGATCCCAGTTTGCCTTGCCGGTGGCAGCTGCCTTTTTCGGGATGTATGGGATGAAAAGTCTGCGAGAGGAATTGCAGAAACCGTGGAATGGGATAAAAATGGCGGCAATCGTCTGTGTATTTCTTACAGCTGTGATTCAAAGCGGATATAATCTTAGGCTTGCGTATACCGATGGGGTACGCTACAGACAGGATGCCGCATTGACAGACCGGCTGATGACAGAGCTCAAGAAGGAAAACGGAGGAGTGCTTCCCGATGTTCCGGTTCTCTTTGTGGGATATCGTATGCCGGAATATGATGCGCTCTGTGCCAGAACAGAAATGTATGGCTGGTCGTTTTATGAGTGGGACTACTCGGAGGAGAATCCGACCGGAGCAACACACCGTATCGTGGGCTTTGTGAAGGCCTACAGCGGTATTTCGCTGCAGGAAGGCGCCACGGAGCAGATGCGAGAGGAGGCAGTCAGACGGGCGGCAGATATGCCTGATTTTCCGGCGCAAGGCTCGGTGCAGAAAAATGAGGATTTTGTGATAGTTCGATTATCAGAAGTGAGAGAACGAACCGATTTGAATTGGTGGTAGAGGAACGATGAAGCAGATTACAGTCATATTTACTTGTCATAACCGAAAAGAGAAGACACTTACTTGCATTCGGAGTCTTGTGAAAATGAATCCCGGCGTAACCTTTTTCTTTGTTGTGGTAGAGGATGCAAGCAATGACGGAACAAAAGAGGCGCTGGAGGAAATGAAAAAAAGCGGCATTTTGATAGAACTTCGGCATGGGGACGGCTCGCTCTTTTGGGCGGGCGGCATGCGAGAGGGGATTGGCTATGCGAAGGAGCATACGGACACGGAATATTATCTGCTTGTCAATGATGATGTGGAATTTTATCCGCAAGTCATTGAAAAAATGATCTCGGATGCGCAGGCCTATCGCCATAAGCTTGGAAGGGCAGCTGTGCTGGTTGGACCAATGCAGGATGAGGAGGGAAATTTTTCCTATGGGGGCATTCGCTATCAAAAAGGCATTCGTTATCAAAAGGTGCGTCCGGAGGATGAGGACCGAAGCTGTGACAGCTTTAATATGAACTGCCTTTTGATGGAGAGAGAGACGTTTCTTTCTGTTCCGAATTTTGATTCACATTATGTACATTCGCTTGCCGATTTTGACTATGGACTTTCTATGAAAAAAAGGGAGATTCCGGTTTATGTGACAGATTATTATGTGGGGAAATGTCCGGATAACGATCCAAAGGGCGGTTGGACGGATACGAGCTTATCCAGATGGGAGCGGTTAAAAAAGAAGGAGAGCATAAAGGGAGCCCCCCTTGGACCGTGGTTTTATTTTTTGAGAAAAAATTTCGGACTGGGACAGGCAGTGCTTCATGCATTTACTCCTTATATCAGAATTTTACTGGGAAGATAGAGAGAAAGAATGGAAAAACACAAAGAAGGAGTGCGAAAACATTATATCGACAACCTACGAAATCTAACGATTTTGTTGTTGTTTCCGATGCATACCCTTATGCTTCGAAATGATTTCGGTCAAGGGACGTATATTGACATATTTAATACGTTGATTGCACTTGTGAATCCGTGGTTTATGCCCATCCTTTTTGTTTTGGCAGGGATGAGTGCGCGATATACCTTAGAAAAAAGAGGGGGCAAGGAGTTTGTGATACAACGGCTCAACAAGCTGTTGATTCCGTTGATTGGACAAACGATATTGCTGGTGCCGTTTCAGACCCTTTATGCCCGAAAGTTTTTTGAACACTATCAAGGAGGTCTTGTGGAGCATTGGAAATATTTTTTCACGCATTTCACAGACTTTCACGGCTATGATGGGGCATTTACCATAGGGCATCTGTGGTTTATCCTATATCTTCTTATCATCTCCATGCTTGCCTTGCCCATCTTTTATCTAAAGCCATATGAGAAGCTGTCAGCTAGCGTGGAGAAGTTGTCAGTTTTTGGAGTCTTGCTTTTGTTTCTGCCAATCTGGATGATGTATTATGTATGTAATTTTTGTGGGTACAGCATAGGAAAGAGCTTTGCCTTGTATATAATCGGATATTATGTGTTGAGCAATCGCTTGATTTTGGAAAAAATGGAAAGAAACATCGGATGGCTTGCGGGCTTGTGCGTGGTTGGAACAGCCGTGTCCGCAGCAATGTATTATAAGTTTTCTTATTATGGGGATTTGTGGGTAAATTTTATCGGTTGGCTTTCCATCTTGGCCTTGCTGGCTGGGGGAAAACTATTTTTGAATAGGGAAACCGGTTTTACAAGATATTTTAATCAGGCATCTTATCCCATCTATCTTTTGCACTTTTCTATTTTAGTGGCGTTGGGATACTATATTGTACAGATGAGTGACAGTTTGCTTGTACAGGTGTTTTGTGCCTGTGTCGGAAGCTTTCTTTTCACGGTGTTGGCCTATGAATTGCTCCGGTTGATTCCGATTGTCAGGAAGGTGGCCGGCATAAAATGAAACTGCGGAATCTCAAGTGTGCGAAACTTGTGTTTTGAGCGGAAATATGATAGGATGATAACAAAATAAAGAAAAAGGGGTTTAAGCAAAATGAGAACATACTTGGTTACCGGCGGAGCAGGCTTTATCGGTTCGAATTATATACATTATATGTTTCGAAAATATAAGGATACGATTCGCATTATCAATGTAGATGCGCTGACCTATGCCGGAAATCTGGAGAATCTAAGAGCGGTGGAGAAAAGGGATAACTATACCTTTGTCAAAGCGGATATCACGGATAAAGAGGCGATTACAAAGCTTTTTCAGGAGAATGAGATTGACCGTGTCGTGCATTTTGCGGCAGAGAGCCATGTAGACCGCAGCATTTTAAACCCGGAGGTATTTGTGAAGACGAATGTACTCGGAACAGCCGTGATTCTAAACTGTGCCAAGGCTGCATGGGAGCTTTCGGACGGTACTTTTAAAGAGGACAAGAAATTTCTCCATGTTTCTACAGATGAGGTGTATGGATCGCTGGAGGAGGAGGGAAGCTTTTTTTATGAGACAACCCCCTATGATCCGCACAGTCCGTATTCTGCGAGCAAGGCAGCCAGTGATTTTCTGGTAAAGTCTTATATTGATACCTACCATTTTCCGGCAAATATTACGAACTGCTCAAATAATTACGGACCCTATCAGTTTCCGGAAAAGCTGATTCCTTTGATTATCAACAATGCACTATGCGGGAAGAAGCTTCCGGTGTACGGTGATGGCAAGAACGTGCGTGATTGGCTTTATGTGGAAGATCATGCGAAGGCAATCGATCTGGTACAGGAGAAGGGAAGGCTCGGCGAGACATACAACATCGGGGGGCACAATGAAAAGCAGAACATCGAAATTGTTCATATTATTTTGGATACACTGCAAGAGATGCTGCCGGAGGAAGATCCGAGAAGAAAGCTGGTAAGCAAAGATTTGATTGCCTACGTGGAGGATCGAAAAGGACACGACAGACGTTATGCGATTGCGCCGGATAAGATTAAGGCAGAGATTGGCTGGGAGCCGGAGACAATGTTTGATGAGGGGATACGGAAGACAATTGCGTGGTTTTTTGAAAATGAGGCATGGATGAAGAACGTGACCAGCGGAGACTATCAGAAATATTATGAGGATATGTACCGTGGAAGGTAGAGGATAGCGATGCAAATGGCAGTACCGTCCCCCAAAAGGGCGATACTGCTTGTTTGTTTCATAGGAAAGACATTGATGGATTAATGTGTGAAAGTAAATGCTTTCCTATGAAACAAAAAGTGCTTTGTTGCGGATGTGTACAAAAATTAAACAATAATTAAGATATATTGCCGGAAAAAGATAATGAAAATTTGTTATTTTAAGGAAATTAGGGGGATTTCAAGATGAAGGGAATTATTCTTGCCGGAGGCTCGGGAACAAGGCTTTATCCGCTGACAAAATCAGTGTCAAAGCAGATTATGCCGGTGTATGACAAACCGATGATTTATTACCCGCTTTCGACCTTGATGCTTGCGGGGATTCGGGAGGTGTTGATTATCTCAACACCGCGCGATCTTCCGGCATTTCGAGAGCTGTTTGGAGACGGAAGCCAGCTTGGTATGCGCTTTTCCTATGCAATACAGGAGGAGCCCAGAGGACTTGCCGATGCATTTCTCATCGGAGCGGATTTTATAGGACATGATGCGGTTGCGCTGGTATTGGGAGATAACATTTTTTACGGCCAGAGCTTTTCTAAGGTGCTGCTTCGTGCGGCAAAAAGTGTAGAGGAGAATCAGGGCGCCGTTATCTTTGGGTATTATGTCAAAGACCCACGTGAGTATGGAGTGGTGGAGTTTGACGAGAGCGGAAAGGCCTTGTCTATTGAGGAGAAGCCGACAGTGCCGAAATCAAATTATGCCGTTCCGGGGCTCTATTTTTACGACAATGATGTGGTGGAGATTGCAAGAGGGGTAAAGCCGTCAGCCAGAGGAGAAATAGAGATTACGAGTGTAAACAATGCATATTTACAGAGAGAGAGTCTTCACGTTGAGACGCTTGGCAGAGGCTTCGCATGGCTTGACACCGGGAATCACGATATGCTGTTGGATGCAGCGAACTTTGTGGCAGCCTTTCAGAAGCGTCAGGGTCTGTACGTGTCCTGTATTGAGGAGATTGCCTATAAGAGAGGATTTATTGACAGGGAGCAGCTTGTAGCGTTGGCGCAGCCCTTGTTAAAGACAGAGTATGGGAAATACCTGATGGAGATTGCCGAAGGACTTTAGAAAGGATAGAAAATCATATGGGAAAAATCAAGGTAACAGATTGCTGCAATGGAATAGAAGGGCTAAAGGTAATCGAACCATCCGTGTTTGGAGATGAGCGCGGTTATTTTATGGAGACATACAACTATAATGATTTTAGAGAAGCGGGAATTTCCTGTGAGTTTGTGCAAGACAACCAGTCAGCGTCGAAAAAAGGAGTCCTAAGGGGACTGCACTTTCAGATTCAATATCCGCAGGATAAGCTGGTTCGCGTCATAAACGGAGAGGTTTTTGATGTGGCAGTAGATTTAAGAGAAGACTCAAAGACCTTTGGGAAATGGTTTGGGGTGTTGCTGACCGCAGAGAATAAAAAGCAGTTTTTTGTTCCGAAGGGCTTTGCGCACGGCTTTCTTGTATTGTCAGAGTACGCAGAGTTTTGCTATAAGGTAACCGATTTCTATCATCCAAACGACGAAGGAGGAATCCTGTGGAACGATGCCGAGCTTGGCATAGAATGGCCGATGCCAGAGGGGATGGGAGCAGAGGATTTGATTTTGTCTGATAAGGACAAGGTGCAAAAGAGCTTTGCGGAGTATCTTGCAGGTCGGAAGGAAATGTGTCAATAGAGTGGAGTTGCTATGGGAAGAACGAAAGAGCGGAATGCAAAAATTGAATTCATCCGTGTGACGGCATGCTTTTTGGTTATTTTAAACCATATCATGATTGTGCCAACAGGAGGAGACGGCGTTTTTTATCATGGGACGGCAGCCCTGGTTGCCGTCATCTGGACGGATGTTCCGCTGTTTTTGCTGATTTCGGGATTCTTGATGTTTCAAAATACAGCGGAAAGGTTAGATTGTCTTTGGAAAACCTATTGCCACAAATTAAAAAATTTGTTGCTTTATGTGTTGCTTCCTTCCTGTATGATTGTCGTCATATCCGGTGCGCTCGCTCCGTTTTTGACAGGCGGACAAGTCTTTCAAGAGCTTGTGGCAGAAAGGAATCTCCACCTGGAATCCATTCGATATTACATTTTGATGCAGCAGACAACCGGCATGTATTCTATATTTTGGTATCTGTGGGTCTATGCGAGAATCCTGCTCTTTTTTCCACTCCTTGCGTTTGTATGCCAGGATACAAGGGACAAGAATTTGATACGCAGATTCTTAATGCTGCTCTCTGTTTTGAATGTGGCATTTTTGGATGTGCAGAGTATGCTGCAGAAGGAACTGGGAAATTTTGACAAGCTTGTATTGGATAAATATTTTTTGTATGTGC
>JAQXLR010000074.1 GCA_029012225.1 Clostridiales bacterium
AGTATGTGACGGAAAACGCTATAACAGAGAGACGCTAGAGGTAAAATATAAAGGAAAAAATATTTTTGATGTGTTAGATATGACGGTGGAGGAGGCACTTGACTTCTTCCGCAATGTGCCGTCCATCCATAGAAAAATACAGACCTTATATGACGTAGGACTGGGATATGTGAAGCTTGGACAGCCCTCCACAGAGCTTTCCGGCGGAGAGGCACAGAGAATCAAGCTGGCGACGGAGCTCTCAAGACGCAGTACGGGAAAAACCATTTATATTCTGGATGAGCCGACAACAGGCCTGCATTTTGCAGATGTCCATAAGCTAATTGAAATTTTGAGAAGATTGTCAGAAGGGGGAAATACCGTAGTTGTGATTGAGCACAATCTGGATGTCATTAAGACAGCGGACTATATTATTGATATGGGGCCCGAGGGAGGGGACGAAGGAGGAACGGTAATCGCCTGCGGAACACCGGAGGAGATTGCCCGAGCTCCAAAATCCTACACGGGACAATATGTCAAAAAATACTTGGAAAAATAATCTCATAGAAAAGGCCTCCGCAGAAAGGAGCATGTGTCTGCGTTGCCGACAGCATAAGGAAGGCCACAAAAAATCGCTGAGGTTCTTAACGGCCTCAGCGATTTCCCTTTTGGGGAGCTTATTACAGCTCCTTGTGTACGCATGAACAAGATATGTATGAAAACCGGAAGACCGGAAATATTCGGGGAGTGCCTCCAAGACACAGAGTATCTCGGAGGCAGAGTTATGAAAAATTATACTGTCCATTGGAAATGATTTTACCAATGAGCCTGAGAACTGAATTGCTTCAAAGTTATCAGTCAGTACTTTTATAAGATAAGAGATAAATGTGACGGATGTGTGACGAAAAAATAAAATAAAATGAAGAAATTCTTATGAAAAAAAAAAGAGAGAATCCCTGAAAAAAAGCCTTTGAAAAATCCCATTTTTTGTATATAATAAAGATGTATATGTAAAAATATGATTAAATGGATTTTCATGTCTTATTTGACATGGAAATAATTTCCATAGATGTAATTTAGGAGTGGATTGAAAGGGGCATATAAAAATGATGAGTACAGACATCGGTATTGACTTAGGTACTGCCAGCATTCTTGTCTATATTAAGGGAAAAGGCGTAGTTTTAAAGGAGCCGTCCGTAGTGGCTTTTGACAGAGATACAAATAAGATAAAAGCAATTGGTGAGGAGGCAAGATTGATGCTCGGAAGAACGCCGGGCAATATTGTAGCGGTCAGACCGTTGCGCCAGGGTGTCATTTCGGACTATCAGGTAACGGAGAAGATGATTAAATATTTCATCCAGAAAGCATTGGGAAAAAGAACCTTCCGAAAACCACGTATCAGCGTGTGTGTTCCGAGTGGTGTTACCGAGGTAGAGAAGAAGGCAGTGGAAGATGCGACTTATCAGGCCGGAGCGAGAGAGGTAACATTGATCGAGGAGCCGATAGCGGCAGCAATCGGAGCGGGCATCGATATCTCAAAGCCTTGCGGGAACATGATTGTAGATATCGGAGGAGGAACCGCTGATATTGCAGTGATTTCGCTGGGAGGCTCTGTGGTAAATACCTCGATTAAGATTGCCGGAGATGACTTCGATGAGGCAATTGTGCGCTATATGAGAAAAAAGCACAACCTCCTAATCGGAGAGAGAACGGCCGAGGACATTAAGATTCGGATCGGAACCTGTTTCCCGCTCGCACAGAATGAGACGATGGATGTCAGGGGACGCAATCTTGTAACCGGTCTGCCCAAAACGGTAGCCGTATCTTCGGAAGAGACTGAGGAAGCGTTACGTGAGCCTACACTTCAGATTGTGGAAGCCGTGCACTCTGTTTTGGAGAAAACCCCGCCCGAGCTTGCGGCAGATGTTGCGGATCGCGGCATTGTTCTTACCGGAGGAGGCGCATTGTTGCGCGGATTAGAGGAATTAATCGAGGATAAAACAGGAATCAACACGATGGTGGCAGATGAGCCGATGACCTGCGTGGCAGTCGGTACCGGAAAATTTGTAGAATTTTTAGCCGGAAAGCGTGACGATGATTAAATTTTCTTCGATTTATGCCGATATATAAATAAATTATGGGCATGGTTCTTATGCCGGAGAGAAACCACCTACAAGAGAAAAGGAGCATTCACATGGTAAAGGGGTTGTATACAGCGTATACAGGGATGATAAATGAGCAGAGAAGACTGGATGTGCTTTCCAACAATCTTGCAAATGCCGACAC
>JAQXLR010000075.1 GCA_029012225.1 Clostridiales bacterium
CCTTTACCATATACTCGCCGAGCTTGTTCTTTGCCTTATGAATCCCCGGCGTATCAAGAAAAATAATCTGGCCACGCTCATCCGTATACACGGTCTGAATGCGGTTTCTGGTCGTCTGCGGCTTATTTGATGTGATGGCTATTTTTTGTCCAATCAAATGATTCATCAAGGTGGACTTTCCGACATTCGGTCTCCCGACAATCGTCACAAATCCCGATTTCAAGCTCTCGTTCATAGCTCCTCCCACTACACCCTTCTTTTCTCATATCTGATACAGATTTGTAAGGCTATCGAATAGCTCCTTTTCTTCCTTTAGCTTCTCCTCATTTCCAATGACACAAAGTGCATGATCCGAAAGAACTGCGGCAACCAGCTTGCTTAGCTTGCGAATATCCGCATCGACTGCAGAGATGACCTCGTCTCTTTCCTTCTGAAGCACCTCCTCTGTGATCCCCTGCAAATATGCTGCCATCGAGCGCTCGCCTTTTGCGCTGGGATTGAGCGGCGTATCCATGCCGCTGATCGTTCCGATGATGTATTTTGTCATCTCTCTCTCATCTGCAGAAAAGTGCGCCAAATATTCCGGTATTCCTTCATAAACCTCATTTGTGGCAGACAAATTGGGGTCACGGTAAGACACAAAATAGGTGTCTCCGTTTCTCATATAATTGCTCATGCAGCCGTAAGCGCCGCCCTTTACTCTGACATTCTGCCACAGATAGTCGTATTGCATCAGCACATTTAAAATTTTTAATGTCCCGTGATAGGAAAATCCATGCTCCACAAAATTGCCCACTCGTGCGACATACTGCACCTGCGAAGCATCCAAAAAGCCTTCGTTTTTCTTTCTCGGGCAAAATGCGGGAAGCTTCATCGCTCGAACCCTCTGTCCTTTTAAGGGCATTGCCTTCTTTAGCTCCTCTATCTCTTGCTTGACTGCGGCAACCTCCTTTTTCTCGCAGGTAAGGCTTACCATCATCCGTTCTGCAGTAAAGATTTCTTTGAGCAGTTCCTCTAAGATGCGAATCAGTTCTGCCTTTTTTGTCTCAAAATTTTCTTCATAATCTGCAAGCAGCCGATATGCTCCGATTCCTCCGATGGCATCTTGATAATACGAGACGCGTGATAGATAAGAACCCGCCCTGACTACCGCCGTCGTATGCCCTGCAGCGCTTAGCTTTACCTGCATTCTTGATTTTTGCTCTGCCAGCACCTCATACAGTCTCTTTTCGTCTGAAATTTTGGAAGTCAGCAGAATCTCCCGGATGAGTCCAAGCGCCTTCGGAAGCTTTTCATGCAGTACCTTGGTAGAAATCTCATATTTCACTTCCATCTCATCCTTTTGCCGGACACTTGGATAAAGACCGACACTGCTTGCCATGCCCCCTGTTTGAATGTTCATCTCATTCGCCAGCTCCGCATAGGTGTAGCTCTCTGTGTCCACATAGCCGAGCACTGCCTTTAAAATGCCAAGATACGGCAGCTTCTCAAGCTCCATATCCCGAATATCAAACAAAAGCGTCAGATAATCGATTCCGCCGGAAAACATCTCATGGCAGACATAAGTAGTGCCGTTTTCCTCGGATACCGCATTCTGCAAAGGAGCCACCTCTTTTTTCATATCCTCTCGCTTTAGCATCGGAAGCTTCTCCAAATCCTCCTTCGCAGAGGGTTCTTCCTGATATGCCAAAAGCGCATCTGTCTGTGCAATCAGCTGCGTAAGCTCCTCCTTTGACAGCCCTGCCTTATACCTTGCAAGCTTTTCTGTAAGCTCCTTTTCTCTCTGCACATTCAATCCCTTCTTGGGCTCGATGATGACGACGGAGGCATGCGGATTGTCCAGCAGATACTTCTGCACCAATTTTTCGAAATAACCGGTATCCACCTGTTCCTTTAAAAAGCGGTATGTCTCAAGTGCCTCTAAGTGCAAAAAGGGCTGACTGTCCTCATAAAGCCAGCTGTCCAGGCACTGGATTCCGTAAAGCAGTCCCTTTGGCAGATGTCCGAAATCGGCCTCTCGATACTTAAATTCCGATCTGCTGATGCCGGCAAGCAAAGCTTTTTTATTGATTCCATCTTTTACCTGCTCCTTTAGCACACTTTGAACAACTGCAAGAAAGCGCTCTTTTTCGGATGGATTGGTATTTTTTGCCGTAATCGAAAAAATCGGCTGTCTGATATAATTTTCATATCCTCCGACAATGTCATTTCCGATTCCGGCATCAATAAGCGCCTGCTTTAAGGGGGCACCGGGCGCATTTAACAGCGCATAATCCAGCACATCAAAGGCCTGATAAAGCGTCTTATCCAAAATCGTTCCCACCACATAGCAGCAGGAAATAGAGGTGTTATTTTCCTCCGATTCCTCCGATGAGATGGAATATTTTTTTGTAATCTCTATCGGTGCATCAAACGGCCTTTGCATCCCGATCTCAGAATTCGGTTCTATTTTGTCATATTTTCCAAGATATTGCTCATCCATCCACCGAAGCTTTTCTGCAATATCCATATCTCCGTAGAGGTAAATATAGGAATTGGAGGGATGGTAATATCTGCGATGAAAATCAAGGTACTGCTCATAAGTCAAATCCGGGATACAATCCGGGTCTCCGCCTGACTCGTTTGCATAGCAGGTATTTGGAAACAAGGATCTTAAAATTTCCCGCTGGCGCACCTCGTCCTGTGAGGAAAATGCACCCTTCATCTCATTGTACACGACTCCATTGATGGTAATCGGCTCATCATAAGCTTTCAGCTCGTAATGCCAGCCCTCCTGCTTGAAAATTTCCTCATAGTGATAAATGTTGGGATGGAATACGGCATCCATATAAACGCCCATCAAATTTTGAAAATCTATATCATGGCAGCTTGCAACCGGATAAATTGTCTTATCCGGGTAAGTCATTGCATTTAAAAAAGTATTGAGTGAGCCCTTCACAAGCTCCACAAAAGGGTCTTTTACCGGATACTTTTGTGAACCGCAGAGCACCGTATGCTCTACAATGTGCGGAACCCCGGTAGAATCCTCAGGCGGTGTACGAAAGCCCACGTAAAATACTTTATTTTCATCATCATTGGAAATAATAGCAATCCTGGCACCGCTCTTTTTATGGCGAAGCAGCATTCCAACAGAATTTATATCGGAGAGCTCTCTTTCCTCTAATTGCTCATATGCATCTAAATCTGACAGTCTCATTCTCTTCCTCCCTACCAAATCTTTCTGATTCTGCTTTCAAAAATCGTAAAATGCATGCATTTCTTACATTTAAAAGAGGATGTCCGACTTATGCGACACCCTCTCCCGGTTACTCATTCACTCAACAGATATATTCTTACGCGATGCGTGTAACATTCGTAGCCTGAGGTCCCTTTGATCCCTCTGTTACCTCAAACTCAACCTGCTCACCGTCTTTTAGCTCTTTGAATCCGTCCATGTTCAATGCGGAAAAGTGTACAAATACATCATTCCCATCCGCATCTGAAATAAATCCATAACCTTTTTTTGCATTAAACCATTTTACAGTTCCCTGCTGCATAACCTTAAACTCCTCCTGAAATACAAATACATTTTCTTAACAAGTTGAAGTTAGCACATATTACTTTTTTTGTCAATCTTTTTTGTCTATTCTTGTTTAATATGTACATCAACCTGCCGAAACGGAATGAAGATACCCGCATCGTCCAATGCGTATTTTACATTTTCCGCCAGACGAAACTTCGTCTCCCAGTAGAGCTGTGACGGCACCCACAGACGGATTCCCATATCTACGGAAGAATCTCCCAGAAGTGAGACAAAAACCTCGGCATCCCGCTCCTGCAATCTTGCAGGATCGCTTTGCGCCACCTCAAATAAAAGCTTCTTTGCCGTGCGGATATCTGCCTCATAAGAAATTCCGACTGTCATATCCACCCGTCTCTCCTGCGCATTTGAGACATTCGTGAGGCTACTGTTGGAAAGCATTCCGTTTGGAATGACAATGACCTTATTGTCCGCCGTTACCAGCTTCGTATAAAAAATAGAGATTTCCTGCACCGTTCCCTCGTTTTTTTTGGTGTCCTCTATGATATAGTCTCCCACGCGAAACGGTTTTAATACCAAAATTAAAACTCCGCCTGCAAAATTGGCCAGACTGCCCTGCAAGGCAAGACCGATTGCGACACCTGCCGAACCAAGGACTGCCACTGCGGAGGTTGTCGCAATCCCAAACAGTCCCATGATGATAAAAATAAGGACAAGATAAAGTCCATATTTTATGAGCGGAGTGACAAACTGCTTTACTCCCTCGTCTGTTCCTGCCTTATCCATAGAACGGTGTACCAGCTTTACCAAAAAACGGATGAGCCTGCCACCCACAAGATAGACGATAATTGCAATAAGCCCTTGAAGCAAAAAATTCAAAATACTCGGCATCAGTCCATCCAGCCATTCAATCACAATGCCCGAATTTTTTCCAAGCAGTCTTTGTATCATAGCTTCCATCAAACAGTCCTCCTGCCTATATTTCATGAATCAGCAAGCCGCTGCGCAGCTTTGGCTCAAACCAAGTCGATTTTGGCGGCATCAGCCGTCCTGCATCCGCCACCGCAAACAGCTCCCCAATCGATGTCGGATACATGGCAAAGGCAACTGCGCAATCCTCATTACAACGGCGCTCAAGCTCCTCCATTCCCCTGATTCCACCCACAAAATCAATCCGTTTATCCGTCCTTGGGTCGCAGATTCCAAGCACAGGGAGGAGCAATCTCTCCTGCAAAACAGATACATCCAAATCCGCGACTACATCCTGCGGCTTCCTATCCTCGGGTTTGATTCTGCACAAAAACCATCGTCCTTCCAGATACATGGTAAAGCAGCCTCTCTCTCCGGGTCTTTTCTCCTCATTATTCTCAAGTGCTGTTACCTCAAACCGCCTGCTTACTTCCTGATAAAACTCCTCGGCAGAGTAACCGTTTAAATCACGGACAAGGCGATTATAGTCCAGGATCATCAGCTCCTCATCGGGAAAGAGAACGGACAGAAAATAATTAAACTCTTCTTCTCCCGTACTGCTTGGATTTTGCTCACGTCTTTTTAATCCGACCTTTACTGCTGACGCCGCACGATGATGTCCGTCTGCAATATAGATACTGTCAATCCCCGCAAATACACGCTCGATCTCTGCAATCAACGCTTCGTTTCCGATTACAAACACACGATGCCTGATTCCGTCCTCCGAGACAAAATCATACTCTGCCTCCTGCTGCTTCACCTCTTTTGTAAGCTCTCCGATTCTTGCATCCGCACGATATGCCAGAAAAATCGGCCCTGTCTGTGCATTGCAGGCATCGACATGGCGGATGCGATCCTCCTCCTTGTCTGCCCTTGTATTTTCATGCTTTTTTATGACCCCGGACAAATAATCCTCTATCGCTGCGCAGGCAACAATTCCTGTCTGCACTCTGCCGTTCATCGTAAGCTCGTAGAGATAAAAGCACTTTTTTTCTTCTCGTACAAAAGAGCCCTCTGCGATCATTTCCATGAGTGTATCATGCGCTCTCTCATATACTTTCTCATCATACATTCCCACAGAGAGCGGAAACTGCGTCTCTGCTCGGTCAATCTTTAAAAAGGTATCGGGATTCTTTTCCACAATCCTTGCCGCTTCTTCTCTGCTATAAACATCATAAGGGAGGGCAGCAATTTTTGCTGCCTTCCCCTTACATGGTCTGATGCTTGCAAATGGTCTGAGTTCTGCCATCTTATTTTTGCATCCTTTCTTCTGCTTGATTCCTTACTTAATTTTGCGTACCCGAAGCACTCCTTCCATGCTCTCAAGCTTTTTGAGCACCTCCTGTGGCACCTCGCTGTCCACATCCATCAGGGCATATGCATAATCTCCCTTGGACTTATTTGCCATTCCGTCAATATTAATCCCTGCATCACCAAGAATCGTCGTAAGGCCGCTTAGCATTCCCTTTGCATTGCGATGCAAAATGCCGATGCGCCCCGCTGTCATGCAGCCGCCCATATTGCAATCCGGAAAATTCACGGAATGGACAATGTTTCCGTTCTCCAGATAATCTCTGACTTCACGTACTGCCATGATGGCACAATTGTCCTCGGATTCTGCCGTAGAGGCTCCCAGATGCGGGGTAACAATGCACCCCTTTGCGCCTACCGTGGTAGGATTTGGAAAATCGGAGACATAACGCTTAATTTTTCCGGCTGCCAGAGCATCTACCATTGCTTCCTCATCCACCAAAAGGTCTCTTGAGAAGTTTAAAACAATTGCCTCCGGCTTCATCAGTGCAATCGCATCTGCATCAATCATCTTTTTGGTCGCTTCCATGAGTGGTACATGGATGGTAATATAATCGCACTCCCTGTAGATATCATCTACATGACTGATATGCTTTACGCTTCGGGAAAGATTCCATGCTGCATTTACCGAAATATACGGATCATAGCCGTATACCTCCATGCCCATATGCGTTGCGGCATTTGCCACAAGAACACCGATGGCTCCAAGCCCGATTACACCAAGCTTCTTGCCGGAAATCTCCGTTCCCGCAAAGTTCTTTTTCTGCTTTTCCGCAGTCTTTGCAATATTGTCATCATTCTGGTTCGCAAGGCACCATTGGATGCCCCCGACCACATCACGGGACGCATAGAGCATTCCGGCAAATACAAGCTCCTTTACCCCATTTGCATTTGCGCCCGGCGTGTTAAATACGACAATGCCTTTCTCGGCACAGTCCTCCAGAGGAATATTATTGACACCTGCTCCCGCTCTTGCCACTGCCACGACATTTTGGGGCAGCGCAAGATCATGCATTGCCGCACTTCTTACAAGAATGGCATCTGCCTTTTCCAATTCATCTGCCTTATGATAATCGTCCGAAAAAAGCTCCAGTCCTACCGATGCAATCGGGTTTAAGCAATGATATTGAAACATTATGCATTTTCCTCCTCA
>JAQXLR010000076.1 GCA_029012225.1 Clostridiales bacterium
GTCGCAGCCTGCCTCTGCAACCTTCTTTGCCTTTGCGGGCGGCAGCAAAATCGTCGTGTTATCAAAGGTAAGAGTCACCCTCTCTCCCTCCACCTTGCACAACGCATCAATAAAGTTCATCTGCGGAGAGCCGATAAAGCCGGCTACGAACAGGTTGTTCGGCTCGTTATACAGCTTCTGCGGAGAGTCAACCTGCATGATGACACCGTCTTTTAATACAACGATTCTTGTTCCCAGAGTCATAGCCTCTGTCTGGTCATGCGTTACATAAATAATGGTAGCCTTTAATCGGTTATGCAAGGAAGCAATCTCTGCACGCATCTGCACACGCAGCTTTGCATCCAGATTGGACAACGGCTCATCCATGAGGAATACCTTCGGATTTCGAACAATGGCACGTCCCATCGCAACACGCTGTCTTTGTCCGCCGGACAAGGCCTTTGGCTTGCGGTCTAAGAGCTTCTCAAGGTCAAGAATCCTCGCTGCATCGCGCACCTTCTTGTCAATCTCCTCCTTCGGAACTTTTCTAAGCTTTAATCCAAATGCCATATTGTCATACACTGTCATATGCGGATACAATGCATAGTTCTGGAATACCATCGCAATGTCTCTGTCCTTTGGCTCGACATCATTCATCAGCTTGCCGTCTATGTAAAATTCTCCGGAAGAAATCTCCTCAAGTCCCGCAATCATACGAAGGGTCGTGGATTTACCGCATCCGGACGGTCCTACAAAAATAATAAACTCCTCATTTTCTACCTCAAGATTAAAATCCTTTACCGCCTCAAAGCCGTTTGGATAAACCTTGCAAATATTTTTCAGTGATAAGCTTGCCATTGATTCATACCTCCTAAATGAATAAATACAAATTTGATACATTTACTATACAAAAAAACAGCCGAAAATACCATATGCCTCCTACACAAAGATATCCCTCTTTTCTTGTAAGATATCACAGAATTTTCGCACTGTCTTTTCTGCCTTTCGTCAAAGCGACCGATTGTCTCGAAAAAATTGTACAGTTTGACGAAAGACTTCTATGCATCCCGTACTGCTCCAATCAGCTCCTTTATGTCCTCAATCTGATATTCCTCCATATAGCTTCGGATTCCGTCGAGAATGGTCTCTGTCGCATGGGGACTGGTAAAGTTGGCCGTTCCCACCGAGACTGCCGTTGCCCCCGCCAATATCATCTCAATCGCATCTTCTGCAGTCATAATTCCTCCCATCCCGATAATCGGAAGCTTTACTGCCTGCGCAGTCTGGTATACCATACGCACTGCCACAGGGTGGACTGCCGGCCCCGAAAGGCCACCGGTGCGGTTTGCCAGTGCAAAGCGCCTGCTTCTTACATCAATCTTCATACCGGTAATCGTATTAATCAAAGAAAGGGCATCTGCGCCGCCTGCCTCTGCCGCACGTGCCATCTCCGTGATGTCTGTCACATTCGGAGACAGCTTCATAATAACCGGCTGTCTCGCAACCTTTTTGATGCTTTCTGTAATCTTCTCCACCAGCTTAGGGTCTTGCCCAAAGGCAATGCCTCCCTCCTTTACATTGGGACAGGAAATATTAATCTCAAGCAGATCAACCGGCTGGTCGGAAAGCCTCTCTACCACTGCAAGATATTCTTCTGTGGTGTGACCGCAGACATTGACAATGATTCTTGTATCCATTTTTTTTAAAAAGGGAATATCCCGCTCGATAAAAACGTCAACACCGGGATTCTGCAATCCGATGGCATTGAGCATTCCTCCGTAAACCTCCGCGATGCGCGGTGTCGGATTGCCCTCCCATGGTACATTTGCCACTCCCTTTGTTACAACGGCACCCAGACGGTTTAAATCCACAAATTCCGAATATTCCCCTCCCGAGCCAAAGGTTCCCGAGGCCGTCATAACAGGATTTTTTAATGTAACTCCACACAAATCCACCTTCATATTCATCAAAAATCCACCTCCTCGGCACGAAATACCGGTCCCTCTTTGCAGACCCTCTTATTTTTTACGTTGGAATAGGTATCCTTTTCCTTTGAGCGGCAAACACAGGCAAGACAGGCTCCGATTCCGCATGCCATTCGCTCCTCCATAGAAATCCAACATTCCACCTTGTTTTTCATGGCATATTCTTTTACTGCCCGCAGCATCGGAGCCGGACCACAGGCATAAATGATATCTGCCGTCATGCCGTTTTCACGAATGGCATCCAATACATTTCCTTCCGTTCCGGCACTGCCATCCTCCGTTGCAAGGAAAAGCTTTCCCTGATTCCGAAACTCATCCAGCAAAAACAGCTCATCCCGAAACCCAAGCACAATCTGCTTTTCGCAGTCCAATGCCTTTGCCAGCTCCAGCATCGGCGGAATGCCGATACCGCCGCCAATCAAACATGCCTTTTTGTTTTTGATCGGAAAACCATTCCCAAGCGGTCCTACCACCTTTACGTGTCTTCCGGTACGCATATGGGAAAATTCCTCCGTTCCCTTCCCCACTACACGATATACAAGACGGATTGCACTGTCCCTCCTATCAATCTCGCAGATGCTGATTGGTCTTGGGAGCAGTCTGCTTCCCTCGTTACAATAAACGGAGACAAACTGCCCTGCTCTTGCATGCGCCGCAATCTCATCTGTGTGCAGCCACATACTGTAGATATCGTCTGCGATTTCCTCCTGCCTTATCACAATCGCAGTCTCCTCAAATTTCTCATGCCCTATCTGCATCAAACCCTCCATTCCTGCCCTTTATGCCTTCTGCTTCTGTTTCTTACTCTCATAGACAAAACGACCGCTTACAAGTGTAGCAACTACCTTTCCTTTTACCAGCTTGCCATGAAAGGGCGTGTTGCTGCTCTTGCTCACAAATGAATTTTTGTCAATCCTGTACTCCTGCCGTGGATCAAAAATAACAAGATCCGCCACTTTTCCCGGTTGGATATCGCCCTTATCAAGGCCGATTACCCTTGCAGGATTATAGCTTAACTTCTCTGCCATCTGCATTGGGGTCAGATATCCCTGCTCAACGAGCTCCGTATAAGTAATGCTTGCCGCAGTCTCAAGTCCGACAATCCCAAAGGGCGCCTTTTTCATTGTTGTATTTTTTTCATCAAAGGTATGAGGTGCATGGTCCGTTGCAATGACATCCATAATATTATCACGCAGACCTTCCTTTAGTGCCTGCACATCCTCT
>JAQXLR010000077.1 GCA_029012225.1 Clostridiales bacterium
ATCCTCCCATCGGCTCCCGAAATCACCGCTTTCGGGCAATGCCAGTCCTGTTTCCATCGCCTGTGCTGAGGTGATTTTTGAGCTGTAATCAAGATGCGCATAAATATTTGCCGTCGTGGTAAAATCGCTGTGCCCGAGCCACTCCTGAATGTGTTTGAGCGGTACGCCGTTTGCAAGCAGTAGACTCGCACAGCTATGCCGAAGATCGTGAAAGCGCATACGGCGCAGTCCGTGCCTTTCAAGAAACTTCGGAAAAGCCGATGTCAAATAATTCATCTTCATCCGTTCGCCCATTTCATCTACAAACACAAAGCCGTCGTATTCGTAGTTGTAACAGTTGCCGCAGATTTTCTTGTTCAGCTCCTGCGCCTTTTTCACCTGCATAAAATAATCACGGAAGCTGCCGACCAAAGGCAAAGTTCTCAAACTGGATTTGGTTTTTGCGGACTGTTGTTCCACTTCCCGATAAGTACCGTCTGCTTTTGTAAAAGTCACCGTACGCTTGACGGAAATTGTGCCTCGCTCAAAGTCGATGGCATCCCATTTCAATCCCAGCACCTCGCCACGGCGAAATCCGTAAAAGGCGGCGACCAGTACAGGAAGCTCCAGCCTTGTCCCTCGGAGTGCTTCAAACATCTTTTGCATTTCCTCTGCCGAAAGAAATACAGGCTGAAAGTCATTTTTCTTCGGTCGGTCAACCTTGTCCGCCACATTCTGCAATAACATATCGGTCTTCACTGCATATTTGAGTGCCGAATGAATGACGGCGTGATAATGAATGACGGTGTTAGCCTTAACCTTTTTGAGTTGCTCGGAATAAAACATCTGCAAATGCCTTGCTTCAAGCTCACGAAGCGTCAGCTTCTTCTTGCGGAAATATGGTTCAATAACGCTTTTGATAAGTCCTAAATAAGAAGAATAGGTCGCTATTGCCAACCGCCCTTTGGCGATTTCCAGCCATTCGAGAAGATAATCGGCGAACAGCATATCGCTGCTTAAATCGCCCACCTCCTCGGGTACTTCAAATTCCGCCCGCAGCTTTGCAAGCTCGGCTTCTGCCTTGCGCTTGTTGCCCTTTTCGGGCAGTCCTAAGGAAATCCATTTTGTTTTTCGTTTGCCCTCGGCGTTTTTGTAATTGAGTACGGCATAATAGTTGCCGTTCTTTACGGATAAGTGTCCTGCTACCATTTTTTAACCTCCTGAAATTGAATTTGCAGAACAGAACTCCAAACCGACAGCACCAGTATACCATCGGTTTGGGGTTCTCTCCACTGTGCGATTTGTTTTGCCGTATTCGTATCAATACGAATCAGCGTGCATCTCGGTTTCGTTCTCTCTGCCGCTTTAACAATTCCAAGCCTTTGATAATGTCCCGGCGCATTTGCTCGTCGGTATAACCAGCCGGAAAATACTTTTTCAAATCCTCACGCTTGAACTTTATCTGCTCCTGCTGATTTGGCTTTTCCTCCGACATCACCGCATAAATCATCTGATCGTCCAGCACGCCATCTTGCGACAGCTTTTTAAGGCGAATGCTCTGTGCGTGGGACGGGGTGCAGTCGTTCAACTCCATAGCGTCCAGTAATACCCGCTGCTCCGATTGTTCTAAGCACGAGATTTCAACTGCAGGGTTGAAAGCAATTTTATTTTCGTCTACCATTGAAAGCAGTTCGGGGATTAAGTAGGTCAGGCGAATATAGCGTTGGATTTGCCTTCCGCTGTCTGATGATTCATCAGACATTTTATCTCTTGACCACTTCTGGACAAGTTGTCCAGAAGCTACACCCTGATGTTTTATCGCTTCTAATTTCATCTTATAGGCAAATGCTTTTTCGCTTGGCAGTATTGTTTCCCTTTGCAGGTTGCCATCCACCATTGCGATCACCGCTTCGTCGTCTGACATCTCACGGACGATAACCGGCATAGTTTCAATTCCGAGTACCTGACACGCCGCAAGACGCCTGTGTCCTGAGATTAGCTCATAGCCGCCGTCAGGCAGCGGTCTTGCAAGTGCCGGGGTGATTGCTCCAACCTTGCGGATGCTTTCAATCATTCGCGCCATCTCCTCGTTGTTCTGCACCTTAAAGGGGTGATCCTTGAACGGGTGCAGTTTGGAAATCGGAATATTCTGCACACGCTCCAGCTTTGCATCGTCACGCATTTCCTGCGTGGTGAATAAATCGTCCAGTGTAGGTAAAGTAAAATCTGTTTTTCTCATTGTCGTTTTCCTCTCTTTCGTTATTTCCATTTAAGTTTGCTTTCGGCAGGGCGTAAAAATGTCGCCTCGATGTCTGCCTGAAAGCGGTGCCAGCGGTTGGCTTCGTTTTTCAGCATC
>JAQXLR010000078.1 GCA_029012225.1 Clostridiales bacterium
ACCTTTGCGGGAACCACATTCATCAGAACGGAGGAGGGGTAGACAGCCTTTCCGCCGGGAACATAAACGCCCACGGTTTTTAAAGGTGTGATCTTTTGACCCAGAAGAATGCCGGATTCCTTCGAATCAAACCAAGAGGATTGCCTCTGCTTCTCATGATAGTCTTTGATATTGACAAGTGCCTTTCGCATCACTGCCAAAAGCTTTGGATCTACCTGCTCGTATGCCTCCTTGATTTCATCCTCGGTTACAAGGAGGTTTTCTTTGCCAATCTCTGCCCCGTCAAATTTTTTTGTATATGCAAAGATTGCCGCATCACGGTTTCTTCTCACCTCTTCTATGATATCTGCAACACGTTCCTCAAACTCTCCATAGGAATTTGGACTGCGCTGCAACAGTGTCTCTAATATATTTGCCTGTGTTGCAGGCGTTAATTTTAAGATTCTCATTTGCTTCCATCCTTTCCTTCCGCTCCACAAATAGCAGCCCTAAGCTCAGAAATAAGCCTTGTGATACGCTCGTTTTCCATTTTCATGCTCACCTGATTGATGACCATTCTCGCAGAGAGAGGGCAAACCTCCTCTAAGACAAAAAGACCGTTTTCTTTTAGGGTCGACCCTGTCTCTACGATATCGCAGATGACCTCGGAGAGTCCAACAATGGGAGCAAGCTCAATGGAGCCGTTTAGCTTGATGATTTCCACGGTCTGATGCTTTTTATTGTAAAAATAATCCTTCGCGATATGCGGATACTTTGTAGCAACACGGATAAGCTCATGATGCTTAAGCAGCTCTTTGGCCTCCATGGGTCCGCAGATGCACATTCTGCAGCGTCCAAATCCAAGATCCAGCACCTCATAGATGTTGCGTCCCTCTTCTAAAATGACATCCTTTCCAACAATACCGATATCTGCCGCACCATATTCAACATATGTAGGTACATCCGGTCCTTTTGCGAGAAAAAATTTAAGTCTCTGCTCCTCATTTACAAAAATCAGCTTTCTTGTATTTTTCTCTTTTATTTCCTCACAGGTAATTCCGATTCGCTCAAACAGCTCTAAGGTTTGATTTGCAAGCCTTCCCTTTGTGAGCGCAAAGGTCAGATATCTCATATCTTCCATTTTTCCTTGTCCTTTTTCTTAAATTTAAGCGCAAGATGAAGCGCCCAAGTGTTGCTTAAAAAACAAATACCACTTATAAAAAGCGCACCTCGGCAATGCGGTTGCGATTGGCATAATCCATATAATCCGAATCCTGCTTTGACGCATCTTTTGGCATAAGCTCTACACATCGTCCCAATTTCCGATATTCCTTTGAAATTTTTATGGCTTCCCTTCGCCCTGCTTGGGAATAGACGATAAGCAGCGTATGATATTCCAACGGGATTTCAATCTGCTGGCGCCTTAGCGCTGCCATAAGCTGATCGATTACAAACGCAAAGCCGATGGAGGCAGAGCTTTTTCCAAAATAGGTCAAGAGCTCATCATAGCGTCCTCCCTTTACAATTTGTTCGCCGCTTCCAAAGGTATAGCCCGCAAAAATAATACCGGTATAATATTCGTAATGACTGATGATTCCAAGCTCAAACGTGATATAACGTGAAATCTCATACTCCTCAAGGATTGCATGAAGCTCCTTTAAGCGATGAATCGCTCTTAAAATCCTTGGATAGGCACCGGCTGCCTGCTCCGCCTCAAAAAGCTCATCCGAGCCGCCGTAAAGCTTTCCGAGAAGTCCAAAGAGCAGCTGTAAGTCTGCATTTAAATGAAGCGTTTTTACAAATTCCTCCACTCCAAAAAAGTTCTTATTGGAAATTAAGGAGCGAAGCTCCTCCTCCTGCTCCTCCCTAAGTCCCGCAGCCTCCATCAGTCCCCGGAAAAAGTCTGCATGGCCGACACTAATCTGAAAATCCTTTAACCCAGCCACCTTTAGGCACTCTACTGCCATAGCAAGCATCTCGGCATCCGCATCTGCCGTGCCATCCCCAAGCAGCTCGGCACCCAGCTGCGTGTATTCCTTTAATCTTCCCTGATAACTGCTGTTGTTGGCAAAGGTATTGCCCATGTAACAAAGACGAATCGGCATATCCTC
>JAQXLR010000079.1 GCA_029012225.1 Clostridiales bacterium
CACAGATTCCTGTTGCGCAAGACCCAGACGTCAGCGCCACTTATGAAGGGCTGCTCTACAGCCCAAAACCCTCTGCTTGGCATCACCCCAACTATAGCGGATTGTTGGTACAGGGTACCGCTACCACCCCGGCTGCTCGGAGATTTAAGTATATCCTATGACACCTCCTGTTGTCAACTTTTCCGCTTCTTTTTTTCACGCAATTCGCGAAAAAAATCAGAGAGCATCGAGGCGCATTCCTGCTCCAAGACACCGCGCGTAATGTTTACCTGATGATTAAATTCCTGTATTTGCAGGAGATTCAAAACAGACCCCGCACACCCCGCCTTGGGATTCATCGTTCCGATTACAACACGTTCCATCCTGCTTTGGACAATCGCCCCCGCACACATCTGGCACGGCTCTAAGGTCACATACATTGTGCAGTCCTCAAGACGCCAGTCTCCCGTCTTTTTACACGCCTTGCGAATGGCTGTGAGCTCCGCATGCGCCAGCGCGCTCCCTTCGGTATTCCTTCTGTTATACCCTCTTGCAATAATCCTTTCATTTTGTACAATAACGCAGCCTATCGGAACCTCGTTTCGCAGATATGCCTTTCCCGCTTCTCGCATGGCTGCTCTCATATATTTTTCATCCTGTGTCATAGACAGTCTCTCCAAAATACGATATGATATTTTTATCTATATTCTAACTCAGAATCATTCTTTTGTCGATACGGAGGACTTTCATGCAATTTGAATACCGGACAGATCGTCTGATTTTAAAAATATTGACAACCGACGCTTTCAAAGAGGTACTGGATTTTCAAATACGCAACCGTGATATTTTTGAAAAATATGAGCCGCTGCGGCCGGCAAATTTTTACACTCCCTCCTATCAGCACTCACTTTTAAAATACGAACATAAGCTTGCCCTAAAGCTGTCTACGGTACGCTTTTATGTGTTTCGAAAAGAAGATTTGCATCTGATTATCGGCACCGTATGTCTCCATAATATTATGCGGGAGCCATACTCCTGCTGCGAAATCGGCTACAAATTTGACTCCTCCTACTGGCATATGGGCTATGCCAAAGAGGCTTTGGAAAAGATTATTTCGGTTGCTTTTTTTGAATTGAATTTACATCGTATTTTTGCAAGGGTTGTCCCATGGAACACCGCCTCCCTTCGTCTTTTGTCTGCACTTCATTTTATGGAGGAGGGCTTGGAGCATAAATGCATCCAAATACAGGGAGAATGGACCGACCATCTGCGCCTTGCTTTGCTTACTCCTTTGGAGAACAACGCCTCTAAGCCCACCGCGGCGCTTCCTCGCCCATGAGGTCTTGTAGCTAAAAATACACCGACAAAACCCAAAGCGTCTCTTCATAGGAAATAGACCCTATTTCCTATGAGGAGAAACGCTGACTTATAAAGTGCTTTCTTCTTTGTGCTCTACTCCTCTACGACACGATACCAATAGCCAAACCGATTGGTCGGCTCATTTTCCTTTGGCGCTTCTCCCGCAACCGCCTCAGGCAAAAATTCCGGAAACCCAAAAATTGCCGCCATAACACGCTCCTGTCGCTGGTAAATCCCCGGGATTCCAATAAACCACCGTTCTCCCTCCATATTCCCAATCAGAAGGTGCTGATAATTAAAGAATCCATGCAGCAGAAAGCTGTTATTTCCCAGATACCAGCATTTCTTTGGTAGATTGCGCAAATCCTTTAGCTCAATTTGAATGCAATAGATTTCCGTATTTTCAAAGGGGGTAAGCACTTCATACTCTTTTTGAAAATGCTCCCATGCCATCATCCAATCACAGCGGGGAAACACGTTTCTTACCGGAATCTCTGTAGCGGACAAATCTTCTTCCTGCAGCTCTTGCGGCATGGTCTTTTGTTCCGGCAGCTTTAAGCAAGCCTCCTCTTTTGGCATTTCTTTTTCGATCGGCTCCGACTGTACCTCTTGTAGTGACAGTTCCTGCGGTGCTTTTTGCGGCCTCAGCTCCTTCCCTGACAGCTCCGACTGCACCTCTCGTATCGGCAGTTCCTGTGCCTCCGTCTGCTCCTCCGATGAGCCTGCCTGCCATGTGCGAAAATTTTCGCAGGAAATGTCTGCCGTCGCCCCCTCCTTCCAGCGGCTTGCGAACATTCTTCCGTCCTCTCCAACCAGACAAAGCCCATCCATATCATAAATCCCATAAGCAGATCCGCCCAATTCTGTCGCCTTAAATACCCCGACAAATTTTCCGCTGCCACTTATAATTTTTATGTCCCCAATGGCAATGCCAACCAGTTCTTTGCCCTCCTGCCAAAAAAGATATGCCTGAAACGTGCCACGACCCACAAAAACACCCCGCAGATGAATTTCAATCCGACAATCCTCTCCTCGTATTTCTATTTTTGCATACCCGATATTGGCTCCCTTTTTCTTGTCCTCATAGACATATATATATGTAACAAATCGTTTCATCCCTGCCATCCGCACTCCAAAACGATAGCTTTCTTACCTTTATCTATATTCCTTTTTCTTTTTTGTATGAATCTTTTCTTAAATTTTTTCTTGACAACGTTAGGCAGGAGTGGTAAATTGCTTTTAAACCTATGAGGAAGAGTAAGTACTGTTAGATATTTGCTTCACAGAGAGCTGCAGATGGTGGGATTGCAGCAGGTCAAAGCTATCAGGAATGGACTTCCGAGGGCAAACCGAAAAATACTTATATTTTTAGTAGGGGCGACGGAGAGAGTACTTCGTTAACAAAGTTCGCGTATGATGGTACGCATGAGAGGATATCCCTTTCGGGTATATCAAGCCGGGTGGCACCGCAGGAGATGATTTTTACACTCTTGTCCCAGCAGCAACTGTTGTTTGGGATGAGAGTTTTTTTGTCCCATAAAGAATACGCTGAAAGGAGAACAGCATTTATGAAAGATCAAAGAGATCAAAACATTCCCTACAAAATTTATTTAGAAGAAAGCGAGATGCCAAAAACATGGTACAATATGCGAGCCGATATGAAAACGAAGCCTGCACCGCTTTTAAATCCGGCAACCCTGCAGCCTATGACTGCCGAAGAATTGTCTGCCGTATTTTGTGAGGAGCTCGTAAAGCAGGAGCTTGATAACGACCATCGTGAAATTCCGATTCCGCAGGAAATACAGGATTTTTATAAAATGTATCGTCCTGCACCATTGGTAAGAGCCTATTGTTTGGAAGAAAAGCTTCAGACGCCGGCAAAAATCTATTATAAATTTGAGGGCAATAACACAAGCGGAAGTCACAAGCTCAATTCTGCCATTGCGCAAGCATATTACGCCAAGCAGCAAGGCCTAAAGGGTGTGACGACCGAAACCGGAGCAGGGCAATGGGGAACCGCACTTTCCATGGCATGCGCCTATCTTGGTCTGGACTGTAAGGTATTTATGGTAAAGTGCTCTTATGAGCAAAAGCCCTTCCGCCGCGAGGTCATGCGGACCTATGGCGCAAGCGTGACTCCTTCCCCATCCACGGAGACGGAAATCGGCAGAAAGCTCTTAGAGGAGCATCCCGGAACAACCGGAAGCCTTGGCTGCGCCATTTCAGAGGCAGTGGAAACGGCTATAAAAAGCGAGGGATACCGCTATGTGCTTGGCAGTGTTCTCAATCAGGTATTGCTCCATCAATCGATTATCGGAATGGAGTCCAAAATAGCTTTTGACAAATATGGTATTGCACCCGATATTATCATCGGCTGCGCCGGAGGCGGCTCTAATCTCGGCGGTCTTATCTCCCCCTTTATGGGCGAGAAGCTCCGGGGCGAAAGGGACTATCATTTTATTGCGGTTGAGCCAAAATCCTGTCCCAGCTTTACAAGAGGTGTCTATGCTTATGATTTCTGTGATACCGGCATGGTGTGTCCTCTGGCAAAAATGTACACCCTTGGCAGCGGCTTTATTCCAGCCGCCAATCATGCCGGAGGCCTCCGCTATCACGGCATGAGCTCCACCCTGTCTCAGCTCTATGCAGACGGCTATATGGAGGCAAGAGCAATCGAACAGACAGAGGTATTTAAGGCTGCCGAACAATTTGCAAGAGTAGAAGGCATCCTCCCTGCCCCGGAAAGCAGCCATGCAATCAAGGTTGCGATTGACGAGGCTCTTAAATGTAAGGAGACAGGAGAGGAAAAAACAATTCTTTTCGGTTTGACGGGAACCGGTTATTTTGATATGGTTGCCTATCAGAAATTCCATGACGGTCTGATGAGCGACTACATCCCGACAGACGAGGATTTGCAGGTAGGTTTTGATGGTATCCCAAAATTTCCGGGAAATTAATGGTTGACTTTTTTCTCTGATTTCGATATGATGTTTCAGTAACAATTACTATTATTAGAGAAAGGATACTTTTATGCGAAAATATAGCAAACAGCGGGAATCCATCGAGAATTTCCTAATAGGAAGAACCGATCACCCCACTGCGGAAACTGTTTATCTGAATATCCGAGAGAGTTTTCCCAATATCAGCCTTGGCACTGTCTACCGCAATCTGTCTCTTTTGGCAGAAATCGGCAAGATTCGTAAGCTTTCCACCGGCATGGGTCCGGATCGCTTTGATTGGGATACTACTCCCCACTATCACTTTATTTGCAATGATTGTGGTGCGGTTCTGGATTTAAAGGTAAACGGCTTAGATCACATTAATATTCTTGCCAGTCAGGATTTTGGCGGCGATGTCGAGGGACACACAACCTATTTTTATGGAAAATGTCCTGCATGCAAAAAAGCAAAACTTACACAGGCAGAAAGCCTCCTTTGCAATGCATGATAAAAAATGCATTGCACGATAAAAACTTTTTTAAAAAAAGCATTGACAAAAAATATTTTATCCTTTAAAATCAGTAATAGTTACTAATTTGTTTAGAACTCATATAAGAAAAGGAGAACAAAATTATGGCAAAGTATGTATGTACAGTATGTGGTTACGTTCACGAGGGAGAGACAGCACCAGAGTTCTGTCCAGTATGTAAGGCATCTACCGATAAGTTTAAAGTACAGTCCGGTGACAGAACTTGGGCAGCAGAGCACGTAGTTGGTGTAGCTCAGGGCGCAAGCGAGGATATCATGGCTGACCTTAGAATGAACTTTGAGGCAGAGTGTACTGAGGTTGGTATGTATCTGGCTATGGGTCGTGTGGCTCACAGAGAGGGTTATCCGGAAATCGGTCTCTACTGGGAGAAGGCTGCACTGGAAGAGGCAGAGCATGCTGCAAAGTTTGCAGAGCTTCTTGGTGAGGTTATCACGGACAGCACAAAGAAAAATCTTGAGATGAGAGTTGATGCTGAGAACGGCGCTACTGCAGGTAAATTTGACCTTGCAAAGCGTGCTAAGGCAGCAAACTTAGACGCAATCCATGACACAGTACATGAGATGGCTCGTGACGAGGCTAGACACGGCAAAGCTTTCGAGGGTCTGTTAAAGAGATACTTCGGTTAATTTGCATTCAGTCCATATGATTAAACACTTGGGGGTATGTTGGAGTAATCCGACATACCCCTTTTTCTTTCCCAAGAAAAACCCTTATTGCAGGATTGCGCAGAAGTATCATTCTTTCTGATTAGCTTCCTATTCGTTCAAATTGAGTACATATCGGATAACCTTCTGTGCTTTCCTGCAGGATTGCATCAATTCCATAGATTTGCTTTAGTGTCTCTTTTGTAATCACATCCCTTGGGTTTCCCTCACAAACAACCGCACCATCTTTCATGCCGATAATGTGATCGGCAAATCGACATGCCTGATTCAGCTCATGCAATACCATAACGATGGTATATTGTTTTTTCTGATTCAGCCTTTGCAAAAGTTCCAAAACCTCCAGCTGATGCGCCATATCCAGATAAGTCGTCGGCTCATCCAATAAAATAATGGGTGTCTCCTGCGCCAACGTCATCGCAATCCAGACACGCTGTCTTTGTCCGCCCGATAAGCTTTCCACAAGACGGTCTGCCAATTCCTGTAAACCGGTTTCTGCAATCGCCCACTCTACCTGCTCTTTATCATGCTTATCCATTCCGCCAATCGCCTTCTGGTACGGAAAACGTCCATATGCCACAAGCTCACGTACCGTAATCTGCTCCGGACATTTCGGTGTCTGCGGCAGAAATGCCATCCGCTTCGCAATCGCCCTTGACTTTTGATTTTTGATATTTTCCCCACCAATATAAATTTCTCCGTCCGAAGGCTTTAAAATTCTTGCCATCGTTTTTAAAAGTGTTGATTTTCCACACCCGTTTGCACCGATGATAATACTGATTTTTCCTTCCGGCACCACAAGATTCATTCTCTCTATCACTGTGGTTTCCGCATAGGACACCTTCAAATTTATCACGCGAACCGCCTCCATAGCAGACCTCCTTCGCATCATTCTTTTAACATCAAATAGATAAAATACGGCACTCCAAAGATGGACACCGTGATTCCTGCCGGTATTTCTATTGGCGAAAATAAGTTTCTGGATACGGCATCTGCAAAAAGCAAAATTGCCATACCGATACCGATCGATACCATGAAAAATCGTCTGTGATTTGGTCCCACAAGCTTTCTTGCAATATGCGGTGCAAGAAGCCCTAAGAATCCAATGTTGCCCGCAAACGCAGTTGCAGCACCTGCTAACACTACTGCAGAAAAAAGCAGCTTCTTCCGTTCCTGCTCCACAGGCACACCCCAGCCGATGGCAGTCGCATCCAAAAAATTCATTGCATCCATCGTCCTTCCTTTATAAAACACATAGATGAGCATTACGCTTACGATAGGTAACAGCACCCTTACATATGCCCAACCAGCTCCCCAGAGCGAGCCGGTCATCCAGACTAGTATTTTGTTGTAGTCCCCCACCCCGCCGCGAAAGGTAAAGACTGTAATAAATGCATTTAGACCGGCATTTACACCAATTCCGACCAGAATCAGTCGCCGTGGTCTTAAGCACTTGCGACTGGAAAACAGGTAAATGAACAACGCTGCCGCAAATGCGCCGCAGATTGCCATAAAAGGTAAGACAAAAATTGATGCTGCGCCCAGCTCACTGTAATAAGCCGTCGTTTGCATCTGGATAAAAATAACCGCCGCAACCGCACCACCTGCATTGACGCCGATAATCCCCGGATCTGCAAGATCATTTTTTGTCATTGTCTGCAGGATGCCTCCCGCCACTGCGAGCGCTGCAGCCACTGCCATTCCAAGGAGCACCCGCGGCAAGCGGATTCCGAGCACCGCTGTCTGCTGCATCTTTTCTCCCCCTCCAAGCAATACCTTTATCACATCCCTGACAGACATCTCATAGCTCCCCCAACAGATGGAAAGGAGCGCCGCGGCAAGCACAAGAAGTGCCGTAATGATATACACGATACAAATTCTTTTTTTTGACATATCTAACCACGCTCCTTTCTCGCCATGTACAAGAAGAATGGAACGCCAAGCAATGCCGTAAAAATACCGACCGGTATCTCGTATGGCGCATAAAAAAGACGTGCTGCTATATCTGCATAAGTCAGGAGCACCGCCCCCAGCAGAAAACTGCACGGAATCATCCGTCTGTAATCCTCGCCAACAAAAAGCCGCACGATTTGCGGCACAATCAGACCTACGAAGCCAATGGTTTTTCCCACCACTACTGTCGCAGCGCATAACGGCAGCAGCAACAGCAAGGTCAGCAGGCGCACACGCGTTGGATTTTCTCCCAGTGAGATTGCCGTATCGTCTCCAAGGCTGATGACATTAATTTTGGCAGACAGCAAAACAGCGGGAATCATCCCAAGGCTCCCCACCACCATAATAAAAATCGCCTCTGTCCACGACGCACTTCGAAAACCTCCCGATACCCAAAAGGCAATCATCTGAGCTTGATTTGTCAACAAGCCTATTACCGTCGTCAATGCAGAGAAAAATGTACTCATCTCCATTCCCGCTAAAAGCAGCTTTGTAATACTCCGATTTCCCGGCTGTCGAATCGCAATTCCTGCAATTAGGCCACCGCCGATCCCCGCACCAAAAAGTGCTGCTGCCATGACATTTCCGGTCGTCACTCCGATCCCCGCACCATAAAAACAGGCAATCGCCAGAGTGGCACTCTGGCTGATTCCCAACAGGGAGGGTTCTGCAATCGGATTTCTTGTAATTCCCTGCATCATTGCACCCGCCTGCCCAAGGATGCCGCCCGTAAACAGCGCACAGATTACCCTTGGAAGGCGGACATCCCGTATCATCATATCCGTAAGACTCTCACTGTAATGAAAAATTGCGTTCCATATTTCGGAAATCCCGATTTCCATTGCGCCCCTGCTAATTGCCAGAAACAGTCCCGGGAATAAAAGCAAAACACCAAATAGTACAAGAATTGCAGTCCTTTTATTCTGCTTTGCTCTCATCTAACATCTCCAAAATCTCGCCTAAAAGCAGCTCGCGTCCAATCGGACTATATCCCTGATTGAAGTAAGGAGATGCCGTAAGCGCAACCACATTTCCCTGCTGCACTGCCAAAAGACTGTTCCAGATTGTGTTTTTTTCCAACTCCGCCTTGTCCTCTTCGGTTGCCATCACAAAAATATAGTCTGCATCAATTGCTGCTAAACCTTCATAGGTCACGACCGGAAGGCTGATGTCGCTCTGCTCCGGCATACCATTGGGAATTGCAAGTCCCATATCCTCATAGAGGATACTTCCAAATCCCGCACCCGTAAACACGAAGAATTGTCCTCCGCTTGCAAGGAACGACATGTAACTGGTGTCCTCTCCGCAAGTCGCCTTAATCTGCTGGCCTGCCTCCAACGCTTTTTCCTCATAAGACGCAATCCAAGCCTCAGCTGCATCCTGCTTTCCAAATACCTCACCCAATGTACGAATATCATCCTTCCAATTCAGTGCCTCCAACTGAATCATGACAGTCGGCGCAATCTCTGATAACTGTTCATACATTTTCTCCTGTACCGTAGAAATGATGATGAGGTCAGGATTTAAATTCATGACAGCCTCGATATCCATCGTGTCCTGCATGCTATAGCCCAAAATTTCTGCCCCTGCCAAGGTCTCTTCTAAGTATACCGGAAACTTCGTGTAATCGTATGCATCACTATTTGCCGTTCCCACTACTGAATATCCCAGAATCGAAAGAATATCGCTGTTTCCGCTTAAGTCCACAATACGTTGCGGATTTGCAGGAATTTTCACTTCGCCTCTGACATCCGTGACGGTTACTGTATTCCCTGTAACCTCTGTGGCAGCTTCTGTATCGCCGCTCGCCTGTACAGACATATCAGTCCTTGTCCCCAACGCATCTGCCTTGCCGCATCCTGCCAACAGCGTCATACACATACCTGCGCAGATTGCTGCAGAAGCAATTTTTTTCATCCAGTTTTTCTTTCTCATATTAGTTCCTCCTTACTATTTTTGCATTATTTTTTCAAGCATCATTGATATATCGTTATTTCTATCCTTTTCCTGATGCCTTTTGTTAGTCAAAACTAACCTAAGCGGCTTAATTATAGCAGTACACATGGTATATTGCAAGCGTAAATTTATCCCAGCGGCAACCTCTTCGTTATGAGTGCACATTCCGGCTGTTTCATTTAGAGTAGCTCCCGTAATGTCACAAAACGGTCTTCTCTCCTTTTCTTATCCTTACGAAATCGCTCCCATCAGAGCATAAATCAATGTTCCGGCCACACCGCTTCCCAAAATAATAGAAACGGCACTGACCTTGAACTTTCTCAATATGAACAATGAGATTACAAAAATGCTCAATTCCACAAGCCTGATATCGCCAAGCGCTATATGGCGGATGTCGGTCTGAAACAATCCAAGCATGAGAATGCTCGCACCTGCAGAACCAATCAATGCAACAACTGCAGGCCTCAAGGCACCCAAAACTGTCTGCACCCCACCAACAGTGCGATATTTATAATAAAAATATGCCAGCGTCAGACAAATACAAAAGGAAGGAATGATACATCCGATCGAGCAGAGCAATACACCGGGAATTCCTGCCAGACGCATACCTACAAAAGTGGCCGAGTTTATCGAAACCGGTCCGGGTGTCATCTCTGCCACCGTAATCAAATCAGAAAACTCCTCCATCGTCATTAACCCATGAATGTTTACAATCTGCTCCTGAATCAACGGAATGGCGGCATAGCCTCCTCCCACACTAAACATACCGACCTGAATAAAGGCAAAGAATAATTTCATTAACAGCATTTTATGCCCCCTCCTTTTTCTTCTTATAAAGCGCTACTGCCAAATCTGCCAATCCGATGCCAAGGCAGAGAAAGATAATTATCATGGCACTGACCCCGAACAGATAGGTAGAAATAAATGCAAGCAGCATCATAGCAATGTACAACACTCTTTTGGTATTTAGGACATTTTTTGCCAGATTTATTACTACATCAAAAATAACTGCTGCCACTCCGGCTCTCATGACCTGCAGTGCCACCGCAATATAAGGGTTTGTGCGAAACTGTTGATAAAAGACTGATATAATCGAAATAATAATCATCGGCGGAAGAATTGTCCCCAGAATGGCAGTCAGGGAACCTACCACACCGGCCATACGATAACCGATAATCACGGACGCATTTACCGGCAAGGGTCCCGGCGCTGACTGTGTGATTGCTGTAACATCCAACATTTCCTCCTCTTCCAGCCATTTTAATTCTTCCACGAACTTCTTTTTCATCAGAGACACAATCACAAATCCACCGCCAAAGGTACATGCACTTAGCATGAACATACAACGAAACAACGTCCCCAGCTTACTATAATCCTTCTTCATCGTCCAAACCTATCCCTTCTCGCATCCTGCTCTTACAGACCCTATTCCTTGCTCGCTTATTCAAGAGGACAACATGTTATGAGATATATTATCTGTAAAATACATTTGTTTTATGATACAAATAGGTTTTTCTTATACTATGTGTTGACCGACACTCCGGAAGCAACCGCATAGGCCTCCCGCTCTTGCCATGAAGATAGCAAAACTTTATCAACCGGAGTAAGCCAGGTCATGGCTAATTAGAGGTAATCAAAAGAGAAAAGAAAACGCACAATCCAGACGGAACCGGCGATACCGTCAACAAATATTTGTGAGTTAGCAAGAAGCCTGGTATAATGGAGTACAAAAAGTCCGAATCCGGAGAAAGGCAGGAACAGGGTGTATATAAGCCATACATCCCTCTGGCATACATTGATAGAACACAATATGCAAATGTTTATATCGACAAAGATAATCCTGCCAAATACAGTGTAGAGCTTTTTCAAACAGGCCGATAATTCAGACATCTTTAAAAATCATATATATCTATCCAAAACTACCGTTGTAAGAACTCCCGTTCCCACAACGGCAGTTTTCATTTACGCTTTTTTCTCTGGCCGACATAGCCTTTGAAGAATTTCGATTTTTCAAGAATATGTACAAGCTGCCGGAACTCCACATCAGCATTATACTTCCCTCTCATAATACCGATACTGCAGCCTTCCTATATCCCTTTTCTCTTTTCTAGCCTTTGTCGCCATCGCAATTCCCCCTTAATCAAAAAGGAACAGCCGATTCCTATCTATTATAATCCGGGCTATTCCTCATTTGCAATCCGTTTTTATCCATTCAGTTGACGACAATTACCATTTGTCGATTTTGGATTTTGCCTTTCGCTTGATTCGAAACCATAGACGATTCGTATTGCTTTCGTTATGAACTAAAATTTCGTATGCTTCTGTTACTCCTGCGCAATATACAACCCCAAACACACCAACTGACAGTCCGAGAAAAACGAGGGAATGATACTCTGTCCATGGAATCATTCCTCGATCAGTAACGGCAAGAGCCAGAAGTCCCGCAATGAAAAGGACTGTGCAGATTGTGGCAACGAGCCTATACTTTCTCTTTGTTGAATTGTATTCGGCTGTTAGCCCTTTCAAAAAATCATAGTCAAAAAGCAAACTCTCTTTTTTCAAGATGCTGTATTCATCTTTTGAGCAGAACATTGAAACCACAATAGCAATCATCCCGGCCAGTACGCAAACAGCCATACCCAAAACTTTCCATGCCACAGCTTCTTGAAATACAATATAAGGCACTCCTGCCAAAGCAAACAAGGCGCACCCGGCACCAAAATATTGGCTGGTCTTTTTCTCATTGGCAATGTAGCCCACTGCCATTTCACGGCTTACATAGTAGCCTTTTTCGTCTGTATCTTTTTCTGTTTTTTCATCTTTTAGTAGGAAGTCGATGGACACCTCAAAGACATTGGAAAGCAACAGTAATTTTTCTGTTTCCGGATAGCCTTGATTATTCTCCCACTTGCTGATTGCTTGTCGGGTTGTTCCTACAAGCTCTGCAAGCGCTTCTTGAGACAATCCCTTTTCTTTTCTAAGTTTATAGATTTTTTCGCCTAAGTTCATAGGTGTTACCTCCTTTGGTTTGATAGCATAATTCTACCAAAGTGAGGTGTCATTATCCATCTTTTGAGAAATACATTTTGTCAACCTCAAGTTGCAGGCATGTTATTTGGTGCTTATTCGTCTTTTTTTAACTTGCGGACGGCAAATCCACACCCAAAATTTTCCCTTTTTCAAAAATTTTTAGAAATAAAAAAGATGCCTATTTTCCGTAAAAAAGAAAAGTTTACGCAAAACATGAAACGGTCTCAATCATTAAATGAAACTTCATAAAAACGATCTAGTATTATTCCCAATTTCTCCGGAGTATCCATATTTATTTCATGTCCTGCATGTTTCACGAACTGCAGTTTTGCATTCGGTATGTTTTCTTTTAACTGAAAAGCTGCTGCTCTATTTGCAATATCTTTTTTGCCACAAAGAATCAGCGTATTGCATTCCAGCCTATGAATATCCTGCTCAAAATTTAATTTCATAATTGACTTTGATAATTCTATAAAATCTTTCTTACTAAATCCCATGTTTGAAAATGCTCTCTCCGGCATAAATTGAAATAAAATATTTTGAAATTTGATCCATCTTTTGGGCATAACAAACTGCGTTCCAATTAACACCAAAGATTTTATTTTTAGAGGATACTCAATAGTAAACTGCAATGCTATAATTCCACCTAATGACAAACCGCATAATTGAATCTGCTCATCTATCCCCAACAAATATTCAGAACATGCTCTATACAAATTCTCATACACAGGAATTTTACCTTTTAACAACTCAACTAAATCTATGCATATAATATCTTGCTTACTTGCCGAAAGGTAAAAAATCGTTTTTTCCCAGCTTACGGGAGTTTGACCCAATCCATGTATAAAGACATACTTCATGATAACCTCCATTCCGAAGTGTTTGCGCTAAGGAACGCGAGCCGAATGTCAGATTCGGCTCTGCACTATTCCCCTCCCTACATTGATTCGCTTTATATTCCACACACTCTGTACTCTACACTTCCATCTTTCTAACTTGATGATGTAAATTTGCCAGTACAAATATCGCTACAACAAATATGACAATAAGGACACCTATAACACCATAATCAAATATAAATAACGTTGTCAAAATTTGGCTAACTATAGATGCTATAATGCATGAAGCAATTATTGTTGCAGCAATAGACTTTTTCTTAAACCCAAACCAAAGAGAAATCATCCCCAACAAACCGGCTATACACGAGTAGCATAATAAGGAAAAGAATCCATTCAAAATAACCTTAACATTTAACATATCCGGACATAATGGAAACACATTCTCTGTTATAAAAAAAACGACTAATATTATGCTGCCACTGATAAACATAGAGCCAACTGTATATAAGAAAACCATAAATAATTTTGCATCTAATATTTTCTTCCTCTCGACCGGCTCATCTAAAATCAACAATTCTGGTTTATGTAGAAAACCATATATTGTTCCTTGTTCAACGGACATATTGCATTGACGAATTATTTCTTTTCCATTAAATGTCTTTTTTAATTGTTTTGTTGTTACTGCTAAAGAACGTTCCATTATCATCCTCCTTTAATACATTTGGTTGGTATGTATGTTTTTAAATAAAATTGCCTCTTTCAAGGCAATCTCATTCTGTTTCTTCCATTTCTGAAAAACCCTTTTCCATCCTATCAATGATTTCATCATCAAACAATGGCAATCCCATAGAATTGAGCATTTCTTTTATAAACTGAATTTTATGTTGTGTTTCCTCCCCACTCGCAGGATAAATAGATGGTATCAGCCATATTTCTAACAACGGAATTAATTCTGCTAACTCTTTTGCATATTGAGTATGGATTGAACCATCTCTATTGCCTTCTTCAATAAGCTCCAACCAAAAAGGACTTAAAACTCGACGATTCGATTCCATCATCCCTGCCAAAATACGTGGATTTTTCAAAATAGGAATCGCCTGTTTTGATATTTCCCCTCTTTCTTGGTCAGACTGATTTAACTTAATCGCCATCTTCATTTTTTGCAGTCCATTCAAGTCTTTACGCCCTCTCACTTCTTCAAAAGGATTATTATCAAAAAACATCTTATCACCTAAGGCATCCATAATCTCTTCTTTTGACTTAAAGTGATGATAAATTGCACCCTTCGTTAAACCACCAAGTCCATCAACAATGTCTTGAATGGTAGTGCCATCATAACCCTTTTCCAAAAATAGCCTTTGCGCTACTTCTAATATTTTTTCAACAGTCACTTCCGGATATTTATTTCTAGCCATGGGCGAGCCTCCAATTCTAACATTCATTCAGTATGTATTTATGTTATACGAATAAGGGCTATCTGTCAAGTTACATTTCACAATTATTTTTCCTATGTAACAGGTCTACATCCTTTTTTAACTCACTGTTAATCTTAGATATCGCTTCTCATACATCTGCTGCCCTATTTTCCAAAGCGCCAAACATAGCCTCTACCTGTTCCGCTGTATATTCGTATCCTCCATTTTTTATAAAACGCAAAAAAGCGTATAAAACGATTACATCTCATACGCCTTTACGCTGTTAAAATTATTCTGTTTTTACATCGCCGTGTAATGATTGAGCCGGTTATCAACATCCCTGCCCGCATACATAACACGAATGACTGTTACAATTGAGGCCAACTTGACCTTATACTGCAAGCTTTTGATTTCCTTACCATCTTTGGTATAGAAATAATCCTCAATTCCATCCATAAACTCCTGCATGGAATACTCGCTCTTCTTATGTGAAAAGATTTTGCTATTTTAATTCACACGCTTTCCAACCACCACAAACCGTCCGTCCTCTACATGATAGGAGCAGCAGGACAGGGTAAGAAATTCGTCCCCGAACTGCGCCGTTACGCCTGTGTCATACAAGGACATTGCCTTGATATTCTCATACCAGTCATCAAATTCCTCCTGCGTATCCGCCTGAAAAAACTTGTAATACTTGAATACGGTGTCCCTTTCATAATAGACCTGTGAATAGAATACCGCAATCAGCTCATACTCCCGCTCCTCATACAGACTGTCAAAACGGATGATGTGATGCCCTGCTCCGTACTCTGCATCTGCATAGAGATTCAGATTCCCGAACATTTCCCCGGACTTCATGGTATGCCCATGTATGATCAGGTTGGTTGAGGGTGCTGTCCCATTCGCATAATCACAGGTTTTCGTGCCTGTTCCGGCCAAAGAGTCCGTATCCAGAATAAGACAACCATTCTGATTTGGCTTCCCGTAAAAATCAAGCCGGAGATAATAGCATTCATCTTCCATCGTCTGCATAACCGGGTAATCTATGACCGTACCGTCAATAGAAAGCCAGCCAATAAGATCGGGATTGAGCGCATACAGTTCCTTGTACTTAGGTAAAATTTTCGGTGCTTCGCTGTTTTCTTCCCCTGCCTCTATATCCTTGTATATGTCCGCTAAAACAGCAGCTACCCCCGCTACCGGAAGCCCGTTTTCATCAAACTGCATCTCATACTGCGGGGACGTGTCCGCTTCTTCCCGTATGTCCTGCAATTCTTTTTGTGTATTTCTGGTACTCGCATTCTGCCACAGGCAGTAAATGCCATAACTAAGAAGCCCCGCCACAGAAAGGGCAAATACCACAAAGCATAAAAGCCGGAGAAGTATAGGACTCCGTTTGGGTTCCCTCAGAAGAAAAAGCAGGAGGTGTCCGCCTTTTCTATGATTATTTTCTCGTTTCATTTTTTAACTATTTTTTCAATGTTTCTAAGTTCTTTTTGCCTTTCTTTCCGGTAAGGATCAGTCCTGTTCCTGAGAGCACCACCAGAATAAACAGCCATACAATCGGTGTTCTGTCTCCGGTCTTAGGTACATCGTCCTTCTTGTCTTTGTCACTTGATGATGCACTATTATCCGAATTGCTGTTGTTATTGCTACTGTCATTATTACCGCCATTGTCGGAAATATTTGCATTCTTCGTAAATGTAGTGCTTGCAGAGCCATCCGTCCAAAAGATTTCAACCGTGTGGCTTCCTGCCGCAAGCGCATTCAGGTAAGATGCCTTCAGCGTGATAATGGTAGAACCTTCCTTTGCGGTGTAATTGTTATGTTCTAACAGACTTCCGTCTACCTTAACCCCGGTAAACTTGTCAAAATCTCCGTTGCCCCGAATTGTAAGTCCTTCACTGCTTCCTGCTGTCCAACTGCTCTCTGCACCATTGATGATCTGATAAGTGACACCCGGATTACTTGGTGTGTTTGGATGATCGGAACCACCACTACCCGGATTGTCGGAACCACCGCTTCCCGGATTATCGGAGCCACCGCCGCTTCCCGGATTGTCGGAGTCACCGCTTCCCGGATTATCGGAGCCACCGCCGCTTCCCGGATTGGAACCTCCTACTGCCGGTATCGTAATCTGCACCGGCGCACTTGCATAATCGGTTGCCTTATCGCCATTTACATCTTCAGCCACGATATAGTAATAGTAACTGCCATTCTTCATATCGTCTGTCAGAGTGAATGTTCCGGTTGTACTGCCTGCATCTGCCAGCTTCTCATATGCCACCAGCTTTGCTCCATTGGTATTGCCTGCGGTGTATTCCTTATCCAGCACCATAAGGGACACCCGTGTGGCATTACCGGCATTCGTTCCACCAATGGTATACGGAACAGTTACTTCGTCACCGGAATCTCTGGTAACGGTTCCCGGAGTGATGGTCATGTTTCCATCATGCAGTGTCAGCTTATACTCTGCTCCAGGCTGCCCTGACGTACCGGAGAGGACAGAGGAGAAGATGACAGAGGACAGATTTACATTCAAAGCGGGACTCACTCCAACGAGGGTGAAATCCACGAGAGTGAAGTAGATGTAACCTCCGGGGGGCACGAGGCCGGCAATGCGATCATCGCTAGAATCAGCCGACCGCAGCCACCAATAGTCCTTACCGCCTGGCTTTTTTCTGTTTGCGGCTGTTGAATATGTGTTACTGTACCCATAACTTGTATTAGTTGCTTCCTTGGCATCCAGCAGGAAGATTTTATCATCCCTTAAGGCAGCATAATTTAAGTTTGGCTTTCCGTTTCCGTCCGTCCTGCTTGCGCTTTCTTTCGTGCTTGTCGCAATGGCTGTCTGCTCCAAAGGTGTAAAGCCTGTTGTCAAAAAGGTTCCATTCAGATAAGTCTTTATTTCACTGTTTGCCCAAACATTAGAGTCATCATCAAACCTACTTCTTTGATTATCGCTATTTATACCTGCCCACAAGATGCTGTTACAGTCAAGGAGCATGGTGGTGCCACCAAAGTCTGTTGTAGTCCGGTCAAGGACACGGTATTTCACCGGATTATTGTTATATGTTCCAAAATACACAAAGCTGCCTGCCCATGCATCGGTTTCAGTTGCCGGTGCTGTGGGATCGGCTATGATGGAAACGCCAAGTCCTTTTCCCTTTACCGAGGCAGAGTCGGATGCGGCAGGTAGGGTAATCTGCACCGGCGCACTTGCATAATCGGTTTCTTTCTCTCCATTTACATCCTCTGCGATGATATAAGCATAATAATCTGTTCCGCAGATCTGATCTGCCAAGTCCGCCGGCAGGGTAAAGGTTCCTGTATCGGTTGTATTGCTTATGGTTACGTTCTGCAATGCCCCATAGTAAAGTACCTGTGCGTTGCTTTCGGTGTATGCCTTATCCGTAATCATAACGGAAATCTGGCTGACCGGATTTGTTATATTGCTGTCCGTATAGGTATACGGTACGGTAATCGTTGTGTCCTGTCTTGTCACGCTCTGTCCACTTGTGACATTAACTGCCTTGCCACTGTCAAGCAGTGTCAGCTTCCACTCCGTAGCAGTGCTGTCAGAAACCGGTGCAAGAGCAGATGATTTGTCAGCTCCGCTCTCAGATGCGAAGAGGACAGATGACAGATTCACATTGAAAGCGGGACTCACTCCAACGTTGTCATTATCCACGTCATCGTCGTCAATACCACCGCTGGAGTCCACGATGCCGACCCTGTTACCATGGCGAAAATCAGCCGACCGCAGCCACCAACAGAATGACTTAATTCTTGTGTTATTATCTGCATATAACCCGTCAGCCTCTGCCGCACTTAAGCAAAACACATGATTAGCCGATGAAACATCTTCATATCTTACAATATTATAATTTCCGGCAGCATAAGTGAATTGCTTTAATAATGTGGTATTTGCTATGGCAGTTTTCTCAGGTGTTGAAAATACAGAAGTGTTTCCATAAAAATTGTAAGTACTATTGACTTCTTTGTTCAGCCAGCTTTGCAGATCACTGTTTGTCCATTCGTTTGGATTCGTCTGTTCGCTATTTGTAACACCATCCGTATCAAATGCCTTTTTCAGCAGTATGGTATCGCAGTCTAACAGAAGATAATTTGCTGAGTTTTCCTGCGTACTCGGTGCGGACAGTACACGATACGCTACAGGATGGCTGTTATAGGTTCCAAAGTATACCAGATTGCCGCCGGTACTCCATGTGCTTTCCGGTCTTAACGCAGCGGCATCCAGATTGATGGTCTTTACTGTGGCACCATTATTTCCCGTCGAACTAAAATCAAAACCGGAAATAGACATCACTGCCGCTGATAAATTGGTTCCCTCCGTCCCCGCTTCATTTCCGCAGATGTCACAGACGAATGTGCATGGACTTCCCTCGGAGCTTTCCACATAGCCGCACTCTGACGTATGCACATGCTCACACGTATGACCTGCGGCATAACCGCACTCGTCATCATGCTCATGCTCGCACTCATGCCCACTGGCAGGTGCCTCATAACCACAGTCCTCCGTATGCTCTGTGTGATGTTCACAGAGCCTGGTATCCGGGCTGCTATTCTCTGCCCTTGCTGTGACCGGAATCATCGTTCCGATCAGACACAGACTCATAAGAAGTGCAAGCCACCTCTTCCCGCTTCTTGCCGGGTGCCCTTTCTTAACCTGCTTTTCCATAATAAAAATACTCCTAAACGTACTCTTAGATAAACCTAACACTATATATGTGAGTATATTATACCCTGTTTATAATAGCAAAACTACCAGTTTTTCTCAACAAAAAGGAATCTTTGCTATTTCAAAGATTCCTTTCAGCGTGTTCTCTTATGCAATTATATGGTCGCAAATCGGTCGCAATTTCCAACCTCTAATCTCTTAAACCCTTATAAATAATGGCTTTATTTATCCAAGTTCTTCATTTGGGGAGCCTAATACCTTGGATTTTACTGCTTTTTACACGTTTTCATACCTTATCATTCAACATCTTGTTTTTTATCTCATGTCACAATTTTTTGCTATATGCCGGCCTTTGGGCGTAAGACGGGCGTGTGGTGGGCATAAGCTGTTCTCAATTCGATTGAATTTCTTTCAGCGCCTGCTCCGGCTGCCATACTGGAATTTCAGACTGCTTATAATCATTCAAGTTTCTCGTAATAATAGCATCCATCCCTTACAAAAATGCAACAGAATATTGTACCGAATCTTCAAAATCGTTCCACTCTAGTTCCAAAGCCTCGTTTATTTCCTGCTCTGATACTCCTGCAACTGACACTAGGGTAAGCAATTTTTTTAACAAGCCTCTAGCCAACTCTTTATTCTTTAGCTGTCGACATGCAAGATAATAAATATCCGTTATCGCAGAGGCTGATACATATTCTTGCACATTATTCAATTTAGTCAATCCCAACACTTCTATTGCTGCCTTACAAAACGGCTCCCGCTTCAGAAGAACATCCAGTATAACATTCGTATCAATCAATATTCTCATACTTTTGCAGCCTTTCTTCTCGTATTTCTGATAAAGACATATCTGTATACGGAACTGAGCCAACCAAAGACTGGATCGCACTTTCGATATCAAACGCATTTTTTGACGTTTCTGTTTGCTCCTCTGTAGGAAGCACAATTACTTCTAATCTACGATTTCTAAAAGTTTCCGGCAATGTCATAATAGTCATCAAACTACTTGCATCTACATATTTACGTACAACTTCCATATTCTAGCCTCCTTTTTGCTTTTCACACTATATTTCCACCTACTTTTCTTTGCTCTCCTGCGCAATCACACCATGGTATTTGATATGCTTTCAATATGTCAATAAAGTCGCACACACTTTTTCCTGTCAACTCTGCTGCCTTTTCCAACGTTATCAGCTTCGCTACAAACAAGCCAAACACTGCGACAAGAGTAAGCTTATCTTCAATATCTTTCCCATCTTTTATCATATTTAAGTATGGTACTAACTCCTCTGATATTGCTACGTCTACACTCTTGGTACTCATATCATTACTCTCCCTATATTGTGCCATGCCTAAAATATGTTCGATTGTTATAATTATTATATGCCATTTTTTGTTTCTTTACAAGCCGCCAACCACTTTCACCAGTTTACTTAGGTCTTACACACAATTCTATCAACAACCATGCTCTCCTTTTGTGGTGTGTTGTTATCCTCTTCAAGTTTATTCAGATATTCGCTGAATGCCGTAATCTCCTTCTGCTTCAATTCATTTGTGGCATCTGTATAGATGTTCATTGTCGTACCAATGTCAGCATGTCCCAGTACATCCTGAATAACCTTCATATTGACACCTGACCCACATAAGCGTGTGGCAAATGTGTGTCTAAGCGTGTGACAGCTGAATTTAGGAAGAAGCGTACAATCTGCCTTATCCGCTTTCTCCAGTATCTCATCATTGCAATCTCGCATAATTCTTATAAGTACTTTACTTCCCTTACTATCACCCACCTTATATACTGCTCCCGCTGCTCTTGCCATCTCAATAAATCGATTACGTCCAATATTATATATAAGTGTTCCTTTACCTACCCCGTTGAATTAGCTTTGATGATCTTCCTACTTTCGTTAAATGCTTCATATAATCCTCCAAAGGTTCAATCTTAATGAATCGTATTTTAGATAATTGGTACACTGCACCGGCTGCCTTTGCGTATGCAATAATAAGCGTTTCATCTAATCCAAAAGACTGTGCTGCCTCTTCATATCTTACAAATCGTTTCATCATATTGGATGCCTCATTTCCACGAGGCGATAATATAACTGCCATATATTCACCTACTTATAAAAATCATCTTCTACAATTCTGAATGTCTCCTTTCAATATTTTTCTCCATAACGCAAAAAGAGGATACTTTCTAAATTTCTTTAGAAAATATCCTCTAAGTAGTGCTTATCTTTTAATTTTGCTTTTCAATAAGATTGTAAATCCTTGTAAACTCTTTATTATGACTATTGCTTTTTATGGTCAAAATAATGGTCAAATGACCATCTCATACCTTTCAAACCCGCATAAATACTGGATTTATTATCTAATGACTTCATCGTCGGGACGTTTAGAGACATGCTTACGGTTATTCCCGATTATGTCCCATTTAGCATATTTTTCATGCTGTTCCGCTACCGCTTTTTTCCGGTTAAAACCGACCATTTCGTAGTCAGTTTATAGTCTTTTCAATTTTTTGTGGTCAAATGCAGCTGCTGTTCCACTTCCTAAAACAAGTTATCAAGTTTAAGTGCTAAGCCCTCAAAACTCTCCTGCTTTCTCTCTTCTGTAGCCTCTGCATAAATGTCCATCGTTGTCTCGATATTTCTGTGTCCCATTACTGACTGAATAACCTTAAGGTTACTCTCGGACTCACACAGTCTCGTCGCGAAGGTATGCCTTAAATAATGAAATGAGAAGTGCGGTAACAACACCGGCTCTCTCTTTTCCTTCTTTGCTCTGAGCATCTCGTCCGAATTGTAATTCTCCGTGATTCTTCTGATTCCCTGATTCACGGTCTGAGGGTTAGGGACTCTTCCCTCTCTGTTCTGAAAAACAAAGCCTGTCATTCCATCAATAATCTGTTCGTTCAGACCACCAAGCATATCCAGCTGCTGTTCTCTTTCCATCTCAAATGCAGTCTTCACTACATCAAGCATCGGAACTGTTCTGATACCGGCTTCCGTCTTGGGAAGCGATACTCTCATCAGCTGCTGTTTTCTGTCACTGCTTCTGTAATACACAAGAGCATGATTGACACTGATCACACGATTCTCAAAATCAAGATCATCCCATCTCAAAGCAATTGCTTCTCCGATTCTGCAACCGGTTCCAAGTAATACTGTAAACAGTGGCCACCAGTGATAATAAATCGGATGTCCCGCAATGTACTCCATGAAGATTCTCTGCTGTTCCATCGTAAGTGCCTTACGGATTCCTCTGTTCTTACCGGACTTCTTCGATATTTCTTTCTTGACTCCATCCGTTGGATTCTTTCTTATAATATCGTCTCTTACTGCCAGCTCGAAGGTCGGATGCAAAACACAGTGTACGTTGTCCAGTGTTCCAAGGGCCAGTCCTTCCACATTCACAAGATGCAGATAGAACTGGAGAACATCTGAGAACTTCACATCAACAAGCTTCTTCTTTCCGAAGGTATCTCTTACGAACTTATTGTAGGTATAAAGATAGTTACTTCTTGTTGAGTCGCGCAAATCATATTTATGTGCTATATACCGGTCAAAGGTATTGTTGACAGTTGCCTTTCCTGCCGCATAAAGATCAAGACCATCCAGCTGATCCTTCATAAGTTTCTTTTCCTTCTCACGAAGTACCACCAGATCGGATGCATACACCCACTTTCTTCTTCCAAGCGGATCCGTGTAAGTATATGTATATCTCTGATCTTGTTCTCTCCAGCTTTCACCCTTACGAAGCATTCTGCCTCTCGGGTCCTTTCTAGATTTCGCCATGTATTATCTCCTTTCCATAAAAAAGAGGAACATGACTTTTCTCCGGCGGAGAACAATGTTTTTCTGTCATATATATTATCGCACTTTTGACAGTAAAAAATCAAGTAAAATTTGTCATATTCCCAAAAATGTTGTAATTATAGGCGTTTGCCATATTAATGCTGTCCGTTAATTTTCCTTAAATGTCTCCAAGAACTCTCGTAGAGCCCCATAATTAATCAAAACCACCCTATCAACCTTGTAATACGCCCCACACTCACGCGCTAACTCCTCAATCTTGTCCGGGCCCATGTTGAATACAATCATTGCCTGCTTTAATCTCAGATACTCCGGTTTAATATTTTCTTCTCTAACTCTTCTATATGACATCGCTGTTTCCTCCCTTATAAATGCTGATACTTCCTTATCAATATGCTGCTTGTCTGTTCAAATATGACTTTCTTGATTCTGCACATCTGCATCTTCAGCGCCTCCGGCTTGATGTCCAACTCGTAGGCCAGCTTCTCAGTATGTCTTCCACACTGCAGATACTTTTCAAACGAATCCACATCTGCAGGTTCCAGGTAGAAGAACTGATTTCTCAGGATCTGGTAATCTTCTCTCATGTTCTGAATGGTTACCACTTCTCTCTGGTATTTCATTACCACCTGCTCATCAAGCTCCGAAGTGACACTTTCCAGATTCCCCTTTTGAATTGCTTCCATGATCATAACATTTTCAATAGCTGCCTTGGCTGTTGGGTCACCGGTTCCGGAGGTCTGTACTCTCACACCAATATCTCCCATGGCACTTTTTCTTGCGTAAGCTTTTTCTTCTTTGATAATGAAGCTTAAGCTCTGCTCATAGCCTTCCACCAGGCAAATGAAATTTGGATAGTATTTAATAAGAAGCTCTATCCTTGCCGGAACATCAGCTCCGGCATACTGCTCTACAATATTTGCTCCGCCGCTCATCTCTTACTCCTTTGCTTTGATGTTCGACCAAGCTTTAACCGGTTATTGCTTGTCTTGTTGTCCTTGACAAGTATTATTCTATCGGGAATAACCGGAAGAAACAGCGCCCCATCCGGCAACAAAAGTTGCCTGTGAGGAAACTTTACATATACTAATATGTGAAGCTATTCTACATATACTATCTGTATATCACTTCACAAAACAAATTATTTTCGTTTTTGTCTTGTTTGCAGAACAATATTGATATATAATTGTTTTACAGATTGGAGGTTTGCTTATGAATAGAGATACCATGAAACAGATTATGGTTGATCAGAAGGATATTTACTTGAACAATCCATTAATTGCCAGGCATTATCCTTTGGAAGAAAATATAAACTATTGCTTTGTCGGCATCAGAAGATGTGGCAAATCCTATATGATGTATCAGCAGATACAGACACTTCTTGAAAAGAAAATTCCTTTATCACAGATTGTTTATGTGAATTTTGAAGATGAACGTCTGTTGGAAATGACATCTGATGATCTGAATACCATCCTGGAAATAGGGCT
>JAQXLR010000080.1 GCA_029012225.1 Clostridiales bacterium
GCAGATGAGACGGATCCGGGAGAGAATGTGGAATATTTGTTGGAGTGGGATGTCTCCGAGGCTTTCTATGATTTCCCTCTGATTTCCAACAGCGTTACCTTTGACGTGTCAACACCGGGAGATATGCAGGTAATTTACGATGAGGCACTTTATCAAAGGGATTTAGAATTTTTTGAGAAGAGTCTTTCCATTTTCTCTCTGGATGCGTCCAGAGTATCTGAGAGCATTATTGTGGAAGATTTTCTGGCAGGTCGTACGCTTTGTGCAATCCTTGACACAAATTCCTTGCATAAGCTGACTGGTTATGACTACGGCATCATGCAGATTCCAAATCTAAACGAGGAGCTTCGTGCGACAAGCTGCGCTACCACAGATATGCTCCTTGTCAACGGCTTTTCAGAGAATGCGAAGGCTGCGGCGGCTTTTGCTGAATTTGTAACAACTGACATGGCCGAAATACTTTACGATGTAACAGGCTATTACTCCGTCATTCCATCGGCACAGCCCGATTTTGTCGAGCAAGTGGCAAATCAAGTCTATGAGACTGCCGTACCGGTGCCAAGCGCCAAGAATGCAAAAGACTTCTGGGTAAGCTTAGAAGAAACTATTTTGAAATATTTTTGAAATACGCTTGTCATATTTGAAGAATTTCGTTAAAATAAAAACATGGGCATTGAGGGCTCCTTCGTTTTCATGCAGAGAGAAGGAGTGTGCAGATGAAATTAAAAAGATTAAAATTTCTTACACTAATCGTTTTGATGTGCTTGCAAACAGGATGCGGCAAATCGAAGGATGTTGTTTATCTGGAGGCTGCGACAGAAGCGACAGAGAGAAGCGGAGCGCCTTCTAAGGAGGTGCAGATTGCAACGCAGACGGCGCAAGCCGCCGAGCAAGTATATTATGTTCATGTTTGCGGCGCTGTAAAGATTCCCGGAGTTTATATGCTTACAGAGGGAGCCAGGGTGTATGAGGCGATTGCGTTAGCAGGAGGCTTTGCAGAGGATGCGCTGGCAGATTACATCAATCAGGCAGCGTATATCTCGGACGGACAGATGCTCTATATTCCGCGAGAGGGCGAGCGTGCGGAGCCTGAAAGGATGGAGAGGGTGCCTTACGGGATTACAGGGGAAGCTTCAGACGGAAAAGTCAACTTAAATACGGCTTCCGTGGAAGAACTGATGACGTTGCCCGGCATCGGAGAGACCAAAGCGAAGGGAATCGTCTCCTATCGCACGGAGCATGGAGATTTTTCTTCTCCGGAGGAGATTATGAATGTGGAAGGAATCAAAGAAGGATTGTATAATCGGGTAAAAGATAATATAAAGGTGAAGTGAAGATGTCGAAAAAGGTTCTTGTTGTAGATGATGAAAAGTTAATCGTAAAGGGAATTCGTTTTAGCTTAGAGCAGGACGGAATGGAAGTAGATTGTGCATATGACGGAGAAGAGGCATTGAAGCTGGCTACGGAAAATGTGTATGACATGATTCTTCTCGATATTATGCTGCCAAAGATGGACGGCTTTGAAGTGTGCCAGCAGATTCGTGAATTTTCCAGTATGCCGATTGTGATGCTGACGGCAAAGGGCGATGATATGGATAAGATTTTAGGGCTGGAGTATGGAGCAGACGATTATATTACAAAGCCTTTTAATATTTTGGAGGTAAAAGCCAGAATCAAGGCGATTATGCGAAGAACTGCAGCAGGACAGCCCAAGAAAGAGGATCGCAAGCTGCTTGAGGTAGGAGATTTGAAGCTGGACTGTGAGAGCAGGAGACTTTTCATTTTAGGAAAAGAGGTAAATCTGACAGCAAAAGAATTCGACCTTTTAGAGCTGCTTGTCAACCATCCGAATAAGGTTTATGGGCGTGAGGATCTTTTAAATCTCGTATGGGGATATGAGTATCCGGGAGATGTGAGGACGGTAGATGTCCATGTGCGTCGTTTGCGCGAGAAGATTGAAGCCAATCCAAGTGAGCCAAAGTATGTTCATACGAAGTGGGGGGTAGGCTATTACTATTCTCAAAATTAGCAGGAGTAGGAAATGTTAAAGCTAAAAAAAATTACCGACTTTATAAAAAGCCTGCGTTTTAGGCTTATTCTTCTGTTTTTTCTTTTTGGTATTGTGCCGTGTTCCCTGCTTCGACAGGGAATGCTGCAATCCTATGTTAATCGCGCAGTTTTCATTCAAAGCGGCGAGATCTTAAGTCAGGCCAAAATTTTGGGCAATCAAATTGTTTCCAATGATTATTTTAACAGCAAAGATACGACAATGATCGACGTGCAGCTGAATCAGCTCTCAACAATCTATGACGGTCGTGTCATGATTATCGATGGAACCTTCCGTATTATCCGAGATACCTATGGAATCGATGAGGGCAAAACGATTATCTCAGAGGAGGTAATCAAAAGCTACCATGGAGAAGAAATTTCAAAATACGACTCGGAGAATCATTACATCGAAATGACGATTCCGCTTATTTATGAAAGACCGAGTGAGGAGACAAAAAATATTATCGGTGTTGTGATGATTAGTGTGTCGACGGACAGCATCAACTTGAATTTTGATTACTTATCAAGAAATACGCAGGTCATGGAGCTGATTGTGATTGTTGTAATTGTACTGCTTGGTATGCTTGCCGCCATGCAGACCGTAAAGCCCTTTTATAAAATGTCGAGGTCGATTGAGGAGATTCGATCCGGCTATGGAGGGGATACCTTAGAAATCAATGATTACACGGAGATGGCACAGATTAGTGAGAA
>JAQXLR010000081.1 GCA_029012225.1 Clostridiales bacterium
TGGTATATTTCTAAGTCTCATTGATTCGAAAGTCCTTTCATAAAAATTTCCTATAGGTGTTTTGGATGAAAATGATTTCGCGTCTGCTATATTCTACAATAGAATGGAAGAGAAAAAAAGCATTTTTGCAAGAAAAAGGAAGAGAAGGGCAACGAGAAAAAGAAGCATAAAAAAGAGTAAGCATAGGAGCAAAAAAGTTAATATAAAGTTAAAAAATGAGACTTATAATATAATTTATGGTATAATAAAAAAAATTGACAATTTGTGTAAGAATCTGGTATAGTATATAGGATAAAGTGATAATAGTAACGATTTCCATTTTAATTTCCATATTTATTGTCGGTCCTTGAAGTAAGGTTCTGCAGCACTTCATCTCAGTGCCAGAATAGAGAAGAAAACGGGAAAGGAGGAGTAGTGAAAAAGGAGAAGGATTATATTTAGGATAAAAGAAAAAAATTTTGGAGGTAAAGTATGAACAAGAAAAAAGTACTTGTTGCCATACCGGTGGTGCTGGTAGTAGCAATCATCGCGTATGCAGGTATCATGCTGAGTGGACGTGCCATTACTGCGGATAACCTTAACGATCAGTTTGTACAGGTTGTGCAGAACAATGGATGTCTTCAGTGTCATGCCGCAGATCCCGAGCCCTTCTGGTATCAGAAGATGCCAATTGTATCCGGACTGTTTGAGAAGGATATGACAAATGGTTTCCGCTCTGTGGATTTGGAAAGTATCGTGAATCAGATTCAGAACGGTGGAGAGATTAGCATTGCAGATGTTGCGAAGCTAGAGCAGACAACGTTGAATAACGACATGCCTGTAATCCAGTATTCCGCAGTTCATTGGGGCTCGAATCTGAATGCAAAAGAGCAGCAGATTGTTCTGGATTGGGTATCTGCTCAGAGAAGTGAGTATGTACAGGGACTGGCAGAAGAAATTGGCTACGAGCTGGATGAGGCGACGCTTGCAGCAGCAATCAGCGAACCGATTCAGATTATTCCGGATCCGTCGGCATACGATGTGGATATGGTAAAGGCAGAGCTGGGTCTGGCATTGTTCCATGACACCAGATTATCTGCAGACTTAACCGTTTCCTGTGCGACCTGTCACCCCTTGAACAACGCAGGCCAGGATGGCTCCCAGTTTGCAAAGGGTATCAGCAGTCAGGTGGGTGGAATCAATGCACCGACTGTTTATAACGCAGCTTACAACATCCAGCAGTTCTGGAATGGACGCGCCGAGACGTTGGCAGACCAGGCAGCAGGACCGCCATTGAATCCTGTAGAGATGGGTCATGAGAGCTTTGATGATATCGTTGCTCTCTTGGAAGCAGATGAAGACATGGTGGCTGCATTTGAGAAGGCATATGGAAGCAAAGGCATCAGCCAGGAAACCATTACCGATGCAATTCAAGAGTTTGAGCGCTTATTGGTAACGCCAAACAGCCGCTTCGATCAGTATCTTGCAGGAGATGAGACTGCATTGACCTCGGAAGAAATTGAAGGCTATGAGCTGTTTAAGAAGAATTACTGTGCAACCTGTCACGTTGGTGTGAGCATGGGTGGACAGAGCTTTGAGAAACTGGGCACTGTTGTAGACGCTTCTGTTTATTATGCAGAGCGCGGTACGGAAATCAGTGGAGATGACCAGGGTCTGTACGGCTTTACCGGTAACGAAGCCGATATGTATAAGTTTAAGGTGCCAAATCTGCGTAACATAGAGCTTACCGCTCCATATATGCATGATGGAACACATATGACAATGGAAGCTGCAGTGCGGACCATGTTCCGTTTCAATACTGCAAATCCAACACCGAGTGATGATACAGTCAATAAGATTGTTGCATTCATGAAGACCTTAACAGGTGAGAACGAGTACATGGATTATGTCAATGTTCCGAGCAATAAGCTGGGCAACTAAGACATAGGTAAATTGAATTAAGGATAAGCTGAAATCCCGCCGGGTGGTATCGCCCGGCGGGAAATTGGAGCAAACAAAAATGAAAAATAATAAGATATATCGATTCCTGACCTCTATTCGATTAGCGATTATTTTGCTTGTTGCCATTGCAGTGCTATGTATCCTCTGCACACTGATTCCTCAAAATCAGTCTGCGTCTGTTTATGTGGAGAAGTACGGAGATTTCGGGGCATCCGTGATACAGTTCTTCGGTTTTCATCATGTGTTAAGCTCGTTTTTGATGTATGTTTTTGGTATGCTTTTTGCCATTAATCTTGCGGCGTGCACATGGAAGCGATTCCGTTGGGCAATTGCCTGCTCAAAAAACAAGATTCGAATCGATGCCTGGGGTTCTCCTCTGCTTCATGTGGGATTGTGCCTAATTCTTGTAGGCTCAGTGCTCAGTATAGGGTTTGGACGCCAGCTTTATTATGAAATTCCCGTAGGAAAAACGGCAAATGTTGCCGGCAGATCAGGGGTTTTTGAGCTGCAGGTAGATGACTTTGCCGTAGATTATTATGAGGATGGAATCTCGCCAAGGCAGTATAGGAGCAAGGTTACGGTAATTGCGGAAAAGAGTGGAAAAAAAGCGGCCACGCCATTGGAAATCGAAGTAAATGCTCCGGCAAAGTATGATGGCGTAACGATGATTCAACAGGCCTATGGTTGGCAGACGACCGTCACTTTAAGCACCGATAAGGCCAGCAGGCAGGTGGAGATAAAAGATAATGAATGGGTTACCTTGTCCGGAGAAGGAGAAGATGCAATCTCTCTTGGAGTTGCTTTTTATCCGGATTATGCCAAGGTCGATGGGAAGCCGAAGCTTTTAAGCAATCAGGACAAGAATCCATATATTCTCTGGGTGGTGGCAAAGGGAGAGACGCCAATCGCTTCAAATGTATTGGCTTTAGGGGAATCTGCGACCATTCTGGAATCTCTTAGAATGACATTTGACGGATATGATTATTATACAGGTCTGCAGGTTAAGTACGATCCCGGTATTCCGGTTATTTTCGGGGGATTCTTTCTAGTCTGTATCGGTCTGATGATGAGATACATTTTTGTAAAAAAAGCAGCGTAGAAGGAGAGTGCATACATGTTAACATTAACGGAGAACCTTGATTATCTCGTATTTCTGCTTACGATTATGGCGGCTGCCTGTGTGGGCTTACGAATCTGGTTGAAATTAAACTGGCTGTCAAAAGCGGGATTTGCCTTGACCTTGGCTGCATCGGTAGTGATGCTGATTGCAATTATTTTGCGTACAAAGGAGGTAGGCGCATTACCGGTCAACAGTGTCTATGAGTTTATTCTGCTTTTTTGCTTTGTGATGCTGGCGTTTACGGCTTTTTGGTTAATCAAAGTAAAAATACACGGGGTCGCGTTATTTACCTTGATTGCCACAATTATTTTATTAGGGGTTAGCTTTAACCTGTCTGACAGTGCTGTCCCGTTGATGCCTGCTTTGCAGAGCAACTGGAGAGTGGCGCATGTTTTTACGGCAATTATTTCCTATAGCTCTTTTGCAGTAGCCTTCGGCTTGGGAATCAGCTATTTGATTACGATTCCTGCCAAGACACCGGAAGGAGGACTGCCGCAGGAGAAGGTAGAAAGAGGAGCGTTTTTAGAAAAGCTGATGTACAACTCGGTTGTTTTTGGATTTATTTTCCTTACGCTGCTAATTGTCACAGGCTCTATTTGGGCAGAGGACGCATGGGGCGCATGGTGGAGCTGGGATCCAAAAGAAACGTGGGCATTGATTACGTGGATTATTTATGCAGTGTATCTCCATTTGCATCCCAAAAAGGAGTGGAGAGGTCGCAAGGGCTGTTATCTGTCCGTGATCGGTTTTGCCTGTGTGCTGTTTACGCTCCTTGGCGTATCCTACTTTATGGGTGGCTTACACAGCTATGGGGTATAATATTTTTGGTGGACAAAATCAAAAAAAAGAATAAAATAGATTGTATGAAAGAGAGATAAGGAGGATTAAGGTCGATGAGTAGTGAAGAAAAGTTTGACGTCATCGTCGTAGGAGCCGGTCTTGCCGGAAATACCGCAGCCTATCTTATGGCAAAGGCTGGTCTTGAGGTGCTTGTGATTGAGCGCGGCGAGACAATTGGTGGAAAAAATGTTACCGGCGGTAGAATGTACAGCCACAGTCTGGAGAAGATTTTCCCGGATTTTGCAAAGGAAGCTCCTGTAGAACGAAAGATTACAAGAGAGAAAATTTCCTTCATGACAGGAGACAGTGCAACCACGGTTGAATATGCGGCAGATAAGCTGGGAGAGCAGGGAAAGGCTACATATTCGATTTGTCGTGCACATTTTGATCCATGGTTGGCAGGAAAGGCAGAGGAGGCCGGAGCAATGTATGTGACCGGTATCCGCGTGGATGAGGTGCTGTTAAGAGACGGCAAGGTTTGCGGTGTCATTGCCGGAGGAGAAGAGATGGAGGCAGATGTGGTGCTTCTTGCGGATGGTGTAAACTCTCTTCTGGCTCAGCAGTTGGGCATGAAAAAGGAGCTTGATCCTTCGCTGGTAGCTGTTGGCGTGAAGTAAATTATTGAGCTTGGAGAAGAAAAAATCAACGACCGCTTTGGTGCAGCTTCGAGCGAAGAAGGTACAGCATGGCTGTTTGCGGGCGATGTTTCGGGAGGGAACATCGGCGGAGGTTTTCTGTATACCAATAAGGACTCTGTTTCTGTCGGTATCGTAACGACCATCGCAGATATCGGACGTGTTGATTTGGCGCCCCGCGATATGCTGGAAAGATTAAAGAATCATCCGACTGTAAGTCCTTATCTTGCAGGTGGCAAGACCGTTGAGTATGCAGCCCATCTGGTTACAGAAGGCGGCTATGATATGATTCCTACGCTTTACAGAGATAATGTTCTTGTTGCAGGAGATGCGGCAGCTCTGGTCATGAATCTTGGCTTTACCATTCGAGGAATGGATTTGGTGATTGAATCCGGACGTCTTGCGGCGGAGACAATTATTGCGGCAAAAGAAGCCGGTGATTACAGTGCAGCAACACTTTCTAAGTATAAGACTGCATTGGATAACAGCTTTGTCATGAAGGATATGCAGCATTTCCGCAAGATGCCGAAGTTTATCGAGAATCATCGTATCTTCGAGCAGTATCCGGGTATGATAGACGAGATTATGTCCGGTCTCTTTATTATGCATGGTCAAGAGCCTGTCAAATTTAAGAAGAAGGCAATGGCAGCGGTAAAGAAGGTTGGTATGATGAATCTGCTAAAAGATGGAATGAATGGAATGGGGGCGATGTAAGATGGCAATGTCAATTGATGATAAGTTAGGACTCAACCGATTTCATGCGGATAAGAGCTATCCTCATATTACGGTGAATCAAAGCTTCACAGATGTAAAAGAAATTGAGCGTGTTGTAATGGCCTGTCCTGCGAAGCTTTACAGCTATAACGACGGGAAAATCGGGTTTAACCATGAAGGCTGTCTGGAATGCGGAACTTGTCGTGTTTTAAGCGGCGGTAAGGTTGTTGAGTCATGGAATCATCCGCAGGGTGGAATGGGAGTAGAGTTTCGCCACGGATGAAGTACGATAAGAGGCGACAGCAAGCTACGTTTTCTTGGATAAAAGATGATGGGATCAGGAGATAGTCATATGTTTTTTAATGCTCTGCCGGGCTTACAGGATGAGTTAAAACAGGTTTCGGATGAAATGGAGGCTTTGCTTCCCTCTGAGTGGAAGCAGGGAAGAGTAGGAGAGATGCTTCAGGCTATTTTGGGAGGCAGGGGCAAGGGCTATCGCCCCAGCCTTCTTCTTCTGATGGGGAGAATCGGTCCTGATTATCCGGCTTGCAATAAGCGGTTATATCGTTTGGGAGCCCTTGTGGAATTTGTACACATGGCTTCCCTTATCCACGACGACATCATTGATGATTCTCTGCTGAGAAGAGGAAATCCTACCATCCAGGCGCAATTCGGAAAAGAAGCGGCAGTTTTTTCCGGTGATTTGATTCTGGGTCAGGTCATGTCCGTCTTGCTAAAAGAAAATTTGCGAGAATCGGGAATCCTGATTGCCGGAACTGTCCAGGATATGTGCCGTGGAGAAATCATGCAGTCTGCGTGTCGTTATCGGGCAGATGTTACAAAAGAGGAGTACTATGCCAATATTTATGGAAAGACGGCCTCGATGTTTGTTACAGTCTGTAAAATCGGCGGGATGGAGAGCGGATGCCCGGAGAAGCTTGTAGAGCATCTAGGTGAAATCGGTCTGCATCTGGGATATTTGTTTCAAATCAGAGATGACTTGTTGGATTTTCTTCCCCAAAATGAGGAAGACGGAAAACCGGTTCGGATGGATTTTAGAGAAGGAATTTTAACCTTGCCGGTTATTTTTTCTCTGGCAGATCAAGCCTGCAGATTGGAGCTGACAGAGCTCATTGCAGCTGCAAAAAGCAGAGAGCCGAAGGAAGCGGAGTTGGATAGGCTCGAGCAGCTCATTCATGCCGCAGGCGGTTTTCGGGCAACCATAGAAGCAGCAGAGGAGCATCGAAAGAGAATCGAGGAACTATTAGAGACGCTTCCTTCGGGTAGGGC
>JAQXLR010000082.1 GCA_029012225.1 Clostridiales bacterium
AAGCAGGAATTTATCGAGTTTATGGTAGAGAGCGATGTGCTCAAGTTTGGAGAGTTTACCCTAAAGAGTGGGAGAAAATCTCCATTTTTTATGAATGCGGGAGCATACGTGACCGGAACGCAGCTAATGAGACTGGGCGAATATTATGCAAAAGCCATCCATAATAGTTACGGAGAAGATTTTGATGTATTGTTTGGACCGGCATACAAAGGGATCCCACTTGCCGTGACGACCTCTATCGCCTTTGCAAAGCTGTACGGAAAAGAAATCCGCTACTGCTCCAACCGTAAGGAGGCGAAGGATCACGGAGATGCCGGAATTCTTCTTGGAAGTGAGCTAAAAAACGGCGATAAGGTAGTCATCATCGAGGATGTTACCACTTCGGGAAAGTCCATCGAGGAGACATACCCAATCGTAAAAGCACAGGGCGATATAGAGATTGTGGGGCTTATGGTATCCTTGAACCGAATGGAGAAAGGACTTGGAGGAGAGAAGGGAGCGCTCGATGAAATTCGTGAAAAATATGGATTTGAGGCAAATGCTATTGTGACGATGGCAGAGGTAATAGAATACCTTCACAATCGTCCGTGCCAGGGCAGGATTGTGATGGATGACACCATAAAAGCTGCCATTGATGAATATTACAGACAGTATGGGTGTGGCTTGGACAGTGCTCCAAATGCATCTGCCCATGAGTAAAAGAAAGCGCCGCCTGGTGGCTGGCATATTATTCGTGGGATACTTTCTTGTATTGTTTTATTTGCTTTTCTTTTCTGAGAAGATGGGGCGGACACCCGGGATGCATGCCTACCGCTATAATCTCACCCCGTTTCAGGAGATTAAGCGCTTCTTAATGTATCAGGATACGCTGGGAACAGGAGCGGTATTGCTTAATATTGTAGGAAATGTGGCAGCCTTTGTACCGTTTGGTGCCTTTATTCCCGTTTTTTCGAGGCGATGCCGATATTTCTTTGTTACCATGCTTTACAGCTTTGAACTTAGTCTTTTTGTGGAGCTGCTACAGCTGATTTTTAAGGTGGGAACCTTTGATGTGGATGATTTGATGCTCAATACGCTGGGCGGAGTCATCGGATTTTTGATTTCTTTTCTTGTTTCTCATTTTTTGGAGAAAGCAGAACGTAAGAAGTGCGGAGGCGGCGATGCGGAAAAAAAGAAATAAGCGAGGCTATAAATTTACAGAGAAGACCCAGTCTAAGCGTGGGATGCTGGCATTGGCACTTGCGCTGATTTCTGTTATAATATTTTTTGCGGTAGTGATAGAATCCTACCGGAAGCGAGGAGAAGGGAGCATGTACCTTGGGAGTGCAGGGGTTACTTCCATGCTTCTTAGTTTAGTCGCATTTGGAGTTGCACTTGTGAGCCTTCGGGAGGAGAACTCCTTTAAGCTGTTTCCGTATCTTGCCACGACAATGTCCTTTTTTTCGGCATGTATATGGGTAGCCCTCTATGTGACAGGCTTCATCCTTTCCTAGGAAAGCCCTTGTGATGGGATAGATATTTGACACTTGCAGTATAGGAGGAGTTTCGTTTCATGGAATATAAAGCATTGTATCGGGAGACAAATGAGGCGGTGGCAGAACGCTTTGCTTTGGTAAGGGAGCGTATTGCAGAGATTGCATGCACACCGGAGGTGCCAAGGAAGTTTGCGGAATATTTTCGGAGAAATGCTGCTTTTTTGCAAAGGCTTGCAGCAGTCTGTGAGCAAGCAGTGCAGGAGGATGTCCTTTCAAAAAGAAGTATGGAGCAGTGTGAGGAGGATAACCGGGCTTTTTATGGGGATATCGTGGGTGAGGCATACGAAAAAAGCTACGCAAATCCACAGTATGCAGTCGGGCTACTCGGAGAAGGGCTGGGACAGGGACTCTGTCTGTTGACAGCGCATTTCCGTTCTTGTATCGACAAGGCGTTTCAAGGCAAAATGCAGCTTGTGACAGTTGCAATGGAGCTGTTTGTGGAGATTTATAATTATTTTGAAAGGGAAGCGGAGGAACTGCCGACAGCGGAGGAGATTCGCAGGAGTATCTATTGGTATTTTCATGATTACAGTGAGATTTTTTATGAGGAGAAGCTGCGTTGCTGTATTGATACAAGGGAGGATTTTGCGGTAGGAATCGTGATGCAGTCGGATCTGACGGATTTGCGCTATCTCTATCGCTATGGAGCGCATATCGGAGAAAATGAGCTTGGGATGGCGGCATTTTTGAATACATTGCCGGAGGACAAAATCCAGGCGATGGCAGACACCTATACGGAAGGTTACCGAATCGGCTTTGAGACGACGGGAAAGGATTTGAAGAAAAAAAGCACGGTTGAAATACGCTATCCGATTGGATTTGAACGAGTGGTGCGCGCAGCCGTTGTCAACTTTGGAAAGCTGAATTTGAGGCCGACGATGCGGGCAGAGAGCCTCCCACCCAACAAGCAGTTCCTCTATGACCACAGAGAAGACCGTGCCTTTTACCTGGACAAGGGCTATGTGGAACGCGTGCTTGAGGTGCAGCACAGCTATCTTGAGACGGAAAAAAAGCGTGCGGCAGAATATTCGGGGCCTGCAGTAATTGAGGTGTTTGGCGAAGAACCCTTTTCGCCGAACAATATAGCGGAGGCGCTGCGGTATAGCGAGAAGCAGCAGAAGCTGGATGTCTATGAGCGCAGCATGTCGGCACAACAGAAGAATCGCTATATTAAGGGAGATGAGACAAGCTTTACGATTATTGCCTATCCGATCCCGGAAATCGGACCGCAGTTTGCGGAGATTTTTGCGGAGACGGTTAAGCTGAACACGCTGGATTATAAGCTCTATCAAACCGTACAGCAAAAGATGATTGACGTGTTGGATACGGCAGAGCGTGTCCGCATTACGGGAAAAGGCGGGAATAAGACAGATTTGTATGTAAACATTTGGAAGCTCCGAAATCCCGATAAGGAGACGGCCTTCGAAAATTGTGTGGCAGATGTCAATATTCCGGTAGGAGAGGTCTTTACTTCCCCGGTGCTGAATGGGACGGAGGGAAAGCTGTTTGTCAGTCAGGTCTACCTAAACGGATTGCACTACAAAAATCTGGAGCTTGATTTTAAGGACGGAATGATTGAGGCATATACCTGTACAAACTTTCCGGAGGAGGAGAAGAATAAGGCCTACGTGAAGGAAAATCTGCTAAAGCATCATGAAACGCTTCCGATGGGAGAGTTTGCAATCGGAACAAACACGACGGCCTATCGAATGGCAAGGACATATCAGATTGCAGATAAGCTTCCGATTTTGATTGCGGAAAAAAC
>JAQXLR010000083.1 GCA_029012225.1 Clostridiales bacterium
GGTCTTGGCATAAAACAGTTGGGTGGGACATTGGCGACAATTTTAGGACTGGCATAATACTGCACCGCTAAAGACAGCGCACCGTAATCCTTTGTCCCCGGCAATGCCTGCATCCTGTCTGCCACCTCCTTTTGCACCATAATCGTGATGCCTTCGATCGGTACATGGCTCTCAAACAAGCTCATAATAATCGGGGTTGTAATGTAGTAGGGCAGATTCGCCACCACCTTAATCGGTCGGCCTCCCCCTCTTTCTACCGCCAGCTTCCTGATGTCGACCTTTAAAATATCTTCGTTGCGTACTGTGACATTTTCGTATTCACTTAAAGTATCCTCAAGAATCGGAATCAGGTTCCGATCAATCTCTACCGCTACGACTTCCTTTGCCCTCTCGCACAGATACTGTGTCATTGTCCCGATACCCGGACCGATTTCCAGCACAAAGTCCTCTGCCGTAATCTCAGATACATCCATAATTTTCTCCAAAACGTGGGTGTCTATCAAAAAATTCTGCCCAAATTTTTTTTGAAAATGAAACTGATACTTTTGTAATATCGCAATCGTATTCTGTGGTATTCCGAGTGTCGCCACCTTATTTTCCCTCTTTATTATAGTTAATCAGACAGCCTTTTAAAATGATTTCCCGCTCATCCTCTGTCATTGCACCAAGACCAAGTCGAAATTCTTTCAGCTCTGTCCCTTCGACTACATACGCGGTAACCTCGCTCTGCTTGTCTGTGACTGCCTTCCGAATATCCGGAATAAACAAGTAGTCCAAATTCTGAAACGGCAGTTTTCCCTCGGGAATGATGAACGGAAGCATACCCCAGTTAATCAGGTTTGAGCGATAACGTTTTGTCGCATATTCATTTGCAATATTTGCCCATCCTCCGAGCACCTTCTGACAGGAGGCTGCCTGCTCCCGTGCAGAGCCGTCTCCCGGCTTAACCGCAAAAATCGTGCTTCCAAAGCCAATTTTTCCTGCCTCGCCTTTTTCAAGCTGCTTTTCAGGGAAGGCGGCATGGATTGCTTCCATAACAGGTCTTAATTCTTCCACTGCCTCAAGCGGACAGTCCCCCTGCTCCACTGCCTTTTGTGCCTTTTGAATCTCCTTTGCCCTTCCGACATAGAGCGGGTCTTTTCTGGAAAGCGCAAACTCTGCCAGTCCGAGCGGATTTGAGCGGAAGGAGGAGGTTTCTCCCGACGGAATCAATTCGTCTGTAGTGGTAACCGGATCGTGAATCTCTGCCACCACCTTTAGCACCATGTTCTCCGGCAAAGCACTCATTTGCGGCCAGTCCTTGATGTTTGGTCCAAGCTGAATCTCCACAGACGGGTCTGCGATTCCCTTGCTGTCAAACACGCGATTTTCATAAATACGTCCATCAAAGAAATACTTTGGCTTTGTAAAATTCACATCGATATCGGTTGCCGCCGTCAAATATCCCTTATTGGCTGCTGTCGCCGCAATTGAGCGGGCATCCATAAGCGCCACCGAAACCACCTGTCCCTTTTGTATCTTGGAGCCTTCTCTGTTCGGGAAGTTTCTGGTTGCATGGCGAATCGAAAATGCATTGTTTGCCGGTGTATCGCCCGCACCAAAGCACGGTCCGCAGAATGCGGTTTTCACAATAGCACCTGTTTCCATCAGGGTGGCAACCGCTCCGTTTTTCACCAGTTCCATATAAATCGGTGTGCTGGCTGGATATACGCTAAGAGAAAACTCATCCGGTCCGATGCTTGTTCCCTTTAAAATATCCGCCGCATCGCAAATATTTTCAAAACCGCCTCCGGCACAGCCTGCAATAATTCCCTGCTCCACATATAATTTCCCGTCTCTTACCTTACTCTTTAAGTCCAGCTCTATGGCATTGTCAAAGCTTACCTTGGCACGCTTCTCGCAATCGTCCAGAATATCCATCAGATTGGCACTTAGCTCCTCAATTGTATAGGTATTGCTTGGATGAAACGGCATTGCAATCATTGGTTTGATCTTTCCTAAATCAACCTCTATCATACCGTCATAGTAGGCAACCGCACCCGGCTTTAGCTCCTTATAGTCTGCCGGTCTGCCGTGAATCTCATAGAACTCCTTTACCTTATCGTCTGTCCGCCAGATCGAGGAAAGGCAGGTGGTTTCTGTTGTCATAACATCGATTCCGATACGGAAGTCTACGCTTAAGTTTGCGATACCCGGACCCACAAATTCCATTACTTTATTTTTTACATAGCCTCTGTCAAATACTTCTCCGATGATGGCCAGAGCAATGTCCTGCGGTCCTACTCCCTTCACCGGTGTTCCTGTCAGATAAACACCGATGATTTCTGGCATATCGATATCATAGGTTTTGTTAAGAAGCTGCTTTACAAGCTCCGGTCCGCCCTCTCCGACTGCCATCGTTCCGAGCGCACCATACCTCGTATGAGAGTCAGAGCCAAGAATCATCGTTCCTCCTCCTGCCATTACCTCTCTTGCAAACTGATGAATGACTGCCTGATGAGGCGGCACATAGACACCGCCGTATTTCTTTGCACAGGTAAGACCAAACATATGGTCATCCTCATTGATGGTTCCCCCTACTGCACAAAGGCTATTGTGGCAATTTGTGAGAACATAAGGAATCGGAAACTTCTCCAGTCCGGATGCCCTCGCCGTCTGAATAATGCCTACAAACGTAATGTCGTGGGATGCCAGCTTATCAAATTTAACCTGAAGCTTTTGCATATTTCCTGAAACATTATGTGCCTGCAAGATTCCATATGCAATCGTATTTTCTGCTGCCTGCTCCTTCGTTATCGAAGACCCTGTTTTGCTTTCTATTTTGGCAACCGCATCGGCGCTGTCTTCTATCAGCTCCGTTCCGTTTACCAGATAAACGCCGTTCTCATATAGTTTCATTCTGTCCTCCATTCTTTTGCGTTCTATTTTTCATAAATTTTATCATGTTTATCATATAAGCAGGATTCGAAAAAATCAAGCTATTTCACTCTTTATACAGCGGAAAAATGATGTTTGCCTTGAATAAGTCCCCGTCTACGGAGACCGTAAACTCTCCGCCCATCAACAGAGTAAGGCTTTTTGCGATAGACAGACCAAGCCCGCTTCCCTCCGTCGTTCTCGATACGTCCCCCCGGATAAAGCGCTCTGTCAAATCCCCTGCATTTCCGTTCTCGACCGCCAGCGAATGCTCAGAGACATTTTTAATGGAAAAAGAAACGCTCTCTCCCTCTGTCTCAACCTCTACGTATACCCGCGTCTTCTCCAATGCATATTTTGCCACATTGTTATAAAGATTTTCAATCACACGGTAGAGGTGGCGTCCGTCTGCCCATATCAAGACTGCCGTACCGGGCAGCTTTGTTACAATGGTAAGCTCCTTTTGCTCAAACTTTTCATTAAATTCGCCGCCCGTCTGATATACCAGCTCCACAATATCAATTTTTTGCATCGTCAGCTTTACATTTCCGGAGCTTACTCTGGATGCCTCCACCAAATCCTCGGTCAGCTGCTTTAGGCGCTGCGATTTCTCATCAAGAATACGCACATAGTTGCCTACTCTCTCATTCTCAATGTCCTCCAGCTTTATCAGATTTACATAATTTATAATCGAGGTCAAAGGTGTCTTGATATCATGAGAGACGTTTGTAATTAGGTCTGCCTTCATTCTCTCGTTCTTTGTATTCTCATCCACAGCGTGCAGCAGACCTGTTCCGATATTGTTGATTGCCTCTGCAAGCAGCTTGTTTTCTCCATGCAAATCTTCCACATTGATTTTCGATGCAAGGTCTCCGTTTGCAATTTCTTCCACTCCTTGCAAAATCCGGTGCTGCTCGGTGCCCTTTCGCAAAAAAACATATGCCTCTGCTCCACCGACTGCCAGCAGCAAAAGCAGACAGGCGATATTCTCATAGCGAAAGGTTCCGATTCCCAGGGCAACATACACAATCATATGGATTGCAAAGCAAACCATAAGCTTAGCGGTAATAGAGCGCTCCCGAATGGTATGCTCCAATCCTCTCACACCCCAGCAGATAAGGCTGTTTTCCCAAAGAACCTCTGCCTTGAGCCGGCGAACCATGCTCAAATAAAAAATGAGAAACAGCACATCAATCAAAAAGCTGATTGTTCCGGATGCCACAAGAAGGCCTGCCACATCCCAGGGACGCTCTCCCATACCCACAAGGAGCAAAACAAGCTCACCGGAAAGCAATACAAAGCCCCCAATCAGAAGCTCTGTCTTGATTTTATCCACAAAATTCAGACTGATTTCGCTCTCACTCTCTCTATGACCTGCTGCCAATGTAAGGTATACAAGCGTTACAATCCATCCCAGCAGGCTTATGAACACTCCAAGCACACTAATCTTGATCCAAGGGTAAAGTCTTGCGTATTCCGTCTGGGCTTCATATAAGTCATCTTGCGCCGCAAACTGAGTATCCACCCCGATTACCAGCACCACATCTTCCATAGGCCAGTATGACTGTGCATTATGGCTGCCGAAGAAATAACGCTCAAGTCCGCGAATATCTGTTCCGAACTCTTTTCTCTCCATATCGTAGAGAAGGTAATTGCCCATTGTTCTGGCCTCCATAAGAATCGTCTCTGTGTCAAATACCTGTCCCTCTTTCGTATCCGGCTGATTCGTGTGCCATACTCCCTTCTCTTTATACCAGTAGCAAAAGTTCGTGTCCTCTCGCTTAAATTCATTGGTATATTGCAGATAGATTCGATCCTCCTCCGGGCTGCGCTGCTCCTCCTTTTCATGCAGGTACAAATATTCCCTCAAATTGGCACATTTTTCCTCCATGCATTTTAAATAGTAGCCCGAGCTAAGGAAGTCGCCTTTTCCGATATCTGTCAGCTGCAAAATACCTTTTCCCATCAAAGCTGCCAGCAAAAAGATAGAAACCATTAGAATTATGGTAAAAAACAGATGCAGCACCAGCCCTACTATTTTTGAGCCATAGGAATATGATTTCTTTTCCATAGATTTCCCTTCTAATTTCTCTCGACCTTATAGCCGACTCCCCACACAACCTTTAAATACCTTGGCTCTTTGGGATTGATTTCTATTTTTTCCCGAATGTGACGAATATGTACTGCTACCGTGTTGTCTGCCCCGATTGCGTCTTCATTCCAAATGCTCTCATAAATCTGGTTGATGGAAAATACTTTTCCCTGGTTTTTCACAAGAAGAAGCAGGATGTTGTATTCAATCGGCGTCAGCTTCACAATCTCTCCGTCTACCGTAACCTCCTTTAAATCATCGTCAATGGCCAGTCCTCCTACTGTATAAACGGACGCGCCCGATTCTGCCACGTTTCCAAGCTGCGTATAGCGCCTTAGCTGTGACTTTACCCTCGCTACAAGCTCCAAGGGATTAAACGGCTTCTCTACGTAATCGTCTGCTCCGATATTCAATCCCAAAATCTTGTCGGAATCCTCCGTTTTTGCCGATAAAATGATGATCGGAATGCTGCTTTCTTCCCGAATCTTTAGGGTCGCTCGAATCCCATCAAGCTTTGGCATCATGACATCCATAATAAGAAGGTGAACCGTCTTTTCCTTGAGCACACTCAGTGCCTCTTCTCCGTCATATGCCTTTAACACCTGAAAGCCCTCCTGCTGCAGATAAATGTCAATGGCTTCCACGATTTCCCTGTCATCATCACATACTAATATAGTCTGCATCCTTCCCCTCCTTTGTCTCCCCTTCTTTACTTTCTTAATTTCCCAAGCCGAGTGTGCTTATCCGCTTTTTTCTCTTCCGGTACGGCTTGCTTTCCTTCATCCTTCCACTTAAAGTATTCCGCATCCAGATTCACGCTCACCTGCACAGGCACCGCCTCTTTCTTTTCCTCCTGCCACTCATCTAAGGCTTCTTCCTCCAAGGGAATTCCCGCTTTCTCAAAGTACTCTGTATTAATTCGAATTTCCGGCTTGATTGCCGCATAAGGCGAAGGCTCCGGCTCCTTCTCCTCCTTTGCTTTGCCTGCGGCAATCTCCTTGTTACGTTCCTCAATCAGCTTGAAATATTTATCCGTATCCTTCAAATCGTGCAAGTGGCCTTTTAGCTCAGACTGATCTCTGCGCACAACTTCTTTTTCCTGTAACAGCTTTTGATTTAGCTCCTCATAGAGCTCCATGACCGCACTGCCGGCCTCTTCTATAATATTCTGCACACGACAAAGCGCCTCATCTGTATATAAAACAGACGCCGCATAAACATCCTCCGCTTTACGGCTTGCATCTAAGACGATCTCATTGCCCTTCTTTCGCATTTCACGCTCTGCCGTATCCCGGCTTTGCTTTGTCAGGTCATATGCCTCCATCATCTCATAGATAGAGGTATTCAGGTCTTTTAACAGGCTAAGCATCTTCTTTTTGTCCACAATAATTTTATTGGTAGCTTTGTCATATGCTTCACTTTCTGATAACAGTACATGAATATTCCGCAACACACGCTCTGTCTTATCCTGTACGCCCATCGTCCCTCTCCTAACTGCTTTGTCTCTTATTTTTTTTGCTTCTTTTTATTAATTTTACCACCAAGATTACCAGCAATACAAGAACCAATAAAAGAATTAAGACAATTGCAAGAATCATTCCCGCATATCGATTCGGGCTTTTTATTAGGTCTCCAAGTCTTGTACTATCCTCTACTACCTTTCTGCCATGATGAGCCGCATAATACTCCGGTACATTTCCAATGCCGTCTCCATCGGTATCCGGAAAAGATTCCATATAGCGGGCAATGGCATCCCATGCCTTTAGCTCCGCTCCGTTTTCCAGAATAATGGCATCCTCAAAGTTCTCAATCGGTGTCCCGTCTGCATACTTTGGTACAATGGACAAAAGACCATAGGACATATCTGTAACGGCACTTAGCATTTGTCCACTGTACAAATCTGCCACTACACGATACAGCTTATCCTTTTCAAGCTCTATCCGTGTTTCTCCCTCGCCTACCAGAGAGATCTCTGTGACCTTGTTTAAAATCATCCTGTTTGGGTTAAAGGTAAAGCTCATCCCGCTTATGGAAAGACGCGCGGTTGTCATATAGTCCGAAATGGAGGCATCAATTTCGGCTACTGTCTTTAATTCTTCTCCTGTCAAATAAACACTGATAAGCGGATACCCCGGCACCCCATCGGCACCGATTCCAAGGGAAAAGGAGTTAAATACATTCTCAACCGTAATGTCGCCTGCCGCAAAGGTATCTCTTACCGTTCCGCTCGGCACTACCGCCACATCCACTGCATTCCCGTCAAACCCATCTGCATGTGTCACTGCATACACATAGGCATCGGATAAAAGATTGCCCAAGTCATGCTCTGTATGCTCTGTAGAAAGAGCAGACAGACTGCAAAAAGTAATCGCACTCGTTGCAAGCACCTGATCCTTTGTGTATCCAAAGCCAGAAAGATAATGCGTATCTACGGATGCAAAAAATTCATCTGCCCTTCGCTGCGTTGCCTCATCGGCAGGAAGATCGACAGTCATCCTCTTTAGCTCATAGGATGTCATCCTCCATCTTCCGTCCGGCTTCTGCTCCATTGAGAGGCTTCCGAGGCGTTTTCCATATTCCCCTGCTGAGACAATATAAGTATCGCCCTTTATCATTGGCTGCTCAAAAACAGAATGGGTGTGCGCACTCACAATGAGGTCAAGCTCGGGTACGCTTTTTGCCAGAAGCTCATCCTCAGACTTGCTCTCATCCTCCCATGTACCGCTATGGGAGACACAGACAATGAGGTCTGCCTTTTCCTTCTCCTGAATCTGTGCCACCGTTTCCTTGACGGCCTCCACCGGATCCTGAAAGAGCAGCTCACAGGTCGGTGCGCATTCCAAGGCATCTTTCCCGAATACTCCGATGACTGCCACGCTGACATCACCCTTTTGGAGCATCACGTAATCCTTTACTCCATACTGCCGAAATTGCTCTGCAAGCAGCTTTTGACCCTCGCTTAGTCCTGCCGCCTCCATAGTCTCCCAATCTACGTTGCAGACGACAAGCTCCGGCAGCTTCTCCCCACTTTTTGTTGCACTGTTTAACATGTTGGCAAGCCCTTTGGAGCGGTAGTCAAACTCGTGGTTTCCAATCGTCGTTACCTCAGTTCCAATCTCTCCTAACATGCGAAGCTCTGCCGCCTCGTCCTCAAAAACAGTCTGAACCAGCGTTCCCATGGAAAAATCACCTCCATCCAAAATCAGGGTGTTGGGATTTTTCCTTTTTTGCGCATCCATCTGTGCTTTGAGTCTTGCAAATCCTCCAAGCTCTACAGTCTCTCCGTTTTCTACCGTGACCGCACTGTTTAGGTGAGAATGAATATCGTGCGTAAACATAATATCAATCTGCATTGCAGAATCTGTTTGCATTGCAGAATCTGCCTGCATTGCAGACTTTGTTTGCATTGCAGACTCCTCTGCCAACAACTTCGTTCCACCGGAAAAAAGCTGTAAAATCAGTGCTGCTGCCAGCAGTATGAAAATCCGACTCTTTTTTCTTTTCATTTTATGTACCTCCGCTTATATCGCTCCGACATTTTTCTTATGCCGGTATCTAGGCTTTCATATAAGTCTGTGCTTCTTTCACATAATGGAGCGCATTTTCTCTGTTATCCTCTATTTCCTTTTCCGTGACGCTTCTTTTTACCTTGCCCGGCTGCCCCAATACAAGCGAGCCATCCGGTATTACCGTATTCTCTGTCACAATCGCACCTGCGCCTATGATGCAGTCTTTCCCTACCACCGCATCATTCATAAGGATAGCACCCATACCGATTAAGGTATTGCTCCCGACCTTGCAGCCATGCACGATTGCGCTATGTCCGATCGTCACACCATCCCCTATCTCCATCAGTCTGCCCATGTCCGCATGCAGCACACAATTATCCTGTATATTGGTATTTGCCCCGATTCGTATCCTGGCATTGTCTGCCCGCATCGTCGCGTGATACCAGACGCTGCTGTTTTCTCCAATCACAATATCGCCCCTGACTACGGCTCCCTCTGCCACAAAGACAGAGGGCGGCACTATAAAATCTTGCTTTTTCACACTTTTTCCTCCCTGTTCTTTACTCTTTTTGATACACAATCTCTCCATTGATAATTGTATATAAAATTTCTGTATCTATCGCAAACGGACTGCCCTTTATCAGAACAAAGTCCGCATCTTTCCCTTCTTCTATGCTGCCCACACGATCTTCTACACCTATATGGGCTGCAGCATTTATAGTAATTGCTCTTAGTGCTTCGAACTCTCCCATTCCATTATGAATTGCATGCCCTGCACAGAGCGCAAGATATCGCTGCTCAACGACAGGAGAATCCGTGATAATCGACACGGTACAGCCTGCCTTTGCAAGGATTCCCGGCGTCTTGAAGTCTTTATTTTTCAGCTCGTATTTTGACGCATGTCCAAAGGACGGACCTACTGCGACCGGAAAACCCTCCTTTGCAAGCTCCTCCGCAATCAGCGCTCCGTCTGTTGTATGCTCCAAGGTTAAATCAAGTCCAAATTCTCTCGCAATGCGGATTGCCGTAAAAATATCATCGGCACGGTGCGCATGTGCTTTCAGCGGCATTTCTCCACGAATCACAGGCAGCATCGCCTCCAGCTTTGCATCATACGGTGGCAGCTCCTTCCAATTTATTTCCTCCGCTTCTGCCGAATCGATTGTATTCATTCCGTTTGGAAAACCTGCCTGCTCACATTTTTTTGCATAAATCTGCGCTTTGCGCAATGTCTCTCTTAGCTTTGCAGCCACAGACATCCGGGAATAAATTTCTTTTTCCTTGTAACAATTTTTCGGATTTTCTCCGAACGCAATCTTCATTGCAGCCTTCTCTTTTACCAGCATCGTATCGACTCGTTTGCCAAATGTTTTAATGACGCAAAAGGTTCCTCCGATCACATTTGAGCTGCCCGGTCCGACACACGCACAGGTTACACCGCCTTCTCTTGCCATTCGAAAGGTCTCATCCTGAGGGTGAATCGCATCCACCGCAGAAAGCTGCGGGGTAATGGGATCGTTTTGCTCATTAAAATCCTGTCCCGCGAATCCAACCGCAAATCCATCTAATCCAAGATGGCAGTGCGCCTCTACAAATCCCGGATAAACGTCAATTCCCATTGCATCAATAATCTTGGCCTCATTGACAAGCTTTCCCTCTAAAACCGGAGCAATCTTTTTAATTGTTCCGTTTTCACTCAAGATATCTGCCACAAACGGCTCTTCCGTAATTGCATTATGAATCGTTGCCTGCTTTAAAAGTAGATAGCTGCCCATGTCTCCCCCATTTCTATGTGTTTGCTTTCAAACATTCCGCCTTTAGCTTACCCTGTCATGATGCTTCTTATTCTCCTGCCGCAAAGCGCTTTAGCGCCTCTCTGATTTCCTGTGCGTCTATTTGTATCATTTCCGCATTTTTTGTTTTAAATTTTACTGCCATTTCATCAAAGGGCTGCTGCTTTAAATAGCAGCGCAATGCCATTAAAACCGCACTATGTGTTACGATAAGCACATCCTCCGTATTTTCTGTAAGAATCTGCTCTAACGCCTCTAATGTTCGTTTTAAAACATCATTATAACACTCGCCTCCCGGTGTATGCAAATAGCGTCGATTTGCATTCCAGACAGCATAGGTTTCTCCATCGTTTTCTCTGACTGCATCCCACGTCGTACCTTCCCACGCTCCTAAGTCCATCTCTTTTAGCTTCTCGAGCTCCATACAGGAAAGTCCAAGCGCATTTGCAGCCTCTTTTGCCGTATCCGCAGCGCGCCGATGCGGAGAGGTATAGATTCTCTTCACATGTAAGGTACCGTTTTTTTGTTCTTCCTGTAGCCTCTCTGCAAGCTGCTTTGCCTGCAGCATCCCTTTTTCATTGAGCGGAATGTCTGTTTTTCCTTGAATTTTCTTTTTTACATTCCACTCTGTTTCCCCATGACGCACAAAATATAATTTCATTGGCCTCTCCTAAAGTTATAACTTGTCTCTGAAGCAACACATGCGCCCAGACACACTTTTGCCTCAAGCAAAAGCGTCCGCCGCAGATCATCTCTGCGGCAGACGCCTGTCTATGCTATTCTCCAATATCCATTCTCACCAACGCCTTATGAAGCGCAAACTCAGCACGTTTTAAATCAACGCCTTCCTCCTTGCCCTCAAGACGAGCCTTGGCACGTTCCATCGCTGCCTTTGCGCGCGCCTTGTCAATCTCCTCCGGCCATTCCGCAATTTCTGCAAGAAAGGTTACCTTGTCCGGCAAAATCTCCGCAAAGCCGGAATGAATCGCTGCGATGCGATCCTCCTCCCCCTCTTTGTGGATTCTGACAATCCCGGGAGCAAGCACAGTTGTGACCGGGATGTGTTTTTTGTATACACCCAGCTTACCCTCAACTGTGTTAAATTCAACCATCGTAGATTCTCCTTTATAGAAGATACGATTCGGCGTGATGATCTCTACTTGAAAAATTTTGTTTTCATCTGCCATAATTTATTGTCCCTCATACTTTGCGCGTACCTGATCAATGGAGCCCGCATTTAGGAAATAGCTCTCCGGTATATCATCGTGCTTTCCTTCCAAAATCTCTTTAAAGCCTCGGACTGTCTCTGCAATCGGAACATACTGTCCCTCAAGTCCGGTAAACTGTGTTGCAACCGAGAATGGCTGAGACAAGAATCTTTGTACCTTTCTTGCACGGTTTACAACAAGCTTATCGTCCTCAGACAACTCGTCCATACCCAAAATCGCGATGATATCCTGCAGCTCCTTGTACTTCTGCAAAATCTCCTGCACCCCACGGGCAACCTCAAAATGCTCTTGTCCAACAACACGCGGATCCAGAATACGTGAGGTAGAGCCAAGCGGATCCACCGCAGGATAGATTCCCAACTCAACGATCGCACGATCCAAAACCGTTGTTGCATCCAGGTGGGCAAAGGTCGTTGCCGGAGCCGGGTCAGTCAGGTCGTCCGCCGGCACGTAGACTGCTTGAACAGAAGTAATTGATCCGTTCTTTGTGGAGGTAATTCTCTCCTGCAATGCACCCATTTCTGTCTGCAGCGTCGGCTGATAACCAACGGCAGAGGGCATACGTCCTAAAAGCGCGGACACCTCGGAGCCTGCCTGCGTAAAGCGGAAAATATTGTCAATAAACAGCAGGACATCCTTTCCGCCTTTATCACGGAAGTATTCTGCCATGGTCAGACCCGTAAGCGCAACTCTCATACGCGCTCCCGGCGGCTCATTCATCTGCCCAAACACCATGGTCGTCTTATCAATAACTCCGGATTCCTTCATCTCGTAGTAGAGTTCATTTCCCTCTCGGGTACGCTCTCCTACACCTGTGAATACAGAGTAACCGCCATGCTCCGTTGCGATATTATGAATCAACTCCTGAATCAATACTGTCTTTCCTACACCTGCACCGCCGAACAGTCCAATCTTACCACCCTTTTGGTAAGGGCACAAAAGGTCTACTACCTTAATTCCGGTCTCCAGCATTTCCTGAGAGGTTGCCTGCTCCTCAAACGCAGGTGCTGCTCTGTGAATCGGCCACAGCTCCACTCCTGCCGGAGGATTTACCTCATCAATCGGCTGTCCCAGAACATTGAACATACGCCCAAGAGTATTCTCGCCTACGGGCACACGAATCGGCCCCCCTGTAGCGATTGCCTCCATGCCGCGTACCAGTCCGTCTGTCGGTCCCATGGCGATACACCTTACTATATCGTCACCCAGATGCTGAGATACCTCTACCGTCAGCTCCGCCCCATCTTTGAGCGGAATCCTGATAGCATCGTTAATCTCCGGCAGATTTCCTTCTGCATATTTGATATCCAGAACGGCTCCGACAATCTGGGTAATCTTACCGATATTATTTGCCATCGCTTCTTTCTCCTTGCTCTTTTTATTTTTCTTGCTCTGCTTATCCTGAAATCGCCGAGGCTCCGGCAACAATTTCCGTCAGCTCCTGTGTGATGGAGCCCTGCCGCGCCCTGTTAAACTTCAGCGTCAAATCACAAATCATTTCCTCCGCATTTTCGGTAGCAGAATCCATTGCCTGCATTCTTGCACCATTCTCGCTGGCCACCGCTTCTACAAGCGCACCATAGAATAAGCTGGTAACATACTTTGGAATGATTTGATTTAGAGCTTCTTCCTCATTTGGTTCATAGTTCATCAAAACCTTGGTGTCTGCCGCCTCATTTGCCGCCTCATCCAATTCTACCGGAAGAAGCTTAATCAGCTTGGCCTCGTGGCTTACCGTATTTTTAAAATGTGTATATGCCAGATAAATCTCACTGACCTCCCCTTCTGCAAACGCATCCAAAACCCGCTTACAAAGCTCGGCCGCATCCTCGTAGGTGGGTGCTTCGATTATAGAGGCATTATCCTCGCGAATATGGTAGCCATGTCGTTCTAATGTCTCGCGTCCCTTGCTTCCAACTGCATAGATTTTTGCATCTTCCTTTGAAAAATACGCACTTCCCATTACAAGCTTTGTGATATTGGAATTATAGCCACCGGCAAGTCCACGGTTTCCGGTAATCACTACCACCGCTTTCTTATCTCCATCCCCCTTTTTCAAATATGGATGGTCAACGGAGCCAGACCTTGCCAGCATGGAAGTAACGGTGCGATACATGTACTCAAAATATGAGTTTGTTTCTTCCGCTCTTGTCTTTGCTTTTTGCAGCTTTACGGTAGAAACAAGCTTCATGGCCTTCGTTATCTGCTGCGTACTCTGTATGCTGCTTTTTCTTCTTTTTATGTCTCTCATTGAGGGCATAGCCTGCACACCGCCTTTCTACCGTTTTATTATTTCTGGTTTCCCGATCCGGAAAAATCTTTTCTGCACTCTTCAATCGCCTTAATGAGCAAGCTCTCCATTTCTCCGCTCATCTCTTTTGTCGTTCGTATGGATTCCGGAATCTCAGGATACTTCGCTTCTACATAATCAAACAATGCTTTTTCAAAGGCAAGAATATCGGAAACCGGAATATCAAGCAGATATTTTTTGGTTGCCGCATAGATAATCATAACCTGATTCTCAACCGGCATGGGCTGATACTGTGGCTGCTTTAGCATTTCCCTGATTCTTTCTCCCTGCGCCAAACGCTCTGTCGTATCTGCATCCAACTCAGAGCCAAACTGGGAGAAGGCCGCAAGCTCTCTGTACTGTGCGAGCTCGGTACGAATCGGAGCCGCAATCTTTTTCATCGCTTTAATCTGTGCGGAGCCACCAACTCGTGATACAGACAGACCTGCGTTGATTGCAGGACGGAAGCCTGCGTTGAACATCTCTGTCTCAAGATAAATCTGTCCGTCCGTAATCGAAATTACATTGGTGGGAATATATGCCGAAACATCTCCTGCCTGGGTCTCAATAATCGGCAGTGCCGTCAGAGAGCCTCCTCCAAGCTTATCAGAGAGTCGTGCCGCACGCTCTAACAATCTGGAATGCAGATAAAATACATCTCCGGGGTATGCCTCACGTCCGGGCGGTCTTCTTAAAAGCAAGGAGAGTGTTCGGTATGCTGCTGCATGCTTACTCAAATCATCATAGATGACGAGCACGTCCTGCCCATTTTCCATCCATTCCTCGCCGATTGCACAGCCTGCATAGGGTGCAATATACTGCAGCGGAGCCAATTCGCTTGCAGTCGCCGCCACCACGGTTGTGTATGACATTGCGCCAAATTCCTCCAAGGTATTTACAATGGATGCAACCGTAGATGCCTTCTGGCCGATGGCAACATAAATACATTTTACATTTTCATTTTTCTGATTAATAATGGCGTCAATTGCAAGAGCCGTCTTTCCGGTCTGTCTGTCACCGATAATCAGCTCACGCTGTCCACGTCCGATTGGCACCATGGAATCAATTGCCTTTATACCTGTCTGTAATGGTGTATCTACCTGCTTTCTGGAGATAACGCCATGCGCAACTCGCTCAATCTGGCGGTATGCCGTCGTTTCAATCGGCCCCTTTCCGTCAATCGGCTGTCCCAACGCATTTACAACACGCCCGAGCATCGCATCTCCTACCGGAACCTCAACAACTCGTCCGGTTGTCTTTACCGTATCTCCCTCATTGATGCTTCTATTCGCACCAAGCAATACGGCACCAACATTATCTTCCTCAAGATTCAACACCATTCCGTATACTTCTCCCGGAAATTCCAGCAGCTCACCCTGCATTGCCTTCTCAAGACCATGAATACGTGCAATGCCGTCTGCCACCTGAATTACGGTTCCGACATCCGCCACCTCCATCTGTGCCGCATATCTTTTTATCTGTTCTTTAATTACGGAACTTATTTCCTCTGGTTTTAAATTCATGAAGCGCATTCACCTGCTTTCAACTGTATTTTTGATAGTTCACGGGTCAGGTCGTACAACTTTGTTCTCACGCTTGAGTCAACCACACGATCGCCGATGCGAATTACCATTCCGCCAATCAGAGCTGCATCTACTGCATAATGCATCTCGTAGTTTACATATTCCGTTATCTCAAGCAGTCTTTCCTTTACTGCAATCTTCTGACTTTCAGAAAGCTCTACCGCAGTCGTTACGTAAGCCGTTCCAATCTTCTTGTATTCCTTCACGCGATTGACAAAATAGTCCAAAACATGCTCCACCTCATCAAAGTGGTTCTTGTCCACAATCATGCGAAGCAGCCCTACAAGCTCCCCGGAAACCTTTCCCTTAAATATGCTCTCAATGACTTTGATTTTTTCTTCTTTTCCGATTCTGGGGTTCCCCATTAATTTTGAAAATTCCGGGTTCTCCTTTATCGCCAGCCGTACGCCACTGACATCTTCCAGATACGCATCCAGCTGTCCGCTCTCCAAAGCCACCTCAAACAATGCATCACCGTATGTTTTTGATACTAGCTTTGCCATGTCGAATCACCCATCTCTTTCAGTGTCTCTTCAAACAGCACATTCTGCACTGTCGTGTCAATGTTTGCGGCAACTACCCTCGCTGCCATCATGGATGCAATGGCAATCATTTCCTGCTTTGCCTCATCCATGGCACGTTTTCTGGAAAGCTCTGCCTCCACGCCTGCCCTCTGAATCAGCTGTGCCGCCTCTTCCTTTGCCTGCGCCTCAATCCGTGCGGCATTTAACTGTGCCTTCTTGCGGGCTTCGCTTAAAATCTGCTCTGCCTCCTTGTCAACCTCTTTTAATTTTGCCTCGTACTCTGCCTTTAATGCAGCTGCATCTTTTTTGCTGTCTTCCGCGGCCGAAAGCTCATCGGCAATCTTTGTCTGCCTTCCCTTTAACATTCCTCTGACAGGCTCAAAGAGCAGCTTGGACATAATCATAAACAGAACAAAAACAGCAACCGCCAAGAGAATCGTATCGTGCACAAGCTGGGCATCAAGGTTAAATAATCTTGACATTTCCTCCAAGGTTTGGCCTCCTCTCTGTTTTTATGTTTTGATCCTTCCGATTTATGCCAGAGGCTGTACAAACAGGAGAACCAATGCGATAAACAGACCATAAAGTCCTGTTGTCTCCGCAACCGCCTGTCCCAAAAGCATGGTAGAAGTAACATCACCCTTTGCTCCCGGGTTTCTTCCTACTGCCGCCGCTGCATGTCCTGCCGCAATACCCTGTCCGATACCAGGACCGATACCTGCGATAACCGCTAAACCTGCACCAATTGCAGAGCATGCTAAAATTAAATCTTGACCTGTGATATTCATAATAGAAATCCTCCTTAAAAATAAATGTTTGACGGTTATTCCGTCGCATAGTTCTGACTGATATAAGTCATTGTCAACATACAAAATACAAACGTCTGAATTGCTCCTGAAAATACATCAAAATATACATGGAGCGCTGCGGGCCAGATTAGTGCCAGATTGCCTAACAGTCCGTATACCAATGCCATCATGGCTGTTCCCGACAAAATGTTTGCAAATAGACGCAAAGACAGGGAAATCGGTACCGCAATATTACCGATTACGTTAATTGGCATCCAGAGGGGCAACCACGGGGGCAACGGCGAACACAAACCCTCCCAAATATCTTTCAGCGAATTATTCTTAAACTCTGTAATACGAATCAGAGAAAAAGAGATTAGACCCAATGCCAAGGTTGTCCCATAATCCGCCGTTGGTGGTCTGAGTCCAAACAAGCCGGAAATATTGCTGATAAAAATAAAGATAAATCTCGT
>JAQXLR010000084.1 GCA_029012225.1 Clostridiales bacterium
TGTTCTTAGGTCTCCAAAATCAACAAGTTGATTTTGAAGCGTTCATCTGTTCTTCCAATTCCTTGGAAGTATACAGCTTGAAATCTCTTGCAAACCTTTAGTCGTTAGCTTTTCAGAGAAAACAACGTTTTCTTCGAAAGCAAACCCCCGGTTTGCGATTGAATCTTTCAAGGTTTATTCACTATTTAATTATCAAGGTACTGTCCTTTTTTGGTTGACACCTTGTGTTCAGCGACAACTTCTACATCTTATCAGCTTCCAATTCATTTGTCAACAACTTTTTATATGGACTCAAAAATTCTTTCTTCGTCTGCCTTCCATCCTACAGGTCAGCCCATACATAGTAGCATCTCCATTCCAGAATGTCAACACCCTTTTTCACTTTTCATTGAAAGCCTTTTTCATCATTCATCTTTTGCACCCTAACGCACAGCTGCCATTCGTCTCGAACGGAACACCTCTCCTACCTCAATGGGAGCGTTACGCTTATCTTAGAGAGCTCTCTGCTTCGCATTTTCTTCTTATGATGAGGATTCCTGCTCCCGGCAGCGTAGCCTCCGCCAAAAGAAAGACGAAGAAATCGATTTCCCATGCAGCCTCTCCCGTCTTTGGCGAGGTCGCCTGCTCGCCCGGAAAGGTCCCCTCGGTTAAGTCTGTACCGTCAGTAAATGCCCCATCCTCTAGCCTGTCAGACTCTTTGGCAGCTCTATTGATGTGAGGCGACTGCATTCATAAAATGCATAAACCCCAATTCTCGTAACCTCCTCTCCAAGCTCTGTTTTTTGAATCTCTTGCCGGTTGCTCTCCCATGGAACAGGATTCACACTTGACCAATCCGGCATTGCATCACTTCCCGCAATCGTAAGTATGCGGAGTTATCTAGGCTCCAAGAAAACAAATTGCCGGCTTTTTCGATAAAGCTTCCCGATGCATCTACATCCGATAGGAGAAGACTTTCCTCTATGACTACAGAGCTCTCTTTCGCCGACTCCGCTTCTTCGGTTTCTGCCTTTACAATTTCTTTTTTCTATTTATTTTAGCTTCTTTTTTTCCTTTTCTCCTTCTTTTCAAACGCTTCACAGACAACTCTTGATCAAAAATTTCCATGGAGCTTTGACGCTTCGAAGCAAAAGTGATGAACAGCTAGCGCATTACGTAGCGCATCGCATCCTGCACCGTTCTTACTCCCACCAGCTTCATTCCCATATTCTTACTTTCTTTTCCTTTCACAGTATCCAGACAAACCTCCGGTAGGATACAGGTCTCAAAGCCAAGCTTTTTCGCCTCCATGACACGCTGTTCTGCCATACTGACCGCACGCACCTCTCCGCTTAGACCTACCTCTCCAAAGCAAATCGTTTTTTCATCAATTGCTCGCTCCTTGTAACTTGAAATAATTGCCAGCACAATCCCTAGGTCGATTGCAGGCTCATTCATACGGATGCCCCCTGCAATGTTGACATAAGCATCACAACTTCCAAGCGAAAGACCAAGACGTTTTTCCAAAACAGCCATCAAAAGATTGACCCGGTTAAAATCCGTTCCCGCCGCTGTTCTTCTCGGGATTCCGAAATTGCTGTGACATACCAGAGCCTGTACTTCTAAAAGAATCGGTCTTGTTCCCTCCATGGAGCAGGCCACCACCGAGCCTGATGCCCCCTCCGGCTTTCCACTCAGCATATATTCCGATGGATTTTCAACCTCGACCAATCCCTCCTGGCGCATTTCAAAAACTCCGATTTCATTTGTAGATCCAAATCTATTTTTTACCCCGCGCAAAACCCGATATGCAGCATGTCTGTCCCCTTCAAAATAAAGTACTGTGTCCACCATATGCTCTAAGACACGCGGCCCTGCTACCACGCCCTCCTTTGTCACGTGTCCGACAATAAACACAGCAATCTCCATTCCCTTTGCAATCTGCAGCAGTGTTCCTGTCGATTCCCTCACCTGCGAAACACTCCCCGGCGCAGAGGAGATTTCCTCTCTATACATCGTCTGAATCGAATCAATGATAACAATCTGCGGCTTTTCTCTGTCAATCACGCCTCGAATCCGATCCAAATTTGTTTCACACAAAAGGCTTAAGGAGTCTCCAAAGTCTCCGATGCGCCCTGCCCGTATTTTAATCTGCTGCAAGGACTCCTCCCCCGATATGTAGAGCACCTTCACGCCTTGCTTTGAAAGCTTTTGGCAGACCTGCAAAAGCAGCGTTGATTTTCCGATTCCGGGATCCCCGCCCACCAGCATCATAGAGCCTTTGACAATCCCGCCGCCAAGTACACGATCCAGCTCCTTTATCTCTGTAGAAATGCGCTCGTCTTCTGCCGTCTGAATTTGCGAAAGCGGCAATGATTTTGTCTGCAGGGCAGCCGCCCCTCTGCCTCTTGCCACACTCTTTTTTTCAACAAGCTCCTCCGCAAACGTATTCCATGCATGACAGCCCGGACATTGCCCCAGCCACTTTCCCGATTCATAGCCACACTCTTGACAAAAATATACGGTTTTCCCTTTTCCCATCTTTTTCTCCCCTCTCTATAATAAAGTGTGCGTTTGCGCACACTTTCGCGCCCGAGCGTATCGCAGAGCGAGCGTTCCTCTTCGCGAGGTGCGCATCCCCCAGAAGGCTTTGCTATCCCCCGATACAGCAACAAAGGAGGATGTTTTTTCAAAACACCCTCCCCTCTTTTGGAACAATTTTCCCTTAACACTTCCGGATTCTGACTGATACCGGCTCAGCTCCAAGCTCCGCACTAATGCTAAGCTTTCCTCCGAGATGTGTTTTCATCTTTCCGGCATTCTCTCCGTTAATGGTAATCTCGTATTCTGCCTCATCCTCCAGCTCAACTGTCAACTGCGCATCCTCCGGTCCTTCCACCGAAAAAGAAATTCCTGCATCTGTCGCCACAAGCCCGTTGACTGCCGTCCCCGGAACAGACTCATATACAAACATTCCGTTGCGTTCTAATTTTGTAATGTCCTTGCAAGTCTTTACCTTGTAAAAGTCCCCCTGATGCTCAAAATTGTCAAGCTTTGCTTTTTGGGCAAGAGAGTAATCCCCAAAGCTAATAGAGCCGTCTGCTTCTGAACGAATTAATTCACTGATAACCGCCATTTCATCCTCCTGTAATATCGCATATACTGTGGCTGCCCTATTTCTGCATACCGCTTACCGTAAATATTTTACGTGCTCATTATATAATACCTGCGCTTTTATTTCCAGTAGTTTTTTCCCTTGTCTCAAAAACAATGGCATCTTTTTTTACGGCAACAACGACTGCTGTCTCCTTTTTTATCGTGCCGGAAAGGATTCCCTCTGCCAGCTTATCCTCGATTTCATTTTGAATCTTGCGACGAAGCGGTCTTGCCCCATATTTTGGCTCGTATGCCTTCTCCACAATATAATCTTTCGCACGATCACGGATGATAAGCTCAATTCCAAGCTGATTCTCACATCTTCTGCAAAGCTCCTTTGTCATGAGTGTAACAATCTGCTTCATATCCTTCTTATTCAGTGCCCGAAAAACAATCGTCTCATCAATTCGATTTAGAAACTCCGGCTTAAAGATTCGCCGAACTTCCTCCATCACACTGCCCTTCATTCGCTCATAATCCTGCGATTCATCCTCCTTAGAGGCAAATCCAAGCTTTTTGGGTTCGACAATTGCCTGCGCTCCCGCATTTGAGGTCATAATAATGATTGTATTTTTAAAATCGACCTTCCGCCCCTGTGAGTCCGTAATATGACCATCATCCAACACCTGCAGCAGGATGTTAAACACATCGGGATGTGCTTTTTCAATCTCATCAAATAAAATGACGGCATAAGGGTCACGGCGTACCTTCTCGCTCAGCTGTCCCCCCTCCTCGTGCCCAACATATCCGGGCGGAGAACCAATCATCTTCGAAACACTATGCTTCTCCATATATTCGGACATATCGACACGAATCATCGATTTTTCATTTCCAAAGACCGCCTCTGCAAGTGCCTTTGAAACTTCTGTCTTTCCCACTCCCGTGGGACCCAAAAACAGGAATGACCCGATGGGACGCTTTGGATCCTTTAAGCCTACACGCCCACGCCGTACTGCTTTTGACACTGCCACAACTGCCTCCTCCTGGCCAATGACTCTTTTATGCAGGGTCGCCTCCAGCTTGCGCAGTCGAACCGCCTCTCCTTCTGCAAGCTTCTTTACCGGAATTTTTGTCCAACCGGAAACAACATCTGCCACTTCTTCCTCTCCGACGGTTAAGTGCTTCCTCTGCAGCTCTCTTTTTGATTTCTCCAGCAATTTCGCAAGGATTTCCTCTTCCTTTTCCTTTTCCTTCTTTGCTTCACGTGCCGCCTCCAAATCAGAGCACATCAGCGCTTTTTCCAGCGCCTCCTCGCACGCTTTGATTTTTTGACGGATATCCGCCGCCTCCTCCATATAATTTCCGATGCCAAGGCGCATTTTTGCTGCTGCTTCATCCATCAAGTCAATCGCCTTATCCGGCAGGAAGCGGTCATTGATATAGCGGATGGAGAGAGAAACCGCTGCACAAATCGCCTCGTCTGAAATCGTAACCTGATGATGCTTTTCGTACTGACCTCGCAGCCCCTTTAAAATAGCAACTGCTTCCTCCTCTGTCGGCTCCTCTACGGTTACCGGCTGGAATCGACGCTCCAATGCCGCATCCTTTTCCACATATTTGCGATACTCCTCCAGTGTTGTTGCACCAATCATCTGGAGTTCCCCTCTTGCTAAGGCAGGCTTTAAAATATTGGATGCATCAATCGCTCCTTCTGCACCTCCGGCACCAATAATGGTATGAAGCTCATCCACAAAAAGAAGTATATTTCCCGCTGCTTTTACCTCACGCATAACCTTTTTTATGCGATCCTCAAACTCTCCACGGTATTTAGAGCCAGCCACCAGCCCTGACATGTCCAGCGATACGACTCTTTTTCCCGCCACGGTATCCGGAACCATTCCTGTGACAATGCGGGCTGCAATTCCTTCTACGATTGCCGTCTTTCCCACGCCCGGCTCGCCAATCAGGCAGGGATTATTTTTCGTTCTCCTGCTTAAAATCTGAATGACGCGGTCAATCTCCTTTTGTCTTCCGATTACCGGATCCATGACGCCCTCACTCGCAAGCTGTGTGAGATCCCTGGAGTATTGATCCAAGATTGGCGTCGCCCCATTTTTCTTTCGTCCCGGTCTTCCGTTTTGAAAATCTTCCTTATAAAGATTGGCATCCTCACCCATGGCAATGAGGATATCTACATACATTTTCTGAATGTTGACAGAGAGTGTGTTTAACAATCTTGACGCCACACACTCTGTTTCCTTTATCGTCGCAATCAAAATATGCTCGGTTCCTATTTTTTCGGAGCGAAAGCGTGTCGCTTCTCTTGCCGCTCCCTCCAGCACACGACTTGCCCGTGGAGAATAGCCCTCTCCTTCCGCAAGCATCACATGAGAGTTGGGCGCAATCAGCTCCTCTATCAACTGTGATACCTTCTCTGCTGCGACTCCGTTTTCTTCCAGCACAAGCGCCGCCGTTCCCGTTCCTTCCTTGAGCAGCCCCAGCAGAATATGCTCGGTTCCGATATAATTGTGATGCATCGACCTTGACATGCGCCCCGCAATGTCAATCGCCTTTTTTGCTTTTGCTGTATAAGCTGTCTGCATATAACCTCCTGTGAAGCAAATTTATAAATCGTTCAAATCAAGAATTTCCAAATCATCTTCTTGCACAGCGCTTTTCTCCGTCTGCCTTTTTGTCCATCCCTTCTTAGATAACGGCTTCTCCTTCGGCGAGGACTCCTCCTCCGGCAGCCACTCCTCTTGCAACAAGGACTCCTCCTCCGGCATGGACTCCTCCTCCGGCATAGACTCCTTCTCCGGCATAGACTCCTCCTCCGGCAGCCGCTCCGCTTCGGTCGGCCAAGACTCCGCGTACTGCGCTCTCTCAGATGGCTCTCCCTCAAGCCATTCCTCCTGCTCAAACGGCTCCTCTTTCAGCAGTTCATCTGCAAAATACTCCTCCTCTTTCCCTCTTTTTCGGACAAGCAGAAAAATATTGATAACGATAGTAACCGCCACGACACAAATCAAGACAAGGATAATCCTTTTATATTGTGCCATAAGCTCGTCATGCTCCTTTTGCAGATTTTTCAGTTCCTCCCCGGCAACACTGTCGGCTGCCGCTTCCACCTCCTGCTTCGGAGCCTCTATGGTACTCCGCTGGTAAGTTCCCTCCAGCGCATCATAGCGATACCAGCCCTTCTCTCCCATTTGGTTTACACCATAGAAATAAGAAAAATCGGATATCATTGCATCTTCTGTGAGCTCCGGATAAACCGTCACGCTGCTCTCCCCTATAGGGAGCTGTGCCATCGAAAAGGCCTCGGGTACCATAACATCGATTGGTACACTGAGCGCAATTACATAATTTTCGCCATGCGTAAGTCTCACAAAGGGGTAAAGCATGTCTCTCTCATCATCATATACAAAAAAGCTGCTCCTTGCGTCTTCTCCCTCCTGCTCTGTCAGGTAGAGCATACTAAGAGCCCCCTTTTCAAATCGCACTCCCTTATACTCTGTTCCTCTATAATTGACCATGCTTTCCGCAAAATCAACCGGAATCGCGTCCGACTTGAAATTTTCCGATATCTCATAGCTCTTTCCGTCCAGAAAAATTGCCTTCTCCTGTGGCGTTTCCGCCACCTGTGTCTCCGGCTTTGCTTCCGACGCAGGCTGCGCTGCCGCCTGCCTTACAACATTTATTGTATAGGTTGCCGTTACACCGTTTTCTGCTTTTACGACTATCTTTATGGTATTCTCTCCCACTGCCAGATTGTTATTGCCGGCAACAGATTCTACAATCGCCTTGCCATTTGACGGAGTTGCAGTAACTGCAACACTTGTGACATCATTGGCTACGGTTGCACTATAGCGCGTTGTACTGTAGGAAAATGCGGGCGAGAGCGTTCCGGGCGAGATGACAAGCGCCTTTAGGGAATTGTCTGCAGAAGCGGTAGCTCCCGCAACAGTCCCACCGGCATTTCCTCCGTTTTCATTGCCCCCCGCATTCACGGTTCCTCCTGCGGCATCTCCGCTGCCGCCTCCTGTGGCACCTCCGCTGCCTGCTGCATTGTTTACCGTAACAGATGCACTGCTCCCTGCCACAGACTCCAATTCCTCCGCTGTATCAAACAGGGTGCCGTCAGAGGCGGAAAGAGAAAGTGTTGAGGTTCCTGCCCCCACTGCCTTTAGGGTAATGGTCGCACTGTCCACTCCCGTTACCCTGACACTGTTTCCTCCCCCGCCATAAACAACAGAGCAGTCAACAAACTGGAGAATAGAAGCGTCATAAGAAAGTGTCATATCGGCATAGGCCTTCTCGCCTCCCGCTCCCATTGTCTTTATCGTGACCGTTACCGTATCTCCTATATTAACATTTCCCGAAGAAACTGCAAGAGATGTCTTTCCGGTTGCCGCAAACACGATGCTTTTCGGGTAGAGCATCAAAAAGCAGATGCAGCATATATTTATGCATATCGCCACAGCAAACATTCCTAAACTTTTTTTCATCTTTTCCTCCATTTGTAGCTTCCTATTGAACAATCTTTAGCAATCCCAGCATATGCCGCTGCAGCATTACAATATCCCGGTTGGAAACTCCTCCGTCACGACTTGCATTTGCCGCTTCCAGATAAGAGCCCGTCTGCGTCGAAATGCCAAGAATATGTCGTTGTGCCATAACCACATCTACATTGGAAATCTTTCCGTCTCCATTAATATCTCCATAAACAACCGCTTCATACTGCCCCAGCACTGCTCCGTTCGCCCCATAGAACGTAATTTGATTCCCGGTTCCTATATTTTCCGTGTTCTCCGTTCCGTCTGCCTTTAAAATCTTAACGGTGCAATTTTGCAGGCTCATGGATGCTTTTACGGAATCCACACTGCTTTGCGGTGCAAACCCCGTCACGTATGTTCCTACCGCATATGGCATAGAGACCCCTGCTCCACCACCCAAGTCGATCAAATGTCCTCCTGAGACTGGCTGCTGCCTTGCCACTGTAATCGTATAGACTCTTGCATCTCCGCTCTGCGAGGTACAAGTAATTGCAATCGTATTGTTTCCGTAATTCAAGGAATGCGTACCCGCTCCGGATACTTTGGAGGTGCTTGCCACCGCACTTGCCTCCACTGTAATTGTGCTTACCTCTTCTCCCACTACTACAGAGTATTCCGTCGTTCCTCCGTCAAAGCCCGGAGTAAGATTGTATCCATTTACCGTCAAAGAAGACAGCCAATTATTGGGATTTCCCTTATCTACAAAGGCTACCGGAGACTCCGGCATATTTTGATACACCGGAATACAAAATAAAAAGGACTGATTTTTATCGGTATGAGCCTTTCCCATGCTGCTGCCCTCACTCATGGCAGCCTGCACATTCGTCATATACTGGTGCGAGTAAAGGCTCTGCTGATATACCACATTAAATTTCTCAAAGTAGATTGTATTTTGTCCCTTCTTTACATAATTATTTGCGACGACCGCGGAGCCCCCTGCAATTGACTTATAAATCGAGTTCCATCCCTGCGCTTTTGCATAGGCAAGTCCGTTTACAGTCGCCGACCCCATTGCTGTCGTGTAGGCACGCACGTTAAAATAATTATAATATCCTTCATAGCCCGGATATTTCCCCGAAATCAACGGACTTGTCCCTTTTGTTCCCTGCTCCTGCTTGCAGCGGGCCGCCAGATGATAAGGACTTACTCCAAGGCTGCTTCCAATCTGGGCAAAGGTATCTGCATAGCTTCTTATCTGACCGTCTGTATCCGTATAATTTCCCGCCATGAATGTGCCTTTGAGGAGATTGGAGACTCCTGCCGCATTCTGATAAGGTGCATATTCCAGCGTTTCAAACTGAAAAATATAAGTTTCATTCAAAAAATTTCTCGGATCCATACAGTATGCAATATACTCCGGCGAAGCACAAACCCATCCTACTCCATCGTAGCCATACCAAGTGTTCGTTTTCCAGTTATACGCTGCCGGGTCTGTCGATTTTCTTGCATCGTTTACAATGCTCTGCACCAAATTTCTTCCTGCAACGCTTTCCTCCCTAATCACGTCACTCCAGTTCAGACCGGTCTGTATCGGTATAAACTGCCAGTTTGGGTATTTTTTGTGGAGCAGCAAAATGGAATTGCAATAGCTGTCGGGAAAGCCCATCTGCTTAAGGATGTCCAGATAAACCGCATCCTCTCCGCTTATCTCTGTCGGTGTATTCGATGCATCGGCTCCTCCTGCAGCGTCAGGCGAGAGGGTAACCAAGTCAGAACGAATGTAGCCTGCAGCCGCATTTCCGCTTGAAACCTCTACCTGATACCATACATAGCCATCCTCCAGAGGAGCCGTCTCACTTATCACACGCACTTGCGTCCCCGGAGAAAGCATCGTAACGGTTCCACCACTGATTGGCGCAGTACGCACTCTCACATTGCCATCTGCGGTAATGGTGCCGGTCTTTGGTGTATTCGCATAGCAGATTGTTAAAAAAGAAAGGACGGATACGACAAGAGCTACCCCAAAAAGAATCCTGGCAGTCTTCGGTATCCGCATCTTCGGTATCCGTAGTGTATATTTCATGAATTTCCTCCAAAAAACTCTGAAATCCCCGATTATTCTGCTATATTATATTGGATTATGCAAAATCAGTCAACCTTTGATTTGACACGCAAACTTTAGGCTTGCGATTTTTTCTTTTTCTCGTTATCATTAGCGTAACAAAAAATAAAATAGGTAAGGAGTTTTCCTATGAAGCAGAGAAATTGTATTGTGGCACAATCAGGCGGTCCTACCGTAGCAATCAACGCAAGCCTCGCCGGCGTTATCTCCGGTGTGGCAGAGTCCTCCGTGTATCATACGGTATATGGTTCCTTAAACGGAATCCTTGGCATTTTAAATGACGAACTCATAAACTTGACCGAGCTTTCGAAAGAGCAGCCGGATTTTCTGGAATGCCTCGCAAAAACCCCCGCCATGTTTCTGGGCTCATGCCGTCATAAGCTGCCCCATTACCTGGATGACGATTCCTCCTATGTGTTTCTCTTTCAGCAATTTGAAACGTACGAGATTGATGCATTTTTTTATATTGGTGGGAATGATTCTATGGACACGGTCTTAAAACTCTCCGAATACGGAAAAAAGATCGGCAGTCCCATCCGTATCATCGGTATTCCCAAAACGGTAGACAACGATTTGTGCATGACAGACCATACTCCGGGGTTTGGCTCCGCCGCAAAATACCTTGCGGCCTCCCTTCTTGAAATCGCACATGACACGTTCATCTATGCGGTAAAGAGCGTGACGATTGTTGAGATTATGGGGCGGGATGCCGGCTGGCTGACTGCGGCAGCTGCACTGGCAAGAAATGAATACAGCGATGCCCCACACCTGATTTATCTTCCGGAAGTCCCGTTTGATCCTGAGGATTTTCTATTGGACGTCAAACGTCTGCTGTTTGAGCGCAACAATATTGTGATTGCCGTCTCCGAAGGACTGCGCGACGTGTCGGGCAATTACATCAGTGCCTCCGAGCAGTCTCTTGATACGTTTGGGCACAAGCAGCTAAGCGGCGTCGGGAAAACGCTTGAGTTTTTCGTAAAGGAAAAACTGGGCGTGAAGGTGCGCTCTGTAGAGATTAATGTTTTGCAGCGCTGTGCCGCACATCTTGCCTCTGCGACCGACCTACAGGAAGCTGCCATACTCGGAAAAAAAGCCGTCGCACTCTCCGAGGAGGGTGTAACAGCTTCCATGGTTACCATCAATCGTATTTCCAATACTCCGTATCAGGTTGAATATGGTTATGCAGAAATTACGCACATTGCAAACGAGGCAAAATCTGTTCCCGAAGAATGGATAAGCCCGAATGGGAATGATGTCGAGCAGCCTCTGATTGACTATCTGACTCCTTTGATTCAGGGAGAATCACACCCGACCTATAAAAATGGTCTTCCTGTCTATGCAGGGATTAGTCATTTGTTAAAATATCAATAAATTTTCCAATTTCCACCCATGCTCTTTTGGATTCCGGCAGCATTTTTGCTGCCATCTGAAAGATGTGGAACATCCCATCGTAGATGCTAAGCCTGACCTTTACGCCCTGCTCTCTTGCCTTTGCGGCAACACTTACCGAGTCGGAGAGCAGCATCTCATAGGAGCCTACCTGAATCAACATCGGCGGAAAGTCCCGAAAATCGCCAAACAGAGGAGAGATATAGGCATTCATCGGATCCTCATCGCCGATGTAATCCTTATTATAAATCATACTGTCTCTTGTTTTTCCAAACAGTGGATCCCTCTCGTAATTCGTATCATATGACTCTCCGCTTAGGGTCAAATCGGTCCATGGCGACATCGCAACGATGCCGCATGGCAGAGGAAGTCCTTTGTCCTTCAAATAATGGCACAATGCCATAGCCAAGCCTCCTCCGGCAGAATCCCCCGCAAAAATAATCTGCTCTGCATACCACCCTTGCTCCAAAAGATAGGAATATGCAGTAAAAGCATCCTCTAAAGCCGCAGGATATGGATACTCCGGCGCCACCCTGTAATCTGGCGTAAGCACACTCATCCCATGGCTGACCTCATTGTACAACCCGGCAAAGGTACGGTACGAGTTTCGCATCGCACCAATATAGCCGCCGCCATGCAGCTGCAGGATTACCTTTTGTGTATTTGGCTTTTCCTTGGACTCCAAATATTCCATTTGAAAATGCTCTGTCTCAATTGCCGTCATCCGAAAGCAATCCGGGCACTTCCACGGCGGCTCCGCATTTCCGATGCCCTTTCTTAGCTCTCCGTTTTTTATCTTTTTCCCAATTGCAAGATCACTCGTCACATGTGCGATGAGGTCGCGCACGACTCTCCCCTGAATGCTCGCTTCGTTTTCTCGCATAAATAGCTATTCCTTTCTAAATATGAAATCTTCTCTTAAGTTCCAATCTAGCTCTTCTATCCCCGATGATAACCATTCCCAAAAACTGTGCCAAAGAATCGACAAACGCAATCTGGCACAGCAGAGGATGCGTAATCATATCATTGAGCCATAAAATAATCGGAATAAGACTACACAAAATCATGAGAATCTGTGTCATAATGTAGCTCTGCCAATTTCTTCTATTTATTATAACAAGAATTAAAATTCCAATATTTACCAACAAAATAGCGGCAGGAATTGCATAGTCCACTGACCATCCCCGATATCCGATTACAAAGTCGACAGCAATCGTCATCGCAAGTGCAAGCATGGTCAGCACCAAAATCTTGCTCATATAGCCTGATTTACCAAGAATTGCATAGCTAATTACCATATAAAGATATAAAAGCCCCAGACCCGGAATGACACTCCAGAGAGTCTTCGAATCCAAAATCACGTTTATATAAACAAGAAAGCCCTCCAGCAGAATCGCACAAAACAAATAAATGTTGCGAATATGCACCATTTTTCTTGTCATCATCTTTACATCGGGATACATATTTTCCATCTCCGCTGTCTGCTCCAAGACAGACTTACAGAGCGGACAGCGCTCCGTTTCATCTAAAATCTCAATATTGCATTGCAAGCATTTACTCATAATTCACCCCATTGCTCTCGACCTCCACATGGATTCCATCGGATGCCAGTCTGCGAAAAAAGCCCCTCTGAACAGAAGGGTCTGCCAAATCATAGCTAAAGCTAAACACAAGTGTACTTCCATAAGAGCAGATTGTGCCTTTTAAATGCTGCCCTTTTGACATTGCAATAAAGGCATGGAACATCTCTACATATGGACGATACGGAGCCGCAACCGTAATATTTCCGATATTGGTTACCGTTGCCGTATTTGCGAGCGCCGATGTTGTATAGACATAGCGCATCACAATGTTTTTGATAAATAAAGGCGCCGCTCTGGAAATGGGAAATTTTTGATTCGATACGTTATAAGAAAACAACCGCTCCAAATTTTCTTTGTTAATCTGACTGCGCAGACTGTCTCTGACAATCTCAAGAACCTCCTGAAAGGTATATTCTTCTTTTGTCGGTATAAATTCTGCTGATACCATAACAAAAAAATTTTTTGTCGTAATCGAATTAAAATAAGGGCGCAGATTTACCGGCACTGCCACTCGAATTGGCTTCTCAGACGGCACTCCTCGCAAACACTCCTGATAGACGCTCCAGATGTAAGCGCCCACCAGATACTCATTGATGCTGACCCCATAGGAGGCACAGACATCCTTTAGCTCCGGAATCTGCATATACCCATGCATAACACCAAACTCGCCCGGTCTTAAATGCTCTCCTTTTAAAAGATAGGCCTTTTTCGTCTGATATCCCTTTGCTGAGCTTTTTTTATAATTTTTCAAAAAGCTGTCTTCGCGATTGAGAGAGGTTGCACTGCTTAGGGCATCTCCCAGCTCATTGCGAAGCTCGGGATGCACAAGGCGCAGGTACTGATAGGTCAGCTCCTTGATAAAGTTGACGCCTCCCATTCCATCGGTCAAAACATGAAACACCTCAAGATTAATCCGGTATTTATAATAGGTAACGCGAAACATATAGCTGTGATTTTTATTCTGATGAATAAAGCGACACGGAAAGCTCGCCTCTTCCCTTATCCTTGGAGCAGGCTTGCCATTTTCTTCAAAATAATACCAGAATAGTCCCTGTCTAAGGCGCAGGTTAAACCCATCAAACTTCGGCAGCACAAGATTGAGTGCCTCCTGAAGCTTCTCGGGCTGAATCATCTCTGTTAAGGTAACACTGATACGGTACACATTGCTCATGCTTTCCCCTGCAATGACAGGAAAAAGATGCGCGGTATTGTCCAAGCGATCCCAACGGATATCCTTTTGCTCCGCTTTTTTTCTCTTTTCTTTCTTCTCCGGCAGCACTGCCTTCGTTTCCTCTGTCTTACTGCTTTTCTTCTTCATAAATCTACTCTTTATTTTACTATATTTTTATAGGATACCACGAGCCTGCAGCTGCACTGCTCATTGCTTTCGTGTACATGACAGCACAAGCAAAGCCTTCGATTTCCACTCGCCTCTCCCCAAATACGCAAGCATATTCTTCTCGCTTACGCCCATTATATAATATGACCTTTTAAAATACAATCCACAGGTATCCCCTTAGCCTTCCCTCACAAACTGACTCTGATAGAGCGTTGCGTAAAAGCCGTTTGCCGCAAGCAGCTCCTCATGGCTGCCCTGCTCGATTACCTTTCCCGCCTTCATTACAAGAATCACATCCGCTTCCTCAATCGTGGAAAGTCTGTGGGCAACAATAAAGCTGGTTCTTCCCTTCATCATCTTCGCAAAGGCGCTTTGTATCTTAACCTCCGTTCGTGTATCAATAGAGGAGGTTGCCTCATCTAAAATCAGCATAGGTGGCAGACACAGCATCACTCTTGCAATGCACAAAAGCTGCTTTTGTCCCTGTGACATGTTGCCCCCATCCTCGGCAATGACCGTATCATAGCCCTGCGGCAAACGCTTGATAAAATTGTGGGCATGCGATGCCTTCGCCGCCGCAATGATTTCCTCCTCGGTTGCATCCGGCTTGCCCATTGCAATATTCTCTCGAATCGTACCACTTCTAAGCCACGTCTCCTGCAAGACCATGCCGTAATTTCTTCGAAGACTTTTTCTTGTCATCTCCTTGATTGGAATTTGGCTGACTTTAATTGTGCCGCTATCCACATCGTAAAATCGCATTAACAAATTAATGAGAGTCGTCTTTCCGCAGCCGGTCGGTCCGACAATCGCCACCCGCTGTCCGGGCTCTACCTTAAGACAAAAGTTTTCAATCAGTCTCTGATCCGGTACATAAGAAAAAGAAACATCCAAAAGCTCTACTTCTCCGTTTGCCTCATGAAGCTCCACTGCATCCGGTGCATCCAAGGTCTCCGGCTCCTCCTCAATTAGCTCAAGCACTCTGGCTGCACAGGCAAGTGCATTCTGAAGCTCTGTAATCACCCCCGAGATTTCATTGAAGGGCTTTGTATACTGGTTGGCATAAGAGAGCAGACTGGTAAGCTGACCTACGCTGATGCTCCCGGAAATGGCGCACAGAGCCCCCACCACACCGACCACCACATACACAAGACTGTTGACAAATCTCGTTGACGGATTGGTAATACTGGAAAAGAAAATGGCTCGCAGCGAACAAGACCTTAGCCTTTCGTTTATCTCGTCAAATCTCTCCATTGCCTCCTGCTCATGGCAAAACGCCTGCACTACCTTTTGATGTCCGACCATCTCCTCAATCAATGCAGTCTGCTCTCCTCTCGTCTTAGACTGGAGTCGGAACATGGAAAATGTTTTTTTCGCAATGAAGTTTGCCACAAAAAGAGAGACAGGTGTAATCAAAACAACCGCCAGTGTAATCGCCGCATTTACCGACAGCATAAACAGAAGCGTTCCCAAAATCGTCACAATTCCCGTAAAAAACTGCGCAAATCCCATCAGCAGTCCGTCTGCAAACTGATCCACATCTGCGACAACACGACTGACAATCTCTCCATAGGACTTCCCGTCAATGTATTTTAGCGGCAAATGCTCCAGCCTTTCAAAGGCTTCCTTTCGAATATCGCAGATCACATGATACGTAATTTTATGATTGCAGACATTCATAATCCACTGTGCTGCCGCTGTAAGCAGGATTACCGCCACCATCCTTCTTAAAATGACGGAAATTCCGTCAAAATCTACAAGTCCTTTTGCAACGATGTGATCAATTACCTGTCCGGTCAAAATCGGGAGGTAGAGCGTCAATGCTACTGCAAATGTCGCCAGCACAACAGAGGCGCCCAAATAAATCCAGTATTTTTTTATATAGCGCAGTACCTTTCTCGTCACCTTTTGCATTTACGCTTCCTCCTTTGCAGCTTTTTTAAACTGGGAGTAATAAATTTCCTGATAAGTTTCGCACTCCTTTAAAAGCTGTGAGTGGCTTCCCTTCCCAACCACTTTTCCGTCATCCAAAACAAGAATCTTATCCGCCTGCAAAATCGATGCGGCTCTCTGGGAAACGATGAAAACGGTCATGGTCTCTTTTGCCTTTGCGATGGCAAGGCGGAGGCTCGCATCCGTAGCATAATCGAGCGCAGACGCAGCGTCATCCAAAATCAGGATTTTCGGCTTTCTTACAAGCGCCCTTGCAATCGTCAGTCTCTGCCGCTGTCCTCCTGATAGATTTTTCCCGCCCTGCTCGAGCACAAAATCCAAGCCTTCCTCCTTTGCCTCAACAATCTCTCTTGCCTGTGCGATTGTGAGCGCCTCCATCAGCTCCTCATCCGTGGCATTCTTCTTTCCCCATTTTAGGTTGTCGCGAATGCTGCCCTGAAAGAGAACGGGATTTTGGAGTACCATTCCGATTTTCCCTCTCAGCTCCTCCAAATCATATTCCCTGACATCTTTCCCATCCACTCTTACACTTCCGCTTGTCGCATCATAAAAGCGTGGCATCAGATTGACAAGGGAGGTCTTTCCTGCCCCTGTTCCCCCTATGATTCCGATTGTCTCCCCAACTCTGACACAAAAATCAATCTCTGTAAGAGCTTCCTCTCCTGCTCCCGCATAAGCAAAGCCCACATGAGAAAATTCTACAGCATACGTCTCCTCGCTCCTCGCTCCTATGTCCGCTGCCTCTTTCCATTCGGATTGGAGGGAAGAATTGATTTCAAAGACTGCCTGTATTCGATCGGCACACGCTAATGCTTTATTTAGGCTAATCATAAGCGTTGCAAGCTTAATCAGCTCCACCAGAATCTGAGCCATATAATTCACAAGCGCCACAACCGCACCCTGCGTCAACGCTCCCTTCTCTACCCTGATGGCTCCATTCCAAAGCAGCACAACCAACCCACCATTTACGATAATATACGTAAGGGGGTTCATCAGCGCAGAGATTTTTCCCACGTAAAGCTGGAGTCCGGTAAGTGCATCGTTTTGTTCATAAAAGGCACGAATTTCGTCCTCCTCCTTATTGAAGGCACGAATCACCCTGCTTCCGCTTAGATTCTCCCTTGTCATTCCAAGCACCTTATCCAGCGCCTGCTGCACCTTCCGATAAAGCGGAATGGTTGACAGCATAATCCCAAAAACCACAAGAGAGAGCAGCGGAATTGTCACAACAAAGACAAGCGCCGCCTGTACGTCCACGGTAAATGCCATCATCATCGCCCCGAACACAATAAACGGAGAACGTAAAAACAGGCGCAGCACAAGATTTACTCCATTTTGTACCTGATTGACATCGCTTGTCATACGCGTAATCAGCGTCGTGCCCCCAATGGTATCCATTTCCGAAAAAGACAGGGTCTGAATATGCGCAAACAATGCATGGCGCAGATTTGCGGCAAACCCTACCGCTGCTTTTGCGGCAAAATATTGGGCTGTAATGGAGCAAATCAGTCCAATGACGGCGAGAGACACAAGCACAAGACACATTTTCATAATATATGTCATATCGCTGTTTGCCACACCGTTATCTATGATGGCGGCAATGACAAGAGGTACCATCAATTCAAAGGATGCCTCAAGCAGCTTAAACAAAGGTCCCAGAATGCTCTCTCTCTTATAGTCTTTTAGGTAAATCAACAGCTTTTTCATTTGCTTCGCCTTTCAAGGGTATTTTCTGATTTTATGTGTTTATCTTATCATACTTTCTTCTTCTTTTCTATTCGATTCTATTTCTTTTCGTTTCTCGTACGACCACATCCCGGAGCATCCAAACACCGATGAGATTGGGAACTGCCATAAGAGAATTAAACAAATCGGAAATCCCCCATACAAGTGAGAGCGAGAGCACTGCTCCAAGATAGACGGAAAGCATATAGCACACTTGATAGACTGCTATGCTTTTCTCTCCCCAAAGATAGCGCACTGCCGATGTTCCGTATACGTTCCAACCCAGAATTGTGGCAAAGGCAAATAATACGAGGGAAGCGGCTAAAAGCTTCTCCCCACCAAAGGGAAGCTCTCGAAACGTAACAAAGCACATGGCATCTGCAGCTACCCCTTCATATGCATTCGGATTTTTCATCATGCTGCCTACCATTGCAATTCCTGTTATAGCACACATGACCACCGTGTCCCAAAAAGGACCTGTCATCGAAATCATACCCTGCCTGACTGCAGACGGCTCTCCTGCTGCGGCCGCTGTTATGGGAATGGAGCCAAGACCCGCTTCATTTGTAAAGAGCCCGCGTGAGATACCCGTTCTCATTGCCGTAAGGACAGCTCTGCCCGCCAATCCGCCGGTCACAGCACTGGGAGTAAATGCTCCCTTTAAAATGGCAGCCAGTGCATCCGGAAACACCTCCCGATTTTTTACAATCACAAACAAGCAGCCGCCTAAATACAAGACACTCATCGCCGGCACCAGCCACGTGCATACCTTTGCAATCTTTTGGTTGCCTCCGACAATGACAAGCCCTGCCAATACTCCCGCCGCAATCCCAATCAGATGCGGTGACACCTCAAGCTGCCCCTCCAAGGCTGCTCGTATCGCATGCGCCTGAACGCTGCTGCCTATCCCAAAAGAGGCAATCACTGCAAACATGGAAAAGACAGCAGCAAGCCATTTTTGCCCCAGGCCACGCTCAAGCACATACATGGGGCCTCCCAGCGTAGTTTTGTCCTCCCCTTTTACTCTGTACTTGACTGACAGCAAGCACTCGGCATAGCAGGTCGCAATCCCAAAAAATCCGGTCAGCCAGCACCAGAATACGGAGCCGACGCCCCCGACTGCAATGGCAGTAGAGATTCCGACAATATTGCCTGTTCCGATTGTCGCTGCCAACGCCGTGGACAATGCCGCATAGGAAGAAAGCTGCTCCCCTCCTTCTCTCCTATTCTTGCCCGGCATACTAAGGCGTATTCCCTCCGGCAGTCTTTTTTGGATAAAGCCAAGACGAAACGTAAAATAAAGATGTGTGCCAAACAACAAAAAGAGCATAGGCGTCCATCTCTCCGGCAAAGATTTTCTTTAGAATATATGGCAGGCAGACAAATTTATGCCCATCCTTTTGCAGTTCCAAGCGACAAAAATCAGCACATCCGAGCTCGAATGTGCTGATTTTCTTTTTTATTCATGTCTCATCGTTCTTTAGGCTCTGTCTCTTTTCTTTCTGAAGCCATAGGAAAGGAGTACACTCAAACATCCCACAGACAAAAGTACGAAGAAAGCCGTCGGTGCCTGCTGCGGCTCCTCTGACGAAGCTTCCACCGTTTTTGTCAACGGAGACTTTGCCAGAATCTGCTGCGAGGAGACGCCTGCTGCGATCTGGGTAGAAGGAAAGGCTACAAAGCCCGGCACCTGAAGTGTTGACTGGCTGCTGACATCCTTCCATCCAATTACAAATGGACTAAAGCTGGTAACGGTAATATGAAGTCCGTCCGCTTGCTTTACGTAATCCACGCCTTCTCTTAACAATTTCGGGGTTACCCCGTCTACCAAATGAAGAATCTCAAATTCATTCTCCCGAATGCTTCCCCTCGGATAATCGACAATAAAGGTAACACTTGCCGTTGGTTTTGTTTCCTGTCCGCCTACAATATCCTTGACATGCAGTTCCAGGAATACTCGATTCTTATCTGCTATGCTCAGGAAAGCTGCCTTCACTGCCGGATCCTCAATCAATACCTTGTCAACCTTCGCTTTGGTTTCCGTTTGAAGCGTCTGGCTTACCAGCTTATACACCTTCTGATCGGCGGCTTGCACCTCCGCTTCTCCATGATACTCCCCAAAAGCATTCTGTTCCATCTTGGGTACCTGAATTGTCCCCTGTCCGGATTCCGGCTTTTGATTCTCTCCCGGATTCGTCTCCGGCTTTTGACCCTCTCCCGGATTCGTCTCCGGCTTTTGATTCTCTCCCGGGTTGGTCTCCGGCTTTTGATTCTCTCCCGGATTCGTCTCCGGCTTTTGATTCTCTCCCGGATCGGTCTCCGATATTTTTTCTAATTTATTTTTTGCTGTTTTCAGCGCGTCTACCAAGGTCTTCATCGTGGCTTCGTCTATATCTGAATTATCCTTTACGGCTAACTGCAAATCTTCCTTTGCCTTAGTCAAAGCCGCCACGCTCTCTGTCGTATAAAGAGAGGAATCCAAGCTCTCTACTTCCTTGAGCAGCGTTTCTGCCTCTGTGATATCTCCCCGCTTCTTAAGCTTTGCAATGGCCTCCTCGACTGTCTTTGCATGATTCTCAAGCGTTATCTTATCATACTCTTCTCCCTTTGCCGCATTCGCTTTATTTAAAGCATCCTCAAGCGCTGCGTATGTGGAGGTCGTATACTGCTCTGCCGTATGCTGTGCGGCCTTCGTCAAAGATGCATCGAGCAGCTTATTGTCGATGGATTTCGCGCTGTTTGCTGCCTTTACGATATCTGCAATTTTAAATGTCCGATAGGCAATGCTAAAATAATAATTGTCCTGGGCATCGCCTGCACCCCATCCCTGCTGATTGTCTTCATACAAAAGTGCAATGTTCCCGTCTGCCATCTCCGTAAGGCAGGAATACATATACTGCGCATCGTTTTCATTGACATACATATCGCCCAGCCAGGTAATGGCATAATTGGAATCCTCGTGATCTACCAGACCTACAAAAAGACTGCCATTTTTCCGTCCGCCGGTAGACCCTCCATTGTTATCGTGAGAACCGTTTCTTCCCGGACCTGTGGGACAGGAGACTAAAATTACCTGTTTTCCGTCAATCGTCTCCGAGTAGGTAATCGCAGACATCTGACAATCCACGTTTATTTTATTTTCGGTTACGACCTCCGGTGTCCACGTATAGATACGATTCTCTCCCTCACCGGATGGAATCGCATCCGCATACCGCAGCGTGATATTTGTCCGTCTGTCTCTATAAAAGAACCTCAAGCGTCCGCCCGGCAGCTCCACTACCGCGCTTTCAGAAGTATAAAACTGACTTCCCGTGCCGGTCCACATATCCTCCGCCCGCTTCCATGTATTTCCCTGATCTGTGGAATACAAAAAGCAGGTGTATTCCGCTCCACTCGTGGTAAAGCCATAGCAGGGGAAAATAATCGTTCCGTCTTCCGTATACATTCCGCGTCCCGGCGAAACATAAAGGCCGTTTTCCCTCGTTTGCTTTAAATTAATCAGGGTCGGCTCTGACCAGTTTTCTCCTCCATCTGTAGATTTCACCAGATAGACATAGGAGGTTCTTTGCACCTTAAAGGGCGAGCTCTGAAAGAACAGATTGCTGTTTGTACTGCCATCCGTACTAAAAATATTAAAATGTCCGTCAACTATATAGCCTGTTTCCTCTACCCCTGCTGTGCTGTAGATTTTCCTATCTTGCATGTTAAGATAATAATCGTAGCTTGTATGATTGTTGTTGCTTAACAGCAGATTTCCCTGTGCATCAAAGCCGGTATATTGCTGCAAAGGTGCAGTGTCCTTATTTCCATTTGTCGCAACCCCATAGGGTGTAAGGTCAAGCATCATCCATATGGTCTTGCCGTCCGTAACCAGACTGGGGTCGATAAAGCAGGTAGAGGCAGATCCGTTATAAGTATTTCCGTTATCGCCCATGTAATTGGCAAATGTATACTTCCAATTTTGCCCCTTATCATCCGACCAGCTTACCATGGTATCCAAGCCGCCGCCATCATAGGTGGTATTCCAACGAACATCTGCCGCTGCCACGATTCTTCCGCTATCCAGCGTAACCATCGCCGGAATACGATAGCTTTTACTTCCGGCTGTAAATTTGATAAAGGGATTGCCCTGTGTCTCTCCGTTTTGCGGCTTTGTTGCCATATGGCTTGGTGTGTAAGCGCCTGCATCTCCCAACATACTTGAGGAGGCATCTACAGACCATTCCTCCGGCTCCTTAGCAGCCTCCTCCGGCTGCTCGGCTGCGGGAGCTTCCGGCTGCTCGATTGTAGGCGCTTCCGGCTGCTCCCCAGCAGATTCTTCTCCCTGTTCTTTTGCGTCCTCTTCTTCCTTGACAATTTCTTCGGCAAGATCTTCCTTCTGTCCGTTTTCAACACCAAAATCCTCTGATACCGACATCTCCTCCGGCAGATCCTCACCTGCTTCACTTGCCGCACTGACTGCGATTGGCTCCCCGATTGCCGCACCACACATCAACAAGGCAATCAACAAAGCTACCATTCTTTTCCTTTGTTTTATAAACCCCATTTTCTTTCTGTTCCTTTCTCTCTTAAAACATAAAGCCCCAAAAAATCAGCATTCTAAGCTTTCTAAGCTTTCTATCCTCTCCACCTTAAGATGCCACTCCATTCTCCAATATAAAAATTGCAAATCCCTCCTTACTTTATAAATTTGGCAGTATCATCTCAGAGAAGCGAGAAAAACTTTTTACGAATCAGCAGCGTCTCTCTTGTATCGCAGACGCAAATATCAATTCTATGTTAATTATACAAGCCAATCCGAACATGGTCAATCAAACGACTTCACAAATATCTCCTACATCTTTTGGTTACCATGCATAAAACAAATAGAAAAACAGCGAAAAACGTGCTATCATTAGACAAAAGAGACAGCCTAAAACGTTCCCATAAGCCCATGCAACGCAAGTTTTCTCAATCGCAACGGAAAGTTGACATCAATAAAATAGTTGTTGGTGGTGTGCAACCAGCAGATTATATTCTGCTAGGAACGGAAAAAGAAGTAACTGTTTTCGTTCCAGAAAAGAAAGAATTGAGCCACGAATACAAAAAAGCACTCGGTATAATTGCCATAATCGCGGCAACTGCAATCATTACAGTACTGTTTATTACTGCTTTAGGGCTGCTTTCTCGATGGGGTATTTAAAGGAGGAAACTATTTCTTGTTGCTCTTTTGTTTGGCATGCTTGCAATGCCATTGAGTGGTTGTGGTTATTATAACAACAAGAGTTGGGACGACATGACGCCCGAAGAACAGGAGGAAGTACGACAGCATTTTAAGGAAGAACGGAAATATTTAGAAGATCGTTTTTCTAATGATAGCGTCGATGACAGATTTGTACAGTATATCCTTGATAAAGTTGAACAGGCAATTGAAAATGAGGGCTGACAAAAATTTGTCAGCCCTTTCGGTTCTATTTTTATTCTGCCGCTCCTTTTACCTTCATGGTCTTAATCCCGAACGTAAAATAGCATACCAATGCTACCCAGATGAACGCCACAATTCCCTGTCCCACAGGCACCTTGTACAAGGCAAAAAAGCTGATGGCCATAAAAAAGGTACTCATTCCCAAAATCCGAAGCTTCGTTTTTAACGTCATTCCCTCGCCCTTTACATAGCTCTCCAAATTATTCTTGTACAGCTTTGTGCCCATGAACCACGTGTGAAGTCTCTCGGAGCTTTTTGTAAAGCATATCGTAGCCAACAGCAAAAAAGGAAAGGTTGGCAATAAAGGAAGCACGCTTCCCAATGCACCCAAGCCTACCGCCAGACACCCCACTACAATTAAAATTACTTTTTTCAGCCTCATACTCTTCCCCCATTTTCCTTCCCCAAACATTTGACTCCAAAAAGCAAATAGTAATTGTTATTAGTATAACATGCCGCTTTCCATACTGTCAACAAATGCTCATGCAAGCAAGATCTCAAGTCCTATCACAATGAGTATGACACCGCCAAGAATGGTTGCTTTATTTGCAAGCCTGGTTCCCAGCTTCTTGCCGATTTTTACCCCTGATACACAAATCACAAAGGTTGTAGTCGCAATCATCAACGCACATACAACTGCCGGAAGCAAATCATATTCTGCAATGGTAAAGCCAACCGACAATGCGTCGATCGAGGTTGCCACCCCCTGTACCAACAGAGCCGCCCGACCTACCTTCGGCCTTTCCATTTCATCACTTTTTTGTCGGATTCCTTCTATCAGCATTTTCCCTCCAATGAAAAGGAGCAGACCAAACGCAATCCAAGGAATCCATTTCTCAAACGCCTGAAAATACTGAAGCACGGTGTGTACACATATCCACCCAATCATCGGCATCATTGCCTGAAAAAAAGCAAACACTCCGGCAATTTTACACATTTTTCCCGCTTTCATAGTCGGTTCACTCAAACCGTTCGAAAGCGATACACAAAACGTATCCATTGCAAGTCCTACCCCAAGCAGCACACTGTTAAAGAAAAACACTACATTCCATTCCATCTTTTCATCCTACTTTCTCAAAATAGAAAAACCCAAGTACAGCATAAAACTATACTTGGGCAGTATTTGAAAATAGGTAGACTTCATGCATAGTTTCTGCTATACATGAGTCTCGCAATTTAAAACAAGCCAGACCAAAAGGCCAGTATGTTGACTTGCTACGATATACGCTTGCTACTCCCTCATGGGTATTTTATTTTGTAATAACTGGTTATATTTTATCATAATTTGTTTCATTTTTCAAATGCTATCAATCTTACGTTTCTGTACCACTTGTATCCAATATAATAAAATGTCTCTCGTGCCAGAAATGGCAGCTTCGTCTTTAAACTGCGGTACATCGTGGTGGAGGTAGGAGAGCTGTAAGCCTGCATGCCAAGCTCTTTTGCCAGTCGCATTGCCCGTTTCATATGCAGCGGGTCACTGACAATGATTGCTGTATGATACCCTGCTTCCTCCATCAGCATCTTAGAATTTTGCAAGTTTTCTTGCGTAATCGTAGATTTTTCTTCTGTAAAGACATCTTCCTTCGGTATTCCTCGGTTTATCAGATACTGCCTTGCAAGAGATGCATCGGTTTGCTTATGTCCCTCTCCCAGTCCGCCGGTCACAATTATTTTTTTTACATACCCTTGTTGGTATAAAAAAATGCTATGATTTAATCGTTCCCGGTACACAGGTAACACCGCATCTTCATCGGTTGCAGCGCCAAGAACGATGGCGACATCTGCTGCCCTTTTTTCATCTTTGGTGCTATAGATCAGAATACTTGCGATATTCCCCATGATATAAAGAAAACATATAAGACCGGCTCCTACGAGCATATTTTTCTTGTTCATACATCACTCCATTTGCTTAAAAAACCCCATTTCATCAAACTTCGATTTGCTGGATTCATTATACAACCTACGCGGCGGGATTTCCACTCCCGGAACACAGCTTGATACCATTTTGATATTATCCGGCTGAATACATCCCACAAAAAGGTTTTTCATATATTTTTAAAATACTTGTTGAAGTTTCAACAAGCTTGTGCTATACTCCATACTTGTTGAAGTTTCAACAAGCATGATGGGAGGTGAAACATGAAAGAAAGATTTGAAACTTTTACCGTGCTTATCAACAGAATCAGTCGGAATATCCGCAAAATTAAGAATCAGGAAATGGCAGAATATCATTTGAGAAGCTCCCATATTTCCTGTCTCTACTATTTATACAAATCCGAGCGTTTGACTGCTACCGAGCTTTGCGAAAAATGTGAGGAGGATAAGGCCACCATTTCCCGTGTTCTTGACTATCTTGAAACAAATGGATATCTGATCTGCGAATCCAAAAGTGCAAAACGATACAAAAGTCCGCTTGTTCTGACCGAGAAGGGTACTCAAGTTGGTAAAAAGATTGCCGATAAGATTGATCGTGTACTCGAGGAAGTCAGCTTCGCTCTTACAGAGGATGAAAGGGTGGCTTTTTACCGCAGTCTTTCTATGATCAGCGAGAGTCTTGATACGATTGCGAAAGCCTATGATAAATTGTGAAAGGAAATAAAAATGGAACAAAAAAAGAACAAAAGACAGCTTTGGAAACGAATCGGCATCGGCATCGCGGTAGGATGCTTGTCTGTCATCCTGCTTCTTGGGATTGTCGTCTATGCAGTATGGCACAATGAAATTTTTACGATTGCAAGCATGGAGCTTGTGCGCGAAAGAAATGATGCACACTTTGACGGCGCCGTTTATACCATGCATGTAAAAGGCGGCTTCTACCTTGAAGATTTTATCGCGCAGGGAGGCGTAAAAAGTGATGCAGAGCTGATTGAATTTGTTACCGCCAAAATTACAAAAGGATTGCTTGATATGGGAATCAGCGAGTCTGAAATTGCCTGCTCCTCCTTTACTGCCAAAAGCGAAAGCGGCGATGTGCTGTTCGCACGCAATTACGACTTTGCAAAAACGAATACCTGCATCGTTTTCACAGAGGCAAATGAAGGTCGACACGCAACCATTTCTACTGTTGACCTTCAATTCCTCGGCATTGATGTTGACAAAAACCTGGATGGCTTGATGAATAAAATCACCTGTCTTGCTTCAACCTACACCCCACTTGACGGCATCAATGATGCCGGTGTAAGCTGCGGAATCTATATGACCTATCAGGGCGGGGAAACAACCATTCCTACCAATCAGGACACAGGGCGACCCGATTTTACATCTACCACACTCCTAAGACTGATTCTTGACTATGCAGATAACGTGGAGGAGGCCATAGAAATTGCATCTTCTTACGATTTGCACGATTCGGCAAAAACGTCTTATCACTATATGGTCGCAGATGCAAGTGGGAAAAGTGCCATTCTTGAGTGGGTTGCAGGAACTGATGCAACTGACAACGACGGCGCCAAAAGAGAGCTAAAGGTCATTTACAATGACACGGACTCTTATGTTGACACCATGCAGTTGTCCCCTAATTATCAGATTATTACGAACTTCATCGTTTATCCCGGCTATTACGACAATTCTCCGGAGGATGAGAAAAAGGGCTATGACCGCTATGAAAAAATTTACGAGGAGCTAAGCGGGACAAACGGAATCGTGAAGGATGAGTGGGCCGCTATGGACATTCTTCGCATTGTCGGCAGACGAAACTGGGACAATGACGATGACAACGGGTGTACCGTTCACAGTGTCGTTTATAACCTCGCCAAAAAAACAATGACGTGGGTTTCAAACGAAAACTTCGATGATCCGAGTGCTGTTTTTACATTTGGTTTTGAAGACTAAAGAATTGAGATTCGGATAAAGGAAATTTAAGAAAAGAGGTTTGATGATTATGAAAACAAAAATTATTGTAGATTCCACTGCAGATTTGCTGCCCGAATACAAAGATCGGGTAAGCATTGTACCACTTACCGTTCTCTTTGGTGACGAAGAATATATTGACGGTGTTACGATTGACCATAAAACCTTTTATGAAAAGCTCGTGGAAAGTGACGTACTGCCGACCACAAGCCAGGCTACTCCCGATGCATTTCTGAAAGAATTTGATAAAGTGAAAGAAGCGAACGAAAGCGCTGTGGTCATCACAATTTCCTCAAAGCTCTCCGGCACATACCAAAGCGCTGCCATTGCTGCTGCCGAATATGATAACATCTATCTTGTTGACAGCGGCAGTGCGGCAATGGGCACCAGCATATTAATCGAATTGGCATTGAGGTTTGTGGAGGAAGGCTTGGATGCCAAAGCAATCGCCGAAAAATTAGAGGAAGAAAAGAAAAAGATTATCCTCGTTGCACTGCTCGATACACTTGAATATCTCAAAAAAGGAGGACGTATCTCTAAGACGACCGCATTTGCCGGTTCCCTGCTAAACATCAAGCCCGTCCTTTCCGTCATTGACGGCGAAATCAATATGCTCGGTAAGGCACGTGGCTCAAAAATGGGCAATAATTTGTTGGTGCAAGAAATTGAAAAAGCCGGCGGTGCGGATTTTTCCAAGCCTGTTCTTCTCGGCTACTCAGGACTGTCCGATGCATTGCTATTAAAGTACATTGAAGACAGTAAGCACCTTTGGACGAAAGAGCTTGAAACCGTCCGCTACACCAGCCTCGGCAGTGTAATCGGCACACACGCAGGACCGGGCGCGATTGCAGTGGCTTTTTTCAAAAATTAAAGGGAGCTGAAGCGGAAATGCCGCTTCCAAGCTTTTTGAATCGTTACGAAGGGGCAGAGCCAATTTGGGGATTTCTGCCCCTCCTTCTCCATTTCTTCTACTGTTTCATGACATAGGCAATCGCATAAATGTGCCGGCTCATCTGTTCCGTCTTATCTTTCGAAAGCATTCTCCTCCATTTTCAAACGGCTTAAATGCTGAAAGCTTTTCGCAATCAAGAACAGTGCAAGGACACAGGCCAGCGCATCTGCAATCGGCCCTGCATAAAGAACACCGTTTATCCCAAAAATAAGAGGCAAGATTAAAAGCAATGGGATAAGAAAAAATCCCTGTCTGGAAAGCGAAAGAAGGATTCCCTGCTTTACAGCTCCGATTCCTGTAAAATAATTTACTGTGATTGGCTGCACACTATAGACACACACCATCATCATATAGATTCTAAGATATCTTGCTGCAAATTCGTAATACAGTCCGTCTCCGCTGCCAAAGATACTCGTTATTTGCATCGGCGCAAATTGGAATGCGGCAAATGCTACAAGTCCAATACAGAATGCGGCACCAAGCGCCGTCTTATATGTCTTCTTTACCCGGTCATAATTCTTTGCACCCATATTAAATCCGAGGATTGGCTGGCATCCCTGTGCAAGTCCAACTGCAAAGGATGCAAGAATACTGTTCAATTTGGCTGCAATTCCGGAAACAGCAAGCGGAATATCACTTCCATAAATAGACAGTGCTCCGTATTTTCTGAGCATGTTATTTAGGACAATATTGACCAGCATCATTATGATATGATTGATAAAGTTGGAGGTTCCAAGCTTGATGATAGAAAACGCATATTTCGCTTTTATTCCAAACATCTTAAAGCGAATGGCAAAGCTCTTAAAATGTCTGAAATAAGAGGCTGCCACAAAAAAGGAAATGATTTGACCTGTGATTGTTGCAGCCGCAGCTCCTTTGATCCCCCAGTCAAAACCAAACATAAAAAGTGCGTCAAGTAAGACATTCAAAACGGCTCCTACCACATTACACATCATAGAATATCTGGGACTTCCATCCGCTCGAATTAGGTTGCTCATGGCATTTCCCATCAGCAGAAAGGGAAGCCCAAAGGAAGTAATGCCAAGATATGTGCTGGCATAAGCAAATACATTTTCTGTCGCTCCGCATAACCAGAGAATCGGTGTCTTAAAGGCAATCACAAAGAGCATAATCAAAATGCCGGCCAACGCCATTAGAGTCAAACCACAGCCTACATATTTCTTTGCCTCCTCTTCTTGCTTTGCACCCATATGCAAATTGAAATTCGCTGCTGTCCCGATTCCTGTCATCTGGGCAAATGCTGTTGTCAGTGTCACCGTAGGAAAAGCCACATTCGTTGCCGCATTCCCATAGATTCCAACCACGTGACCAATGAATATTTGGTCTGTGATATTATAGGCTGCCATGACAAGCATCCCTATGATAGATGGAACCGCAAATTTTCGAATCAATCCAGGAATTGGTGCAACGCCAAGTGGGTTTTCCTTTCTTGCCCTTTGCTCTATTGTGCTTTCCATCGATTTTCCCCCGCCCTCTTTCAAACCGAAAAGACTTTCCTTTCTTGCCGCATTTCTGATACCGCTTATCCAACAGACTGTGCCAATTCTCTTTTTTTCCAATTCACAAATCCATAGATATCATGAAAAAAGAAAATGAAAAAATTAACTACCACCGGAATATAGATCGGATTTTCTTTGGAAGCCAAAAGCCAAAGTATGATTAACACGATATCATTTGTGGCATATCCCAAGGCATAATACGACGAACGAAGCATAGTCAGCCCTGCCCCAAGAAAACTTGTTGCAATGGAAATGGTGCTAAAGATCAGATTCGGTGTATTTAGTCCCCGTAACACAAAATAGAAGCCGCTTGTAACGATAAGGCAAAAAAAGAAAAGTACTGCTGCATGCTTTCTATTTAGCTTCCGGATTGCTACTTCATTGCGATTTTCTTTCGACGGATTCTTCATCCATGTGATAGTTGCCCATATGGCCATGGGCAGCGTCATTCCGAAATAGGTAATCATTTCTCCCCAATATCGAAAGCGCCAGGAAATAATCCCATAAAGAATGCTAAATACAATCATGAGAACCTGTGCCCACACGTTACCTTTTGCTGCCAAAATCAAAGAGGTGACACCAATCAATGCTGCCAAAAGTGTCAATAAATCGAAATCTGCTGATGCTACGTTAGAAGCAGCAACAACAAGCAATGAGCCTATCCAAATAGCCCATTCTTTTTTAGATAAACTTAACATGATTTTTTACCTCTTTTACAAATTCTTATTTCTTGCGTTTATTATACAACTTACCCGGAAGAATTTCTACCCCACAAAACTGCCGAGATAAAGACATGCGAAATTGCAGACCTATCAAACGGAGGCAACAGAGCGACAACAGAGGAACTCGGTAAACAGAATCAACAAATGGCGAGATAACCGCCCCTATTTTCATAGATTGGATTCCTCAAAAGACCTTTTTAATATTTGTATTTCTTTTGATTTATCCGTAGAAAAACTGTTGTGACGACTACTGCCATCATTTCTGCTGCAACGATAGACATCCAAATGCCGTCCACCTTCCAAAAAAGAGGAAAGATCAAAACGGCTGCAATCTGAAATACCAAAGTTCTCATAAATGATATTGCTGCTGAAACCAATCCATTGTTTAATGCGGTAAAAAATGAAGAACCAAAAATTGCAAATCCCGAAAAGAGAAAAGAAAAAGAAAAAATCGAGAATGCACGTACAGTAAGACTAAGTAAATCCGCATCATAACCTACAAACAACACAGAGAGCGGTCTTGCAAAAATATGCGAGGTAGCAAACATAACCCCTGCAAATGCGCCAACCAATACAAGACTTTTTCTTAATAATCCTTTTAACTCTTTACTATTCTTTGCGCCAAAATGATATCCGATAACCGGAGCAGTTCCAACTGAATAGCCAATGAATATCGCCTGAAATATCATACTGACGTACATAAGTACGCCATATGCCGCAACTCCATCCTCCCCGGCATATCTTAGTAATTGCACATTATAAAGCATGCTTACAACGGACATTGCAATATTACTCATCAATTCTGAGGAACCATTGATGCAGGTTTTCGCAAGTGATTTTCCATCAAATTCCGTTTTGCCGAGTCGCAGAAGACTGCTGTTTGGGCGTGCAAAATAGATGAGTGGCACAATACCGCCTACGCATTGGCTGATTGCCGTTGCGGCCGCAGCTCCTTCAAGTCCCCAGTGAAATACTACCACAAACAATGCATCCAGCAGCATATTGGTAAAGCCTGCTGCAATCGTCACATAAAGTCCAAGAGTTGGCTTTTCGGCAGTAGCAAACAGGCATTGAAATTCATATTGTAAAACATATGCCGGAATTGCCATTAAAATAATACGTCCATATTTCACACTGTCTTCTAAAAGCTGTCCTTCCGCCCCTAACGCAGATGCCAAAGGGCGAAGAAAGAGAATACCGAAGAAAGCCATCACAATACCACAAACCATTGACGTATAAACAATAAGTGAAAATAGGTGCTTTGCCTTCTTAATATTCCCCTCTCCCATTGTTTTCGCAATGAGTGCACCTCCGCCGGTTCCAAACATAAATCCGCAGGAACCAAGAATCATCAGAAAGGGCATAATAAAATTGACTGCAGTAAACGGTGTTTTTCCTACAAAATTTGACACAAAAAATCCATCAACCACACCATATATGGAAGTGAACACCAGCATAATGATGGATGGCAAAGTAAACCGTAAAAGTTTTCTATAATTAAAGTGATCTGATAATTGAATGTTCATTTTCCCTCCTAAACCAGCATTCCATAAAAGCTTTTACCGCCGGAGCCAGTTCCTTTATCGTCCAATCTGTAGTATTGACTACAAGATGATAAGAAGCCCGATCTCCCCATTTGCTTTCTGTAATCATTTCACGTGTTTGGGAACGGTTTTTATCAATACTGCGAATTTTACGTTCCACATCTTTTCGTGAAAGATTCTCGTTCTTGTCAGCCATGTCGAAGCATCGCCGAACTTTCGCATCCATATCGGCACAAACAAAAATATTAAACGGATTGTATTCAGCCAACAGCACATCGGCATTTCTTCCGACAATTACACAGTCCTTTCCTGTTTTCGCAATTTGCTCAATAATCTTCTTTTGTTCGATTAACAGAACTATCTGCATAGAAGTCATACTTGATATAAAAGTATGTCGAAAGGACAATGGTATATTTTCCCATCCATGGTTATCCAGTGTCCTGGCAACATATTCCTCATCCAAATTCTGATTCACTGCTATCGCAGTAATGATTTCCTTGTCATAATAATCACATTCCAATAAATCAGCGAGGCGTTTTCCAAGCTCTCTGCCGCCACTGCCAAACTCACGACTAATTGTAACAATTCGCATAGCCTCTCCCCTCCACTATAGATTTCTATTTTTTTCTTTCAGAGAAGTTAAAAACCTCTCCGTTAATTCAAGATACTTCTCTATATCATCCTTTTCCCAAGATGCAAAGATATCATTTTCCATCTCAAGCAGGCGAATAGCAGTATGCTTTGCCAATTGTTTTCCTTCGTCTGTCAAGCAAACATTTTTATTCTTCGCACCCACTGATTGTAAATATACAATACCTTCCTTTTCCAGCTTACGAATTGCAGAATTTATAGTCTGCTTACTGACCCCGGAACGACGGCTTATCTCCTGCAGCAGACAACTGTCTCCATTATCGCAGATGGTATAGAGAATTTTCATGGCACTGTCAGACAGCCCCAGATTTAAAGAAATTTCATGGTACACTGCATCAATCTCGCTCACCAGGTGATTATAGCGCTTCATCTCATTTGAAATACAAGTTTTCATTTTGGCATTCTCCTTTCGTCCGAAATCATACTTGATTAGAATAGTATGATTTCGGACTATTGTCAGGCCATTTTTTGAATGAATACACAAAAAAAGAAGCTGGCAGTCATAACAAACCGCCAGCTCTTTTCATCACAAAATAAATATACCAAAATACTTTATAATAACAAGGCACACAGCCGAAATCATACCTCCTCCCAAAAGCTGCAGCATCGTGTGATGCTTCGTTTTGAGACTTGATATGAATACCGGAATAACAAACAATCTACCAATCACAGCAGGTATAAGTCTCAAATCCCCATAGGATAAGCATTGGAGTGACATTTATTCCATGAGAAAAATCTTCTTGTCTCACAATCCCTCTACATCCATGATATGATTGGAATTTTTACTTTTTCCTATAAATTAGCAAAATATAAAAAGTTTATCAACCGTAACCTGCAATTCTTTCGCAAGACGAAACGCTAACGCTAATGTGGGATCGTACTTGTTGTTTTCAATTGCATTTACTGTTTGTCGGGAAACTCCACATTTTTTTGCTAATTCTTCTTGTGATAGCCCTAACTCTTTTCGCCTATTTCTGATTCTGTTCTCCATATCATCCACCATGCCTTTTTTGATAAAACATGAGGGCTCCAAAATAAACAATGGCGGCAACTTCCAGTTGGACAAAAGGATTTTGTGTCATAGGTTGTGCCCTTATAATATTTTCAATGACATCTAATATGTTTGCCCCTACCATTGTAAGCAGCGTAAACGAACTGGCCTTCCATACGATAACCTGATTGCGTTCATCGCCCGGCGCTAATAACGATACCAACATAAAAATGTCTAATGCGGTGAACACCAAAAAAACAATCCCCAAAAAAATCATTGCACCTATTGGCATAATACCTCTCTCCTTTCAAACAAAGCAGATATTTTGTCAAAAACTTTTGACATTTTTATGGTATCAGAACAGCAAGAAAATGTCAAGAGTTTTTGACATTTTTATTTTTCGTTGCAAACAGCAAGAATTCGCTTTTTGAAAAAACGATTTTTATTGCCATGCTGCTAAATCACTTTTGTCAAGCAATCTCTTCATGACATGCAGTTTAACGGAAAGGAGGAACTGGAAGCCACACTAAATTCTTGTTATAAGGATCTATCAGATGATGACGGCCTTTTACTCAGAATGTATGCTTACTTGCAGTTACGCAGTCGTCACTCAATGACTTTAGACATAAAAAAGCGAAAGACTAGAATTTACAACAACTCCATATTTATCGATTTTTCAGTAAATCCATATTTTGAATACATCTCATACGCTGCTTTATTCTTAGCATTAACCTGTAATTCAATTCCATCATAATTTTTTTGTTCTTTTATTTTCTTAACCTTTTCAAAAAACAAATGACCAATTCCCATTCCTCGATAATTTTTATCCACAGCCATGCTGTCAATGAAAATTATATTTCTTGTTACATGCGATGGGCTTTCAATATGACGGAACTCAATTTCCAAAATACCTACAACCATTCCTTCCGTTTCGGCAACGTAAAAGAAATCACCTTCTACAATTTTTTCAAAAACATCCATAGGCATCAAATTATCATTTGACTTATAGATATCAGGTCTCCATTCAACATGCATTTGCTGTACTTGACTTATTATTTTTATAACTGCATCATAATCTTTCAACATTACATTTCTTACCGTGAAATTCATCCCTTACCCCCATCAAGCAAATTCCTTTTTCTAGAATTTAACACTACAAATCCATTTTCTTTTCAAGCAATATTATACCAATTATTTTTCATATGTACAGAAATGATTTCCTATTCCGCGTCTTCCTTCACAGGAAGAATGACAGACAACATGAACCGCCTACTATAAAAATGTGCGTGATGATGAAGATTTAGATTTAGGCATGTGCGCCTGCTTGTAGTAGGTCACAAGTCAATCCAAGTTTTTAGACATAAAAAAAGCGAAAGTGCTGAAAAAGCAACACTTCCGATAATATGTGCGGTACTACAAGCAGTGCTACTCGGGAGCACAGCTCCCTCGTTGTCGTACTGTCGCCCTATAGTAAAAAGAGAAGATGCGATTACAGAAATCAATTTCTAAATCGCATCTTCTTTTTTTACTACACTGGTTGTAGCTTTCGCAAATGAGACATCGGGGATTCGAACCCCGGACAACTTGATTAAAAGTCAAGTGCTCTACCAACTGAGCTAATATCCCATGTCAGAAACTGGGCTAGCAGGATTCGAACCTGCGAAATGCTGGAATCAAAATCCAGTGCCTTACCGCTTGGCGATAGCCCAATGGTATGCTGCACTATCGCAACGAGGGTGGATAATGGGATTCGAACCCATGGCCTCCAGAGCCACAATCTGGCGCGCTAACCAACTGCGCTATACCCACCATAAAAACTAGAATCGCTATTCCTAAAAAGGAAAATGTGCTCGAAGGGATTCGAACCCCCGACCCACGGCTTAGAAGGCCGTTGCTCTATCCAGCTGAGCTATGGACACACATGCATATAATATGCAAAAGCAGGGTCAATCACCCGCTTACGCTTCGCTTTGTTTGCTTCGCAAACTGCATATTACATATGCAAAAGCGGGTGATGGGAATCGAACCCACGTATCCAGCTTGGAAGGCTGGTGTTCTACCATTGAACTACACCCGCATAACATCGGGGTGACAGGATTCGAACCTGCGACCTCCTGGTCCCAAACCAGGCGCTCTAGCCAAGCTGAGCCACACCCCGAAGGATTTTCTTTTCGCCGGTCAATCAGACTTTTCCTGTCGCCTTTCCCGTGACGCAAGTGTTATTATATAGCACGGCTTTTAAAAAGTCAATACCTTTTTCTCTTTTTCTGTTATCATTCGCATTCTACAAATACATGATTTCAAACTGAGGCTTCTCGTTTCTCTCAAGATTCAGACGAATATAAGAAGGCTGCCTCCCCTCCTGTCTGGGATAGGAAATACTGCCGGGATTGATTAGCATTGTGCGCGTGCTGCAATCAACCAGCGGACGGTGCGTGTGCCCAAACATTACAATATCGTAATTTCCGGCCTCTGCCTCTTTTTTGATTCTCTCCGTGCTTGTGGTGACATAATAATAATGTCCGTGCGTCAGCAGCACTCGGTAAGCGCCAAGCCACAATTCCTTCTCTCGCGGAAGGTCGGAAAAAAAATCGTTGTTTCCTGCCACAATCTCCACCGGGCAGCCCGCCATCTGCGCAATCTCCTGCTCCGTTCCCTCCGCATCTCCCAAATGAATCAGCAAATCAATCGGCTGCTCCCTATGAAGTGCCTCCATTAAATTTTGATGTTTTCTGTGCGTATCACTTACAATCATTATTTTCATTTAGCATCTCTTTCATGGCTCTTAAAGCCTTTCCTCTGTGGCTGATTTTATTTTTCTGCGCATCGGTAAGCTCCGCTGTAGAGCATCCAAGCTCCTCTACATAGAAAATGGGATCATAACCAAATCCGTTTTCTCCGGCAGGCTTCTCTCCGATGTATCCCTCTATCGTTCCTCTGGCGATACGCACCGTTCCATCCGGGAACACTGCTGCAATGACACAGACAAACCGTGCCGTTCTCTGCTCCTTTGCTACTCCCTGCAAGCGGTCAAGAATCGCCTGGTTTTTTATCTCATAGGAGGTCTTCTCACCCATATAGCGTGCCGAGTATACGCCCGGCTCCCCATTCAGATAATCGATCTCAAGACCGGAATCATCCGCCAGAACAATCTCCTTTGTAAGCTCCGCAATTGCCTTCGCCTTAATGATGGCATTCTCCTCAAACGTGGTGCCATCCTCCTTCACCTCTGTCGTAATCCCCTCTTCCTTCATCGACCGGATTTCCACGTCCATATCCGCCATAATCTGTCGGATTTCACGTAATTTCCCTTCATTTCCCGTTGCAAAAATTATACTTCTCACTAATATCCCTCCGCAAAAGCACTCCGCATGGCATTGTAAATGCCTCGTGCAGCCTTTTCCTGATACGCCTCGGTGCACAGGAGATTTAATTCCTCCTGATTCGTCATAAAGCCCACTTCAATCAACGCCACCGGAACCTCGCTTGTCCGAATGATATAAATCGCATTTCCCTCTACCAAACCTCTGTTATCGCTTTCTAAAATTCCTGTCATCTCATTTAAGCAAATCTGAGCGAGCCTTCTGCTCTCCTCTGAGGTTTCTCCAAACAAAACCTGCGTTCCGCTTGTCTTTGACATTCTCCCATTCAAGGAATTATTATGAATGCTTAAAAACAGATTGGCTCCCGACTTATTCGCCAGTTCTACCCTCTGCTCTAAGCTGGGATTGGTTTCATCTGTTCTCGTATAATAGACGCCGATGTCCTCTCCTTCTGCCTCAAGAATTTCCTTAAGCTGTAACGCGATTGCCAGATTGAGATCCTTCTCGTAGATTCCCTGCCGTATCGTTCCCGGGTCTCCGCCTCCATGCCCTGCGTCGATTACCACTACTTTATCATAGACTTCCTGCGGTGTCAAAAAGGAAAAGACAATGCTTTCCTCCTCATAGGATAAATCCAACTCATATACCTGATCCATCAAAATCTCAACGATCCCCAGAGCCCCTTTTTGTTCGTAGTATATAAATTTAACATGATTGCTGCTGCCTACAATCGCATATTTTGACAGATAGTTCTTATCCGTTTCCGGAATCTCGACACGTATTGTCTGCGTCACATAATCATTCGTAATATTTATCTTGTCCCTGCTTACTCCCTCCGGCAGCTTTAGCCTTAATTTTCCATCTGCAACATTCTGTCCGAATCCGGGCTGCTGCACCTTTAGCTGCTGCCTTGCCTCATACTGTGTCACATCATCCACCTTTGCCGCCCACGCCTCCGATACTCTCGTCTCCCAAACACGAATCTGGGGAAACAACGGCAAGGTGGCAAATACTACCACCGTACAAACCAGCAGAAACACTGCCGTAAATTTCAATGCTCTTTCTTCCATTCGAATTATCCTGCCTTTCGCTCTGCCTGCAGGCACAAAGCTGCGTGTGAAAAATCTTCGTATATGGATTTTTCACACGAATCCCTTTATCGATTGAGACTAAACGCCTTAATACACAGATTACACTCCTCCACCGTATTGACGTTGACCCAATTTACTCCGTTTGCACTAATATAGCTCTCTCCGTCATCCAAGATAACCGTCTTCGTCATGTCGTCTGCCTTATACTCAATGGCCATTGGATGGACGGAATTTGGCGTCATAATATGAAGAACAATCGCATACCGCTCTCCGGCCTCCACGAAGATTTTCTGTTCAAAATCGATCGTATAATACCCAGCGTTGCCAAGCTTTCCCGATGCCACCGGAATCATACTGCGCAGCGACATTTCATCCTCAAACTCCTTGACCACATAAAGCTCATACTGCGAATCCTTTCCTGTCGCATAAAAGCTCGCTGCTGCAAGCTCCTCATCTCCTTCGGCTGTATAGACGTTTGCGCCATAGATGCTATCCTTATTGTAACCAAGCTGCCCAACCCAACCACATAAATCACTCTGATAGATATGGTCATAATTGTTGGTTTCCTCCACACGGGTATAGACCACATTATGTGTTCCTATATTTGTATCATAATAAGAAATGTAAAAGATTCCATCCTCTCCAAATTCCTCCCCCCAGCTGTTCTGGCAGATAAACGCACCGTCTCCCTCCAGATTTACCGAGAAATTCTCCTTCGGATAATTGTCATCCCAACCGATAATCACGACATCATGATTTGGCCTTTCTGTCCCAATATAGCAGTATGCCTCTGTGTCCCTATTATAATAAGGCGATCTTGAAACAGAGCTGCGAAGGGCATTGTAAATGGAGGTCTGCACGCCTCCGTATTGGAATACCGCTTCCTTTATTTTCTTATAATCCTTTCCGTCAATAATCTGTATCTCCTGCACATGCTTGACGGCGGTCAACGTCTCGTCTGTTTTTTTATCTCCATAGGGGTCATCCTTCTCATACACAGGTCCCTTCCATGCAGCAAGATAGGCCATACTCATCGTATATTCTCCGCCATCCTCCTGATTGAGATTGAATCCGTTTGCAAGGCTCATATGGTCTGCCGAATACAGCACCTCGTCCTCCGGCAAAATCGAGGACTCCAATGCCTCCAATGCCGCAAACGCCCAGCAAGTTCCGTTGCTCCCCTGATTGCGCACTTTAGAAACTCTCCTTTTCTCACGCAAATCGTATTTTGTGGGAATAGCAGACATCTGTCCTAGGCTGTCAATTGCCGTTGCCTTGTTTTCCTGAATATCCCATGTATAGGTATAGCTTAGATAATTCGACAAATCATTCAGGCCGACAAAATACGTATTGTCCCTTTTTATAAAGGGCGATATCAGATCTTCCATTTTTCCGTCTACAATTGCAACCGTCTCATCAAGCGTAAAGGAAATTTGATTGGAACGCTTCTCCACCAAAAGCTCGTATCCGTCATAGACATGCGCACTGCATTGCAACGCATCTCGCAAAATCTCGACCGGCACCATGATATTTAGATTGTTGTCCATATAAAACGGATACTGCTCGTTCGTATATTCCTTATTGTCAATCATAAGAGACAGCAGATTCTCATTGACGCTGGAGGCAATCAACGGATTCCAGATTTCTCTCTCAAGCTTTGCTCCTCGAAAATGGTCAATTTTCTCGTATCGGAAGGAAAAATTATTAAATTTGAAAAACAGCGCACCAAAAAGAAGTACACCAAAACCCAAATAGCGCTTTGCATCGTTCATGCATTCCTCCTCTTAGGGGGCTTTTCCCCCATAAACTGATAAAAGTATGTTTTGAGCATTCCGTTGTATATTTTGCGATTCTTATCTGCTTTCCTCCCGATATAACGCTCTGCATCCTCGTATCCCGTTATCAGATACATAGACCATGCATCAAGCTTTCGATAGACCTCCCCAATCTCTCGATAGAGTTTTGGCATTTCCTCAATATTGGAAATGCGCTCTCCGTAAGGTGGATTTGTTACAAGAAACCCATATTTCTTCGGGTGACGCAATTGCGCCACTGGCCGCTGCTGAAAATGAATCAGATGTCCTACTCCCGCACGCTGCGCATTCTCTCTGGCCGCTTTTATCACGTCTGCATCTATATCATATCCCTGAATATCCACGTCTACATTGGGCGTAACCAGCTCCTGCGCCTCCTCTATGCACGCATACCATAGCTTTCTGTCAATGAAGTTCGTCCACTGCTCCGCCGTAAACTCCCGGTTCATCCCCGGAGCAATGCCTGCTGCCATCATGGCAGCCTCAATTGGAAAGGTTCCGCTCCCGCAAAAGGGATCCACTAAAATCCGATCCGGCCGCCATGGCGTGAGCATCAAAAGAGCCGCTGCGAGAGTTTCTGTCAGCGGAGCCTTGCTCGTCATCGTACGATATCCTCTTTTATGCAGGGAATCTCCCGATGTATCCAGAGTAACCGTCACCTCATCCTTGAACAAAAAAATACGAATGGGATAGGGAGCTCCGTCTTCCAAAAACCAGTCCACCTGATAACGCTGCTTTAGCCGCTCTACTACCGCCTTTTTTGCAATTGACTGAATATCCGATTGACTAAAAAGCTTACTTTTGATCGAAGCAGCCTTCTTTACCCAGAATTTCCCGTCAGCAGGAATATACTCCTCCCACGGAAGACTTTTGATCCCCTCAAAAAGCTCCTCAAACGTGACAGCCCGGAATCGCCCCACCTGAACCAAAATGCGCTCCGCCGTCCGCAGAAAAATATTGGCACGGCAGATAGCCTCCGCATCTCCCAGAAAGGTAACTCTCCCATCCTCTACCCGATCGATCTCATATCCCAAATCATAAATTTCTTTTTTTAACACCGCCTCAAGCCCGAAATGGCATGGAACAACCAACGTGTATGTTTTCATGAAATCTCCTCAATTCTGTACAAGTCCTTACGTATTATATTATCCGTTCTGTTTTTCCGTGTCAATTCCAACTATTCCTTTCACTCCCACAATCGATTCCAAAATTCTTCTCCATCGCACGGATGCCACCCGCTACCGTATACACCCGGTATCCCTGCTCTGCCAGCCTTCTTGCCGCCAAAAGGCTCGTGCTCCCATGCTCACAGTATAAAACCAAGACACACCGCCTTGGAAAGCGGCAAATCCACCTCTCCATTTCTTCATATGGACAGCTGATGGCATTTTTATAATGATGGATGCAATATTGCTCTCTTGGTCTTACGTCAACCAAAATCCCTCGCATCTCTCTTACTATATCGTCAACTTCTCCTGCATGAATGACAGAAAATTTCATCTTTACCCCCTTATCCTATGACAAAAAACAGATTACAAAGTTCTACTCTGTAATCTGTTTCTTTTTTACATCCTATGCAATTTTGAAAAATAGAGTTCCTGCTTTACTGCTGTTTATCCTCTGCACCGGTCTTGTCCTGTCCGTAAGCATTTGTTCCCTTGTTCGATGCCTTATTGGATGTCTTATTCTTAGAAGTGTTCTGTCCATTGCTATTCTCATAGCTGTTCTCGTATCCATTTCTGCAATCGGAACCATTGTTCTGTGCATCTGCGTTTCTTGCCATTTTTTCCTCCATTCCGGTGCCCTGTTTGCACCGTTTGCATTTTTTTGTTGCAACAGTATTATTTGAAAAATGGCTCAAAAATATGCATCCTTTTTACATGTCATAAAAATCCAAATTGTCCTGGAGCTCCTGTGTGATCTTGCCTCCTGCCTTTAAATATTTATCGTACACACCATGAATACGCTGAACTTTTTTCGCATTTTGGATATCCATCCGATGCAGTCCGCTCTCGTACATCGGATTCGCCTTAAGGCTCTGGCGTATCGGCTTTGCAAACGGGCAGTAAGAAATCAAAATCTCTCTTGCAATCTTATTTAACCGGAAGCTTCCTCGCGATTCATATTTAATCCAATTCTGGTAATCTTTTACAAAGACCTCGCGATAATTATTGCGTCCTCGTATCAGTGCAAGCTTAATCTTCTCCTTTGTCTCCGGAGACAGTTCATGATTTTTCTTATAAAACTGCATATAATCACAGTATTCTGCTGTCAAAGACTTCTCGCGGATATCGTTCCAGTGTACACCCTGAATCTTACGGCAGATTTCCCAGCGATATCTTCCCACCGTATCCACCATCATGTCGTCCAAATCTACAGACGTAAAGATCGGAAACATAAATCTTGCCGGTGTGTCCCTTCTAATTCCTGCCGTCTCCTGCCACATCTGCGCTCTTGTTCCCGCATTGGGCATGAGGATAATATTGGGCATTACCTCCTTCATAATCATCTCACGGTTGATGCCCTTATCCGGATCAGAAAACATTGTTTCCCGATAAAAAGCAGAATAATCAATCTTTCGTAGCTTATCCAGTGACTCCTCCAGCTTCTGCACGGTAACCAGCATTTTATCAATAGAGTTAATCAAATCATGCTCTGCCAGCAAAGGACAAAATGTCGATATTTTCCCATAGGTAATTCGATTCCCGGAAGCAAACATATTTTGAATCTCGTACTTGACCTTCATCTCTACGTTTTCCGTATAAGCTTTTACCTGATCTGCACGAAGCTTTCCTGTCTTTTTTAGCTCATTCAGATAACCAATATAGTCTAAGTCAAACTCGTTCTTTGATGGCTCGTTTACTCCCTCATAGATGCTTTTCAACCAGGCATAAATTGTGAATACATTGTCGGAGCTGCAGACATCCAGATGCTCCGTCAAATCATAAAGAATATTCGCGTTCTCTTCCCCTACCAGCTGCACATCCATAAATCCAAAATTCAAGAACATTTCCAAGATGGGAGACAGCTCCTCCTGCTCCTTCATTGCGCGCATAAATACCTTGTAGTAAACGTCATAGAACACCTGCGTCATACGCTTGCGGAGCTTTGATACCTCTGCATCCGTAGAGAGCATATCCGGAAGCTCCTTATATTGTGTTACCATGGCGCACATTTCATCGATATCCTTTTGCGCATAATTTGCATAGGTAAGAATATGTAACAGGCAGTTCTCGGCAACTGGTTCTTCCTCCTCCCACGACTCCTTTTTCTCGGAATCTTCCTCCTCGGAAGAAGACAGTGTCTGCTTTTGATAGGCATCGGCTCTGCTTGTAATTAGCGCTTCCTCATAAATGCCAAGCTTTTTGATGACCTCGAGCATTCGATCCATCATTTCCGTAATCGGCGTTACATCAAGATTCTTCTTTTTGATACGTAACTCCAGCCCATAATACAAGGCCAAAAGATCATTGCCGGACTCTGACAATAAAATATCTCGATTATACCTCAGATATTCTGTCATCTCGACGATTCCCTTTACAATCCGTCTTGTCTGATAGGAAATTTCCATTATCGTGCCGATACAAAGGGAATCCTCCTTTTGCATCAGACTCACATACTCCTCTAAATATTGTCCGGTCAGGCTGTTGCTGTTGCTTATCTCCCAATTTTCTACCCGATGCTCAATCTCCAAAGGCTTAAAATTCTCAATTCGAGAAAAAGTATTGCTCTCCAGCTGATATTTTGCACACTGTGCCGTATAGTCACTGTATTGCTGCTCCACAAAGGAGTGAAACTGCCGTGCCATATGATAAAACCCACTGTAGGTTTTAAGCAGCGTCTGCCGCTGATGCAATACCGCTCGAAGCAAGGTACTGCGCTTGCTTATCTCGCCATGAATCATTTTAGCCATATCCTCTGCCGATTCACAGGCAAAGGCCGCAAGAACACAATCATCACTTGCAATATAATCACACAGATAACGCTCTGCGTCAGAAATCCCGATAATTGAATTTTTCCCCAGCATAATCCTTGCATAGGAATTACGCTGCACAACATTCCCCTCAAGTATAATATACCATTTTCGGACTTTATCCTTCTGCTTTGCAATTACCTGATGCTTCTGAACCTTTACTACATTTCCATTATCCATATGTATCCTGCCGCCTCCTGATGTTTTCCTTTGTATACTTTCTGTATAGCTATGTGTTTTTTATTTTACACTTTTTTCCTAATTTTCGCAATAGTCACGAAAGGCATTTTGTAGCCACACCACGCTTCCTGTTTTTCATGCTTCGCATCAAGCAATCGTCCGCTTCATAAAAGGCAAGTCCCAAAGGAATCAAAATCAAAACATGAAAAGGAACGGCAAAATACCATACCGCATCCATAAGCGCTCCTCCTAAATCAAAATGATAGTAAACCATCTGCACTAAGAAGATATGATAGGAGGCCTTTCCAATCCATGCCAATAGTCTGCCTGCTCCTCCCTTTATCGTACTGTGATAAAACTTACGAAATAATAAAATTACAATCGGAAAAATATAAAAAGCCACGGGCATTGCCGTCGTCTTCCAGTATGGAAACAACGGCAAATCCTTCTCAAAACCAAATACTGCCACCAGATATGCCATTCCAAGCAAAAACATGAAAATCATCTGATAACGCTTTACCCTATGCTTGGGATACAGATATAGGTAGCATCCAAATGCAATCAACAAAAGATATCGCCCTATGCTCAAACGATAATAATATTTTTCCATCTCCATATACTTCACTGCAATTTCAAACAGTAAATTAAGCATTCCCGCAGCAAAAAGACCAAGCTTTGCATTTTTCTCCACCAGCATATATAAAATCGGAAAGATGACCAGAAATTGAAGCATAATCGGAACATAGTAACTTCCTGGTCCATATGCACCCAGCAAAAAAATACGCAGCGGCCGGATACTTCTGTCCCCCAGATAAAGCAGAATCATCTCAATCAGACAAATGACAAAAAAAGGACTCAAAAAACGAATGAGCTTTGGCTTGATGGTTTGCCATCCATACATTCTTCCCAGATTTCCGCCTGTATTTCTCCTGTTCGACATGGCAAAATTATATCCACTTATCATCATAAATATAGGTACAGCCATATTAATCAACATCGTAAAAAAAGGAGAGGTCTTATCCTTCCAATCATAATGTGTCACGATTACCATAAGTACACATATCGCCTTTAAATAATCCAAAAACTGGATTCTATTCTCCTGCTGTAAAATCGTTTCTCTGCTCTGCAATCTCATTTTCTTCCATTCTTCTCTTGTTTTCATACTACATAAAGAATCCATCATGCAAGAAGCGGAAACGTGGAATAATCCACATTTCCGCTCCCATTATACGTGCGCGAGAGGATTCGAACCCCCGACACCTTGGTCCGTAGCCAAGTGCTCTATCCAGCTGAGCTACGCACACATATTTCCTTGTATCGCTTGATACAGCATATCATTTGATATTTCGTATCTTTTGATACTGTGCATCATCTGAGATTCTTGTCTGAAATGATGCAACTGCCGGCGACCGGAATCGAACCGGTACTGTATTTCTACAACAGGATTTTAAGTCCTGCGCGTCTGCCTGTTCCGCCACGCCGGCATTTTACAACTATTGTTGTAAAATGGGACCTATAGGGCTCGAACCTATGACCCTCTGCTTGTAAGGCAGATGCTCTCCCAGCTGAGCTAAGATCCCATGCGTTACTTGTAGTGAGTGTAACAACAGTAAATCGCATCTATCACACTACTACGAACGACCCAGAAGAGACTCGAACTCTCGACCTCCGCCGTGACAGGGCGGCGCTCTAACCAACTGAGCCACTGGGCCATATCTACATTTTATTGAAACTAGTGGACCATCGGGGACTCGAACCCAGGACCGACCGGTTATGAGCCGGTTGCTCTAACCAACTGAGCTAAAGGTCCAAAAAGCCGATGATCGGACTCGAACCGATAACCTGCTGATTACAAATCAGCTGCTCTGCCAATTGAGCCACATCGGCATACCTTCTTCAGCTGATTTGTAATCAGCACTCTGCCTATGCTTGACTCGTTTCACTCATCAATCATCATGAATTGAGCCATATCGGCATATCTTCTTCAGCTGATTTGTAATCAGCACTCTGTCTTCGCTTGATTCGTTCCCCTCATCAATCGCCACAAATTGAGCCATATCGGCGCGTAATTTCAAGTGACCCCAACGGGAATCGAACCCGTGTTACCGCCGTGAAAGGGCGATGTCTTGACCGCTTGACCATGGGGCCGGATATCATTTGGTGTCTAAAAAAGTAATAAAAATTATGTCCTGTAGTACTTTAATGATTACAGAGCATAAAAAACTCCCCGAGTAGGACTTGAACCTACGACAGCGCGGTTAACAGCCGCGTGCTCTACCGACTGAGCTATCGAGGAATACATAGACTTCATAAAAAAGAAGTCACATAATAGATAAAAGGTTATACCTTCAAAACTTCATACAGATTTCCGAAAAACTATCT
>JAQXLR010000085.1 GCA_029012225.1 Clostridiales bacterium
ATGCTGGTGTCTGCGCTTGCGGGGAGAGAGAGGGTGCTTTCTGCTTACGAAGAAGCAGTGAGGGAGAAATATCGGTTTTTTAGCTTTGGAGATGCAATGCTGATTGTATAGAGGGAAAAAACCGGAAATAGGTTTGACATAGAGATTGATGTAGGCTAAAGTGAAGGATAGAGAATAAAAGAACAGTGGGTAAGGAGGAGAATATGAGAATTTATAAAATGAAGGATTACAGTGAGATGAGCAGAAAGGCAGCTAATATTTTGTCTGCACAGGTCATTTTAAAGCCGGATTGTGTGCTTGGACTGGCTACAGGCTCGACTCCAATCGGAACCTATGAGAAACTGGTAGAATGGTATGAGAAGGGGGATTTGGATTTTTCAGAGGTCAAGACAGTCAATCTTGACGAGTACAAAGGATTGGATGCCTCGAATGACCAAAGCTATTATTATTTTATGCATAAGCATTTGTTCGGAAAGGTAAACATTGATTTAAAGAATGTGAATGTGCCAAACGGTATGGAGCCTGACGCAGAAAAGGAATGCGCACGCTATGAAGAAAAGGTTTGTCAGCTTGGCGGGGTGGACATCCAGCTGCTTGGCTTGGGGCACAACGGACATATTGGCTTTAATGAGCCAAATACAGAGTTTGACCGCAGAACGCACTGTGTTGACCTCACAAAGAGCACGATTGAGGCGAATAAGCGGTTTTTTGCATCCGAGGAGGAGGTGCCAAGGCAGGCATACACAATGGGAATCGGAACGATTATGCAGGCAAAAAAGATTCTTATGATCGTAAGCGGGAAGGATAAGGCTGAGATTGTAAAAAAAGCGTTCTGCGGACCGATTACGCCGGAGGTGCCGGCATCCGTGCTTCAGCTCCACCCGGAGGTGATTTTAGTCGGAGACGAGGAAGCATTGCGTCTACTGTAGTTTACCGCTCATAAATCGTATAGTGATGCTTCTTTAGCAGAGCAATTGCAGATGCTAAAGAAGCTTCATCATACATCTCAAGATGAAGGACACCTTCCTCAAATTCGCGGTTATGAATGATACCGATATTTTTAATACTCAAGTGGTTGCTTGCAAGGATGGTCGCAACAGTAGCGATACCTCCTGCTTCATCCAAAAGATCTAAATACAGCTCATATATATTTTTTAATGCACCCGGCTTTGTGAGGGAGAGGGAATCCCGATAATCTTTTGCAGCATGAAAGGCCTCAAGCAGAGCAGAGCCATCTGCATTGTCAATGTGTCTGCGCATGCGCCGAAGCTCCTCCACATAGGCATCCAGCAGCTTAAGAAGGGGATCCCGATTTGAGAGACAGATATTTTCCCACATGATGGGAGAGGAGGAGGCGATTCGTGTAATATCTTTAAAGCCTCCTGCCGCAATTGTTTTCATCGTCTCGTTTTCATCATCACAATTTCGAATCAAATTGACAAGACTATAGGCAATGACATGCGGAAGATGACTAATCGCAGCCGTGGCATAATCGTGCAGCTCATAAGGCAAAATCATAGGAATCGCGCCAAGTGCAATGACCAGCTCATGGAAGGCGTGAAGGGTTTTTTCTGCTGTGACAGCGGTAGGCGTGATAATATAATACGCATTTTCCAGTAAAAAGGCATTGGCATTGTCAAGCCCTGTTTTTTCAGAGCCGGTCATCGGATGACCGCCGATAAACTGTTCTTCCATACCAAGAGCTGTAATCTCCCTGTGGATGTCTGTTTTCACACTACCCACATCTGTAATAATACAAGAGTCTTTTATGTTTCCTTTTAACTCCCTTAAATATTCAATATTTTTTTGAACCGGCGCACACAGGAAAAGATAGTCACAGTCAAAAAAATCTTCAATCGCACAGCTTTTCTTGTTCGAAATCAAATGTTCTTCATATGCCTTGGTGATTGTTGTCTCGTGAGAGGCCAAAGCGACAATGGTAAGCTCCGGCCACAATACCTTTAGCCGCTTTGCGATTGACCCGCCAATCAGTCCGAGACCGATAAATCCTATCTTTGAAAATGTCATTTTAAAATTCCCCCATGTGCATATTATAGCTTAGAATATCATAGATAAATTCTGCTGAAAAGTCAACACATTAAAGTGAAAAAGTGTTTATAAAATATTTAAAATTTATACATAATATATAAACAAAATAAAGGTATAATTGATTTTATTAACAAATATGTAGAGAATTGGTTGTAATAATTCTGAAAATTTAGTAAAATATAAATATGCAGTAAGAATGATGAAACGATAATGGAGGATTTGCTATGAATGTTTACACAACTGACAAGATTCGTAATGTGGTTTTACTCGGTCATGGGGGATGTGGAAAGACAAGTCTCGTGGAAGCAATGGCTTATCTGGCGGGCATGACATCGCGCATGGGAAAGGTGGCAGACGGAAATACCATAAGTGATTATGATAAGGAGGAAATCAAGCGTCTTTTCTCCATCAGCACATCGATTGTTCCCATTCCTTGGGAGGAT
>JAQXLR010000086.1 GCA_029012225.1 Clostridiales bacterium
GTCATAAACTGCTTAATCGGCATACTCTGATTAATCAATCTTGCCACGGAAAAGGTATCAAACGGCGTTGTGATAATCACACAGTCATGCCGCCTTGCAAGCTCCCTTACTTCCTCATCTACCTCAAGCCCTCCACAGATCACAATACAGCTTGCATTTGATTTGATGGCCTGAATCTGCGCTTCCTCTCTGTCACCTAAAATCACAAGATCATCCTGCTCAATATGTTCTGCCATATACTCCGAGCCGGAGGTGGCAATGACAACCTTGCCACGTGAGAAGTAGGCGTACTCATTGCCCCAAAGCACCTCTCCGTCCAATGTTTCCGCAATCGTCTTATAAGGAGTACGCGCCTTTGAGAGCACACTGTTGTCAAACACATCCATATAGGAGGTCGCAATATCCTTTGTTACAATGACTCCGGTGACGTCTCCTGCCCGATTTGTGACCGGCAATGTCACAACATCCAGCTTTTTCATAAGCTCCCAGGCTCTCTTTAACGAAATCTGACTGCTCACTCCCGCCGTTTTACGGATGGAAATATCTCGAATCTGCGCTCCGGCGTATTCCACCAACTCCGGCTGCTCCACGCCAAAATAATCTAATACATATTTGGTCTCTGCACTGACAGAACCTGCGCGCTTTGCAACATAGCCTTTATGGTCTATCTGATTCTTCAAATATGCGTAAGAAATCGCTGCACAAATAGAATCCGTATCCGGATTTTTGTGCCCGATTACCCACACCTTATTTTGTACTGCACCCATATCATTCCTCCCTTTTCCATCTGCCCCCGTTAGGCAACGAATACTCCTAACATATGTAGGATATATCCAATCAGCACAACAAAGTTCAGGACAGAAAACCAGGTCAGACACTTGATGTATGTTTTTGTTATTTCTGTATCCTTTTCTGTTTTGTCTATTTTTTCAAGCTTTGTGTTAAACTCGGTAAATAAGTCCTGAATGTTTCGATAGCATTTTACATTCTCAGAATGCACCTTGTCCGAGAGCTCCGTCTTAATCGACTCAAACTGCATTGCCGCAGTCTCAAGCAATTCTCTAAGCTCCGTCATCTGCTCCTTTAACAGATTCTGGCTGACTGTGGTCTGCTCCTCCAGAAACTTCCTGTTCTCAGCAATCAACTCCTGTGAAAACTCTTTATTGCCTTCTGTCTGCTCACGACTTAGTCGTTTTGCTTCCTCTATCTGTCCGGCTACTCCAAGCTCCATCTCTGCCAGCTTTGTCGTAACCTTATTTGCCAGCTCGTCGACTGTAGCCGTAAATTCCGTAACAATCTTGCCTGCCTCCTCCTGACGCTCTGTCAGAATACTCTCAAGCTCCTGCGCCTTATCCTCGCGCTCATTTACAATTGACTGCAGCTCCTCTGCCTTACTCTCCTTGGATGCAATCAAATCCTGCAGCTGCTTTGCCTTTTCTCTAAGCTCATCAATTTGCTCTAACAAAAAATCTTCTCTTTCCAATCTTTTCCTCTTCCTTTCTCCTATGCCGTACTTTTCTAACCCAAGCTTCCCCTTCGTTCCAATCTGCTGTAACTGCCGCAAGCCCCTGCGCTTGTGGGGATAGAGCTGTGCCAATAACATCTTCCCTATCTTTGCCACCGATACTCCCTCCCTCTAAGAAAACATCTAGCGTTATTCTACCATCATCATTTTTTTTTGTAAAGAAAAATAAGCTGCACATAAGATTAAAAGATGGTGTGACGAAAATCAGTCACACCATCTCCTTCTTCCAAGCATCTGTTTTCTAGATTTCTTTTTCTCTTTTTCTCGCATATCCATAATAAGCAAGCACTCCCATGCAACCCAATAAAAGCATTGGAACTGCCGCCACGGATGTATCCTCTCCCGTCTTAGGTGATTTTATGAGCTCCGCTGATGCTGCAGTCGGATAAATCACATAGGGATTTACAAAACTTAAAACATTGTCCGCGGTTGTACCTCCCTGACTCGGTGTCGTTGTCCCTGCAGCGCCTCCCTGAGCCGGGATCGTCGTACCTGCTCCCGCTGCATCCTTCCATCCGATAATAAACGGACTAAAGCTATTGACGGTTACACGGATTCCATCCTCCTGCTTTACAAAGCTTTGTCCTTCCACCAACAACTCAGGATCAATGCCGTTTTTCATGTGCAGCAGCGTCAGCTCACTATTTCTTGTTGCCCCCTTCGGATATCCCAATATGAAGGTCACACTGCCCTGCGGCTGTACCTTTTGCCCATTTCGTATATCCTTAATGGATATGTCTAAAAATACTGTCTGCTTGCTTTCAAACGCTGCCTTTACAGCCACGTTTTCCGAAAGTGCTTTCTCTGCAGCGGCTCTGTCAACGTTACTTATCGTCTCTATGCTTAGCTTATATCTTTTCTTAGCAGAATCCTCTACCTCTTTTTCTACCGCAGGATAATTTCCCGTTTCATCCGGCTCCACTCTCGGAACCTCAAGCCTTTCTTCCCCGCCTTCTTGCCCGATATCTTCTAGCTTTGGAATCACTCTGTTCCAGATTTGCCTTCCTTGTTCACTCCCACAACGAAAAGCTAAAACAGATGTGATACTTCCTTCTTTTTGGGCGGTAGCCGATACAAGCGAAAAGCTATCCCAGGATACGATAACCTGATTGCTTCCAAGGGCTTTGTCCACCATCTCCTGAACTGCCTTTTGCACTTCCTCTTTTTTGATTTCATTGGCAGCTGTAATTCCTGACAGGACTGCATCTGCCGTCTTGATTGCCTGCTCAATCTTCTCTTTCTCCGATAAGACTACAGGCACCTGTGCCGTCCATGTACAGGTCGTATTATCACAAGTCAGACTTACCGTTATCGTGGCACTTCCATCTTTTCCGCCCGTTGCCTTTACCAAAGTCATATTGCTCTGGGCAGCTACTGTGATTCTCGGGTCCTTTTCCTGTGCCTTTTTCTCCAAAGCATTCACAAGTTCTTCCTTTGTTACATTATTATGGAAGCTAATGGAGCCTTGTGAATCCCTTAGATATTTCCATGCGACTGCCAGCATTTCGCCTTCCGGATGAGAGGACGCAGTCTCGTTGTAATCTGCAGCCAATTTTTCCAAAGCTGCATCGGTAAATTCCCAATTCACCTTCTCTAGACCAAATACATCTCGATAAGCAGCGGCTTTTTCGGCATCGTCCACAAGATAGGGCCGAAGCTTCGAGCCGATTCCCAAAAAGGCCGGCGCATACTCCCCTCTGCCTCCGGTAATCGCATCAACGCTCAGACTGGTGTATACCATATCATACCAGCTGACGGAATCCTCATAAAAAAATCCGATTGTACCGTCTGCCTGAATCGTCATGGTAGAATATGCCGACGCTCCCTCCTGAATGAGAAGTCCTTTTTTCCAAGCTATGGCTAGCTGGCTTGCAGTGATATCCCGCTCATCCGTCTCTCTGTACCATACAGTGACATGTGTGCGGCCGCCATTATTGCCGGTTTGCTTAGAAGGAAGGGAGTGAAGCAGCAGATGCGTATAGGTTCCGTCACTCTTTTTTGCATAAATCGTCATCAACTCTCCATTTGTTCCCTGACTCTTTAGATCTCCGCCTTCAAAAGAAATCTTTGTGGGCGTATCCCATGTACCGCTCGAATAATCCTTGGTTCCATTCATTTTTGTCGTGTAGGAAAAAACATTCACATGTCTTCCCGCATTATTCGCATTGCGGGCATTGATCACCACATCTCCGTTTGGCAGCTCCTCGATCTTCGCCTCATCTGCAATTCTGGTTCCACCGCTTGGGATGGGAGCCGTAGCTGTTCCTCCCAATACCTCCCAGTTTTTTCCAAAATCATCCGAATACAAAACCCAGTTTCTTCCTGCGCCTGTATTTCGAACCGGACACGCCAATACAGCGGAATACAAGCGATAGTAATTGCCTACTTTTACATAGCGAGACTGCATAATTTTGCCCGACGCAAAGAAGAAGCTTACATCCGGTATTTTCGTCCTTATCTGATCGGCTAAATCGATAGGAGCGTCAAAGCTTACTCCTCCATCCGTGGATAAGATGCTTGAGGCACGATTGTTTCCTCCGTATCCCTCACTGCCGTTTGC
>JAQXLR010000087.1 GCA_029012225.1 Clostridiales bacterium
CGCAAGATACCTTTTTGCCAGATATTTTGCCATCGGCAGATTCATATCCAGATAGTTTCCGCAGTCCTTTGGGGAAGCTCCGGGAATCTCTCCCTCAAACGCACGGATAAATTCAAACAGCTCAATCATAAGCGCTACAATATCACGTGATGTATAATCGCCTGCCAGCAGCAGATAAAAGCCGGTACGGCATCCCATCGGACCAAAGTAAACGATCTTTTCACCGTAGACAGCATGATTTCGAAGAAAGGTTGCGGCAAGATGCTCGATTGCATGCATCTCTGCCGTATTCATAACCGGCTCCTCATTGGGAGAGGTCATGCGAAGGTCAAAGGTGGTAATCGTTTCCGCACCGATGTGATCCTTTCTGGAGACATAGATGCCGGGCTGCAATTTAATATGGTCAATTTGAAAGCTTGCGATTTTTTTCATAGAAATCCTCCATTCCGAAGAAACAGTAAAATAGCGTATGTATAACTTAGTATAATTTAGCATATCTTCCTGTAATCTGCAAGGACAACTTAACAGACGGTTTGCGTTTTTACGCATGCTGACACGGCTGCGACTATAGTGTGCATTTTTGGCACATTGCAGGAACAGAATCAAACAACTTGAGAGGGAAACTCTTGACAAATGTTGCCTAAATGCTAGAATAAGAGGCTAGAATAGAAAGAGGAACAGGCATCATGGAGACATATGATTTTTATAAAAATCCATCCATTCTCATTCAAGGAGCGATGGAGTCGGAGACGGAATATTTGATTGGGCAGCTTGCGCAAAAGGCGTGTGTAAAATATGGAAATTGGAGTTTTTATACAGGCTTTCTGGGGGAAAGCAAGTCTCCTGTCATCATCTCACGTACCTTTCAGGGGATGGTAAATGCAGCAGCGGCCACAACACTTGCACTGACACACTTTTCGCCGCGGGCAGTCATCAATCAGGGAATTGCGGGCGGTCATGATAGCACCTTTTATCGGGGCGATATTGTGCTTGGGACGCGAGCCGTTCCGATGGGGGCAATGATCCGTCCTTTCGCTAAGAAAGGGGAGGGGATCTGTGAATCGGATTTTACGCCGCTTGGCATAGAGGTTTTTCGCAAGAGCAAGGGAAAAACAGAAAAGGTGCTTGATTTTCCGTGTGATGACAGATTGCTTGCGGCGGCAGAACACACGGCAAAAGATTATCTTGCGGCAGAGGAGGCACTGATGAAAAAAAAGGCCGTCTGCAAGAGAACAAGAAAAATTGAGGCAGGCGTGCTTGGATCTGCAGACGAATGGAACAATCAGTTTGACAGAATTGTTCTGCTAAGAGAGCGTTACAAGACGACGACAGAGGATATGGAGTCGGCTGCCGTGGCACAGCTTTGCGATTCGTACGGGATTCCGTTTTTGGGAATCCGTATCATCTCCAATTCTATTGTGACAGGAGAGGAACTGGATGAGTCGGTGGCAGAGGACTGTCAGCGCTACGTCATCCGGGTGGTGGAGAATGTGGCAGGTAATTTTGGCACGATAAAATAAAAATGTGGAAGCGCAAGAAGAATTTACGGCTTTCTTTTTCTGCAATCGTGTGTTATATTATAAAAATATGTATATTTATGCAATATAGGATGCAGTTACATGAGAAGACTTGTAAAGATAGGAGAATCGCAATGAAAAAAATGAGACAGAGCGCTTTGTGCCTGTTGCTGGCAGGCATGATGCTTTTTGGACTTGCTGCCTGCGGACAGATAGCAGGAGACGGACAAGACAAAGCAGCGTACGCAGCAGGAGAGACAGAGAGTGGCACAGAGGCGATCATTGCCTCAGCGGATGACCTTCCCGGAAAACGAATCGGGGTGCAGCTTGGAACAACAGGTGATATCTATGTCTCGGATTATGAGGGAGATGAGGCGGGCACTGTAATCGAGAGGTATAACAAGGGTGCAGATGCAGTACAGGCATTAAAGCAGGGAAAGATCGATTGTGTCGTCATTGATGCGCAGCCTGCAATGAAGTTTGTCGAGCAAAATCCCGGCATTCAGATTTTAGAGGAGGAGTTTACCCTTGAGGACTATGCATTTGTTGTTGCAAAGGGCAACAGCAAGCTGCTTGATGCTGTTAATCAAGCCCTTACCGAGCTTCGCGAAGAAGGGGTATTGGATGATATCAAGAGAAATTATGTCGGAGAGGAATCTGAGGTAGGAAACTATCCTTATACGAAGAAGGAAATCGAGCGTCCCAACGGAACGCTTACGGTAGGAACCAATGCAGAGTTTCCGCCGTATGAATATTATGAAAACGGGACGATTACGGGAATGGACATCGATATGATGCAGGCCGTAAGCGACAAGCTTGGAATGGAGCTTAAAATTGAGGATATGGCATTTGACTCCATCATTTCGGCTGTCTCAACAGGAAAGGTTGACATCGGAGCCGCAGGCTTTACGGTAACGGAGGATCGCAAGAAGAACGTAGACTTTACGGACATTTACACGACCTCGATGCAGGTCATCATTGTAGCAGATGCCGAAGCGGCAGAGACACAGACAATCTTTTCGGAAAAGCTCTATGATAACATTGTAAAGGACAAACGCTACCAGTATT
>JAQXLR010000088.1 GCA_029012225.1 Clostridiales bacterium
TATAATGCAATCCACCTATTTTTCATTCTGCTTCTCCATTCTGTACCTCTTATTTTAGTATCATTTCACTCATAGGATTGCCACCCTTTACCATTGGAAGTACAATCTCCTCTGATGCAATCATAAACTCAATAATGGTTGGTGCATCTTTGTGCGTGCGTGCCTCATCTAAGGCAGCCTGTATCTCCTCCTCTCTCTCCACACGAATCCCGTATGCGCCATAGCTCTTTGCCAAGGCCACAAAATCCGGTGTGTAGGGAGGACAGGCCGGATTTGGCCCTTTGCAGCCTGCCGGACAGCACCTTCTCTGGCGCAGACAGGTTGCCTCATACCGCTTTCCATAGAAAAGCTGCTGCATCTGACGCACCATTCCAAGGTAATAATTATTCAGCAGACAGATGATAACCGGAGCCTCCTGCGCCACTGCGGTTGCCATCTCCTGAATATTCATCTGCAGGCCTCCATCCCCCGAGATACAAACAACCTCCTTGTCACGATTGCCAATCTTTGCACCGACTGCCGCAGGAAATCCAAAGCCCATCGTTCCAAGCCCGCCCGATGTGATCAGCGGATGCCACGGATCCACCTCAAGGTATTGTGTTGCCCACATCTGATGCTGTCCTACGTCCGTCACGTAAATCGCTTCTCCAAAGGTACGGTTAATATGCTCAAAAATCATCTGTGGTGTCATCCCATGATCCCGCCGCATTTCCAGAGGATTCTCCTTGTTCCACACTGCGATTTGCTGCTGCCACTCCTCTGTATTCTTTGACTCTGCCCATTCCAGCAGCTTATCCAGCGCAAGTCCCGCATCCGATACAACCGGCACATCTACCACTACATTTCGCGATATTGCTGCCGCATCCACATCAATATGTACAATTTTTGCCTTCGGTGCAAACTCATTTAAATCCCCGGTAATTCTGTCATTAAAGCGCGTACCAATGGAAAAAAGCACGTCACAATTACTGACTGCGATATTGGCAGCATATCTTCCGTGCATTCCGCTGTTCCCGACATAGAGTCTATGTCCGCTCGGAATCGCCCCTTTCCCCATAATCGTAGTAACAACCGGAATCTGCATTTTTTCCGCAAAGGCCAGAAGCTTGTCATTTGCCTTTGCAAGATTGACGCCTCCACCGGCCAAAATCAGGGGGCGCTTTGCGCTGCGCAACAGCTTGTATGCCTTTTTCAGCTGCCCGATGTGCACCGTTTCGTTTGGCTTATAGCCGCGAATATGCACGCTGGATGGATATTCCGGCGGTCCTGCTGCCGTTTGAATATCCTTCGGGATATCAATCAGCACCGGCCCCGGCTTACCGGTAGAGGCAATATGAAAGGCCATCTTAATCACGCGCCCCAAATCCTCCCTCCGCCGCACTGTTACACCGTATTTTGTAATACTGCGTGTCATCCCTACAATATCAACCTCCTGAAAGGCATCATTTCCAATGAGAGAAAGCGGTACCTGTCCCGTAAAGCACACAAGCGGAATATTGTCATAATGCGCATCTGCCAGACCTGTTATAATATTGGTGGCACCCGGCCCACTCGTCACAAGACACACTCCGACCTTGCCTGTGGATTTCGCATAGCCCTCTGCCTCATGAATCAGACCCTGCTCATGCCTTGGCAGGATGACATCGATCTCACTTTGTTTGTATAATTCATCAAAAAGGTCAATTACCGTTCCGCCGGGATACCCAAAAATCGTATCCACGCCTTCCTCCTGTAATGCCTTTACAAATAGCTTTCTTCCTGTAATATCCATACTCGTCCTCCGTCTTACATTTTCTTGTATTGATAAAAGTAGTATTCCAAATCAAAATAGGTCTGCTCTTCTCCGCACTCTGCCACGCACCACTCCGACTTTTCGTCCAGATTGGGAAAATACGTGTCGGCATCAAAGGCATAGTTAATTTTTGTAACGTATGCCACATCACATGCATCCAGAAGCTGACGATAAACGGTCTCTCCACCAATCACGTAAATGTCTTCATCCTTATACTTTTTCAGCTCTGTGTACAGTTCCTTCTCATCGTGCACGAGAACGGCGCCTGAAATTTTATAGTTTCGATCACGGGTCAACACAATATTTACCCGATCCTTTAGCGGTAAGCCGTTCGGAAAGCTCTCCAACGTCTTTCTTCCCATCACGACTACCTTGCCTGTTGTCATCTCCCGGAAAAACTTCTGATCCGCCGGAATCTTTGCCAGAAGCTGATTCTCCTTTCCGATTGCCCAATTTTTGTCTACTGCTACAATTACATTCATATGCTCTCCTCTCTATCCCACATCAGACAGGCTGCCTACACCGCAATCGGAATATTTTGAATCTGCGGCCCCGTGACATAATCTTCCAGCGTAATGTCTTTGGCCGTAAACTGATAAAAATCCCGAATCTCCGGATTTAATGTGAATTTTGGCGCCGGATACTGCTCTCTTACAATCAACTCTCTTATAATCGGAATATGACGGTCATAAATGTGTGCATCTGCAATCACATGGACAAGCTCTCCCACCTGCATATCGCAGACCTGCGCCAGCATGTGCATAAGGACGGCATACTGGCAGACATTCCAGTTATTGGCCGCTAAAACATCCTGTGAGCGCTGATTTAAAATTGCATTTAGTGTCAGCCTCTCCTCCCCCTTTTTGTGGGTCACATTAAAGGTCATGCTGTATGCACAAGGGTACAGGTTCATTTCATGCAAATCCTGATGCACATAGATATTGGTTAGGATGCGTCGGCTAAAGGGATTGTTTTTCAAATCATAAAGGACACGATCCACCTGATCCATCTCTCCCTCTTTATACGGATGCCGTATCCCTAGCTGGTAGCCATAGGCCTTTCCGATGGAGCCATCCGCATCTGCCCACTCATCCCATATTGTACTATTCAGATCATGGATATTGTTTGACTTGCGCTGCCAAATCCAGAGCAATTCCTCGGTGCATGTCTGAATCGCAGTCCTTCGTAAGGTAAGCGCCGGAAACTCCTTTTGCAGATCGTAGCGGTTTACCACTCCAAATTTCTTGATGGTATAAGCGCTTGTCCCATCCTCCCAGTGCGGACGCACCTTCTCGCCCTCCGTACTTGTTCCGTTTTCCAGAATATCGTTACACATATCTACAAAAATCTTATCTGCCAAGCTCATAGATTTTCCTCCATCTGCTTCTTTTCCTAAATGTATATTTTCTCTATTGTACGGCAGTATGTTTGTTTCGTCAAACTGCTTTTCTCTTTCTGTCTTGTTGTCGCACGCAAAATAAGCAATAGGTAGATACCAGATGCATTTTATATGCAATGTTTTCCCCACATATTTTGCCCGCATAGTATGCGGTAAGTACTTTTGCCTTATAAAATAAAAATGCAAAAGCACAAGAAAGTAGGTGGCGATTGCTTTTTTTCAAAAAATAAGATATAATGCAACCAGTATGATAAACTTAGATTTTAAAGGAGATTTTCTATATGAGTCAGGCAAAGGTAGATCGAAATAAAGAGCAGAAGGCAAACCGCAAGCAAATCATGGCAAGAGAAAAAAGACAGCATTTTGCTGCTGTTGCCTGCATCTGGGCAATCTTAATTGCCATTGCGGGCTGGGCAGGTTATTCTGCCTACGGCATCTATCAGAATAATCAGCCGATTGAAAAGATTTATGTTGACCTTGATGCGATAGACGAATATACGGCCACCCTAAACGAAATCGAATAGGCAGCCATATCAAAAGCATAAGGGTCAAGGCTCTGCGACGACATCGCCAAGCCTTGACCCTTCTTTTCATTCTGCTTCTCCCTCCACAATGCGTGCCTTTGCCAAAGCATTTTCAATCGCATTCAGCAACACGGTAGAGGTATACTGATTTTCTGCACTATATGTAATTTCTGTGGTAGATTGCTTTTCTACAACTTGATTTGCGATACTCTCAAGCGCAGGCTCCATCAACGGATACATCGTTGTAACTGTCTCATCCAAATTTACCAGAGAAATATCATGAATCTTGTTTCCATCCACAATAACCTGTACGTCCACATCATGATTTCCCAGCATCACAGAGGATGTATAAACCCCTGCCGCATAATTCATTGTCTCAACAGACTCTCCACCTTTTTCCCTCGGCAAAAACATAAACAGCAGTAAAATCACAAGCAGTATTCCAAGTCCCGCAAAAATCGCCGTATAAATAAGTTCTTTCATATGAAGGACTACGATTTTGGTTTTTGCACTCACTTCCCGCCTCCAGCTACTGATTATTATATTCTATGAACGGACGAAAATAACATGCCTGTTTTTTGGAAATATCTTTTTCGAAATATTTTTTACAAATATGAAAAAAGGAGTTGACAAATACCTCTCCCCATAGTATTATCATACATGTGCTTGGGAAAAATACAGCACAACACCATGCGCGAGTGGCTCAGTTGGTGGAGCACGACCTTGCCAAGGTCGGGGTCGCGGGTTCGAGTCCCGTCTCGCGCTCTTGTTATTTTATGGGAAGTCTTGATTTTTCAAGGCTTCCCGTTTTGTTTTGCAATGATAATCTTGATTACATTTTGTCCATAAAAAACAGGCAGATTTCTAGTGTCTTCCTGTTTTTTTTGATATGTATTCTTTATACTGTCCCAGAAATTAAATTATAGCGTTTCGCCATTTCATCATTTAAAACAACGACTGCACTTTTCCATATTTTCAAATATGCACTCATATTTTTGATTAACGCTTCTCTCAATGGTGCTAACCATTCTTTTTCATGTCCGTGTATAACCAGCACAAACTTAATCTCAACCTTATCCCATTCCTGTTGTTTTAAATGCTCCCCCATACCTTTGTTTATATGATATCGGTTATATCTTAACGTATGGTATATTTCAAATGATTGCACAAACTTTTCTACAATTTCTGTAATAAACTCATCATACCGTTCTTTGCTGGTTCTCTCTTGAGGCGAACTGGATTTTGCCTCAATAAATAGTATTTGGTTTTCTTCTCTGCACATAACGAATTCAACTGTCCTTATATGCTCTCCTATCATCTGATTTACATTGGACTTTTCAATTTCAAATACATCCGCTTCTTCAAAAGGTCCAAATACCATTTTAGACTCTATTGTTGTATACATATTACATCACCTTATCAATCTCCGACTCATACAAGCTTAAAAATGTATCCATAATATCATTATTTTTTAAGTCACGGAAATTTGTGTTCTGTTCATATTCTACCGCACCATCGTTGTCATACAACGAATAATACCTAATTTTATCAGTATCTTCTTTCTTGACCTCAAAATACTTAGCAAGGAAATAGTCATGCGTAGAAATAAAAATCTGCACCCCATTTCTTTGCAGTTCTAACAACATATCCACAATAGTCGGTATATGCTTAGGGTTAATATTTGCCTCTGGTTCGTCCCAAAATAATATCGCCCCTTTTTCCAATGTTCCATTCTTTATCAACTGCCAAAGAAGCGCTATTTTTCTAATTCCCTCTGCTACTAAGTTAAATTCTATTTTGGCTTGCGTACCTGGCTTTAAATAAAATCTTTCTTTTTCAACTGTAACTTTTCCAGATGTAATTCCCTGCAATATTTCCAAATAACGCTTTCTATCATGTGTATCTCTTCCAGCCGATATATCAATCTTTGCCGCCATCACAATATCAACATACGTATCATCAAACTCGACATTATTACTTCCTACCGCCGCTTCTAGATTCCATGCGTTTGACAAAATCTCTTTTGCCGGTATAAAAGTACATGACAAATCTGCAAGTTGCTTTTCCCATATTGCTTCATTTGTAACCTTTGCAGCCCACTTATTAGTTTTTGTAGTAAATCGCATTCCTATATTAGCGTCATCCGAATAAATTTTCACACTAGCCGTTTCTCCTGCTCGTTTCCGGCTAACCAGCCTACGAATATTAGAGCCATCCGGTCGAAAAACCCTTACTACCTTTTGAGGAAAAGATACATCTGTTTTCGCAGATTTGCATGCGGCATATAATAATTTCATTATATGGGTTTTCCCCATTCCATTTTCCCCAATAAATATATTAATACCCTCATTAAACTCCATATTTACATTCTCGAAAACTGTAACGTTTTTAATTTCAATTTTTTTTAGAGCCATAATGTTCCTCTTTCCCAAATAATAGATGTCTACTAATATATATTATCATATCTTTGCCACATAACAATAGCATTTATTCAATTTTTCTGTTACATGCCGCCACATAATACTATAACTAACCACTTTTTTCTAATTTTTGATTACACTATGATTACATTGCAAAAAGGATGTGCAGAAACCCTCCTTTCATGCGGGTTTGCGGGTTTGCGCGTCGTGATTTCGTTCGAGTCCCGTCTCGCGCTCTTTTTATTAAAAAAGACATCCGCATAGCAGGTAGTTTTTGTTTCCAAAGTTTCGTTTTCGGATCAACGAAAAACCCCTCAATGGAAACAGGCTCTTGGCCTAACAAAAAAACATGAAGATTTCTAGTGTCTTCCTGGTTTTATACATTCTCTTTTAACCAACGGTTAATAATAGATTTCCAGTTCATTCCATCCTGTAAAGCGTGAAGAAGTGTTACAACGTTCGCTTCGTCATCTACCACATAAAAGAATAGATATGTACGATACTTAAATGTTTTCAGAATGTACTGTTTTATTCCCTTGATGTCGTTTCGACTGCTATAAGCATATTTTATCGTATATGTTTTGACTGTCATGCCTCCCTTTCATCAAATAGTATCTATTTCCGCCCATAATTCTTCTTCCGTGAGAACTCTGCCTGCTTCCATATCGTCAATGGCTTCATCCAGTTTTGAGAAAAGTTCGTTCATCGCATCATTTATCGTGTGTGATGCATCCTGTACTCCGACTGCATGTGTTACTGCCATAACATACAAAATCACAGGCAGGTGTTGTTGGTCTGACCTGTTTTTGCTATAATATATATATTTTCCCGGCAGGCTTGAAAATGGCTGTGCGCGCTACTATATCTTTCGCACCGCTTTTATCCTGCAAGGAACGATGACGCCGCCTTTGTGCGGCTCACAGCACGAATTGGCAAAGAAAAACAACAAATTAAGAGGAGAGATAGGATATGGCAATCATCGGCATTGATCTGGGCACCACAAACTCCCTTGTATCTGTCTACCGAGACGGCAGGGTGCAGCTGCTCGCCAACGATCTTGGGCAGTACATGACTCCGAGCTGTGTCAGCCTGTTGGAGGACAGTTCTCTTGCTGTGGGCACCGCCGCCAAAAATCGGCTAATCTCCCATCCGAAAAGGACGGCAGCCTCCTTCAAGACCTGGATGGGCACAGAGCGGGAAATTTCCTTGGGCGACCGAACCTTCCTGCCCCACGAGCTGTCCGCTCTGGTGCTGAAAAAGCTGCTGCAGGGGGTACAAGCTGCTCTAAGAGAGCCGGTGGAGGAGGCGATCATCAGTGTCCCCGCCTACTTCAACGATAACCAGCGATGCGCTACCAAGCTTGCCGCACAGCTTGCGGGAGTGCCGGTAAAGCGGCTGATCAATGAGCCCTCTGCTGCCGCCCTTTACCACAGCTATATTACCGGGCAGACCGAGGCCAAGCTGATGATTATCGACTTTGGTGGGGGCACTCTGGATGTAAGCGTGGTGGACTGCTTTGAGCATATCATCGAGATTGTGGCAATCGCAGGCAACAACCGCTTGGGTGGCAACGATATTGACCGAGCCATTGCCGCATACTTCTGTCAGGAAACCGGGTTGGACTGGGAAACACTTCCCCCGGATCATCAGGCGCAGGTTCTGGAACTGGCAGAAACGGCGAAAATCAAACTCTCGCACAACCCAACTGAGGCATGTATACTCATCCTCCGGACGGAGAAGGATGCCCACAGCCTCTCCTTGACTGCGTCTGTCCTACGCGAAATCTGCCAGCCTATCTTTGAGCAGGTGCGGCAGGTCATTTCACAAGCCATCAAGGATAGCGACATCCCTTTGTGCGATGTGGACGATGTGGTGCTGGTGGGTGGCTCTTCCCAGCTTGGTGTGTTTGTCGACTACCTAGAAGAACTGTTCTTCAAGCGGCCTACCCTTGCAGACAGTCCTGAGCACATTGTGGCCTTGGGTGTGGGACTGTGTGTCGGCATCAAACAGCGAGCCGAGGAGTTACAGGAGCTGGTAATGACTGATGTCTGCCCCTTCTCTCTGGGTATCGCCACCTGCAACACGCAAAAGGACACCAACCCTCATATGGCTACCCTCATTCCTCGCAGCACCATACTTCCTGCCCGACACACTGCGCAATTTATTACCATATTTCCCAACCAGCGCCACATCAAGCTCGAGGTCTACCAAGGAGAAAACTATTATGCCGCAGACAATCTGAAACTGGGTGAGATTACCGTGTCCGTCCCGCCGGACGCACCCGGGGCGCAGGGGGTAATGGTCACCTTCGCCTACGATATCAACGGCATTCTGGCTGTGGTGGCTGAGTCCAGCGGCGGGGACAAAAAAAGTACCGTAATCCTCAATCCCAAGCTGAACCTATCGCAGGAGGAATTGCAGCAGGTGCTGGAGAAATTTGAGCAGCTTCGTCTTGCGTCCCAAGTGGGGGAGGAGGATCAACTCCTTCTGGATCGAGCCAAGGCACTGTTTGCGCAGCTTACGGGCAGATACCGTGAGGAGGCTGGATACCTCATCCGGCAGCTTGAGACAGCCATTCAGTCCGGAAGCCTAATTCGCCTCAACAGGGAGCGAAAGATTCTGAAAGAGAAATTGAATGCCTTGGAAGCGTTTGCGCAGATGGATGTATTTCATCCATACATAGAGAAGAACGAGGAGGAGAAACAGAACCTATGATAATTTGGGATATTCTAGGCATAGAAAAAACCCGGGATACAGCCGTCATCCGCAGAGCCTACGCTGCCAAAGCGGCTCAGTGTAACCCGGAGGATGATCCGGAGGGCTTTTTGCAGCTTCGTCAAGTCTATGAACAAGCTATGGCTTATGCAAAGGGGAAGGAAACCGCACCTCACCGACCGGCCGACCGGCAGCCGATCCTTCAGCCCGACCAAGCGGATTCTTCCGGCAGTGAGCAAAAAGATGCCAATTCACAACCAGAATCTAAACCCGGCCGAGGCGGATTCTCCTTGGACATCAATGCGTATCCTGCTGCAAACCCTTTCCTACAGCATTCGGTCATTGTGCAATTTAAGTCCCTATACTGCTCCAACCAGCGGCGGGAGCGCAGCAAATGGAATCTGTACTTTACCTCGCCGGAGTTCTTGTCCGTTTGGCGGGAATCGGCTTTCACAGCCGCTTTTAGGCAGACGACAACGGACTGCCTGGAAGAGTTTCCACCCACAAAGGAGTTCCAAATCGCTTTGGCGGTGGCCTACCGCTACAGGGCAATTGTCTATGTGGATCACACGGAGTTTGAACTGGCTGAGGGAGCGGGCTTTGATGGTCTGCATGATATCCTCTCCATCGCAGCCCTCGGCCCTCTGGTACGAAAATTGCAGGGCAACGATGTAAGCCTCTCTGCCGCCTATGTAGACTACACTGAGCTGTGTGCCATAGCCCCTGACGGGGCATGGACCGACGATGCTCTTACAGCGTTGGACAATCTTTTGGATCGATACAGCTCTTCCCGCATGAAAGAGAAGTGCAGCGGAAACTCTTCGACGGAACGCAACGTGCTCTCCCTGCGGCTACTGAGCCATTTCTTCTCCTCCAACTCACTGCCCCATACAGTATATGAGGTGCTGTGGAACAAATTTGACCTAAACTCTGCCATAATGGGGCGGGCAAAGGTACTCTATGGGCACCTGCGGGAGATTTGCCTAAATAAGGCTCCAAAGGTATGCCGTCAACGGGAGAACTTCTTCGAACTTGTGAAAGCCTATGATACATACACGGCCAGCCTGACCCACAGCGATCCGGCAGACATCCGGCGTCAGGTGGACGATTTCTTTGCAAGAGAGGATTTCCGACGAGCTGTCCGCAACCGAGCGTTTCTAGAGAATCATTCCTTCTGGTGCCAAGTTTCGTCCGGGCAGCTCTTTTTGGAACGGATGGTTGCGCTGTATGAGGAGCAGCCCGATCTGCCCCTTGCAAATCGTAGGAAGGAGGAGGCGCTGGACGCGCTTCAAAGCCTTGCGCGCAACCAGCGCTTGGAAGCGGAGCTCGCGCATCTGTCCCAACTGGCTCAGACAGACATTACTGAGGACAGCTGCACCCTATCCAATCCCCTGTTCTTGCGCTATTTCCTCCATACCGCCTTTTTCCGAGCAGAGAACCGGAAACAAATGTCCCTTTCTGAGTACCTGACAAGTGAATTCCCCTGTGTGGGAGAGTGGAATCAAAGGCTGGCTCAGCAGGAGATGACCCGCACCTTCTCTCTCGCCCGCAGTGAAGATTTCTCCCGGAATCGGAAGGACAGGCAGCCAAACAACAGCAGCCAGACCTTTGACTTCAAGGTGCTATTTCATCAATTCTATGTGGAATACCGCTGTAATGGCAGGATGGTCTACCAACCTATGCTCCCCTTCTGGGGACTGGAGGAGGCAGAGGACGATGAATTTTTCCTCCTGCTCCCCATCATGGCAGCCTACCAAGAAGAGTTTGAGCAAGTAAAGACCCGGTTAAAGGAGCGACTGACTAAGCTGGACGTGCCGGTAGAAATCCTCCCCACCCTAGCCAACACTCTGGCCGGGGAGGTGGCCTGTCTGGCGCGGACGAAGGACGGCGTCATCCTTACCCGTCCTATGTTCATTGCCCGGGAGAACGCGTTGACGCTGTGTGTCTGTGAGTGGTACGGCAACGGTCGGCTCATTACGCAGCGCCGTACCGGAGATGGGATTCAGATTTTGCAGGAGTATTGCCGGGATGGTCTGACTGACCCTGACAAGGCTGCCGACTGCGCAAAAGAAATTCTGGATGAGATATTCGCCCAGCAGCAGACATTGGTGTTGACCGGCGAGCTGCCCTTTTCCGTCTCATCAAAGTATGACCGAAGCGATATGGGCACATCAAAAACTTACCAGCCTCATGAAATCGACACCCGGCTGCTCCGGCAGCTACTCCTTGACTTTGAAAAAAAGCAGATCTATCAGCTGGTGTTCTCCATAGGAGAGTTGGTCAATGTCTCAGATTCAGAGGCAGAAGAATCGCCAAGGCAAGAGGTGAAGGGAGACGTCCATATCGTGCTGCTCTGGGATAATACGAGTCCGGCTCGGAGTCAATACTGTGCCCTCCTGCGTTTTGATGATAAGATGCGGCACTGGGATGCCCTGATCTCCAATCAGGATTTATATCTCTATGCCGATTCCAGCACAATCCCCCGCATTCCCTTCCGCATGGGAGCGCTGGATGCCTATGCGGTTCACCAAACCCCGAAAAAAGCCTTTGCCGCCTTGTTGAGCGTGCTCAACAGCGAGCCGGAGAAAGATAGTCAGTGGGCTCAGACCGTTTACCTGAACAACGCCCTGCACAAATACTATTTCGTGAAGCGCATGGTAGGTGGATTTCCCATGAACAAGCAGGATGTTGGCCAAATGCTGCGCAATAAATATGTGCTGTCCAAGCCACCGGTGCGGTTTGCTGTCGACAATCCCGATGGAAGCATGGACGCGCAGGAGGTTACCATACGCAACCGTGGCAGCGTATCTGACCTACTGCCGCAATTTGAGATGGGCAAGCTGAACCGCTTGATTCTCACCTGGAGCTTTGAGGGGATGCAGCTCATTCATCTGATTCTCCTGCATGAGGAAACGGAGGGGAAGCCTCGCTATCAGGCGGTAGTCATTCAGGACGGGGAGCGCAAAAGCATTGATTATCTGGTGGGCAACCGGCAGGAGTACATGGACGCAGACACGCACCGCAAATCGCCCAATGCCCAGTTCCAGGGTCGCACCATCCCCCACTATCTCATCCACTACGACTTCTATCGAATGCGGGACTTCCTCGATCTGTTTTTCATGAGTCTGCCTGACTTTGCTCCGCTCCTTAGATCCTTCGGGGAATTTGCCAGCGGTCCCCAAAAGCTGATCAAAGCGGGCTTTACCGCCCACCGAGACGCACTGTTAAGGTAGCGGAAGGGAGCGCGTTTTATGAGCATCTTTTTGAAGACTGCACGGCTTTGCTCTCTCGCTTGGCTCCTCCTTCATTTTCGAGACCTCCCAATGCTCCTTTGATGGGTTCCCTTTAAGAGAAGTCACAACGAAAAAGAGCCTGTCGTCTGCTCTCGCAGACAACAAGCTCTTTTTGTTGTTCAAATCAGTCGGCAGCCTGCGCAAGCTCCTCGGGACAGTCACGAAGCAGTCCCAGAGAGACTCTCTGCTTCCTTCCTGTCAGATAGACGCTGATTCGGAAGATTGCAGCTATGATACCGGCAATCACATAGCAGACAGTCCAGCTTGCAATACGGAAACCAATCTCCTGATGAAGAATAAAACTACTCACAATAAAGGCGTAGAAGGTTCCGGGAATCAGTGCGATCAGATATGGCTTATCCTTGCGCATCATATATACGGTAATGACTGCGAAGGTAAATACGGCAATCGCCTGGTTTGCAAAACCAAAATAGCGCCATAGCATATTAAATCCGTTGGGGCTGGACTTCGCCCATGCCAGTAGGGCAATGTCGACGGCAAAGATTCCGCATGCAATCAAAATATTATTCAGTGTCGTCTTCTTTAGCTTAAATACGTCCTGTACAAGCAGACGCACGGCACGAAAGGCGGTATCACCCGAGCTGATTGGCAAAATAATAACGCTGGCAACAGGAACAATCCAGAAGATATTGAGCATTTCTTTTGAAATCAGACCAACAACTGCGGTTGGACTTCCATTCATGCCAAGATTAAATACAACCATCGCTCCGGCTGCCCAACTCATGGCAATGAATCCTTCCACGCACATCATTCCAAAGAAAATCATAGAGCCATCCTTTTCCTTATCGGCAGTGCGGGAAATGAGGGTAACCTGTGAGCTGTGAAAGCCTGAAACGATTCCGCAGGCTACCGTTACAAAAAACGTAGGTACATAGTGCGGATCGGAAGGATTTAGCACACCGGTATATGCCCAGTCCGGCAGGGTCGCCCAAATCTCGTTAAGTACATATTTCCCACTGGCAGTACCAAAAACGGTAACAGCAAATACGGCTGCAGCCGACAGAAACAGAATAATACCAAAAATCGGGTATATCTTACCAATAATCTTGTCGATTGGCAGCATAGTCGCGACAATGTAGTAGCCAAAAATAACAGCAAAGGTAATGATGGTAATACCCAAATAGTTCGGCGCATCGGCGGTAATCCCAAGCACCTGTCCGACAAACAGATCGCCCGGAGTATAAACAAACACCACGCCGACTAACATCAGCACAAGCACCAAAAATACAAAATACACCTTGGAAATCGCTTTGCCCAAAAATTTCTCAACAAGCGCAGGCATCTGCGCACCTTCGTTGCGCAAAGAAATCATTCCACACCAATAATCATGAATTGCACCGCCCAAAACACAGCCAAGCGGGATAGTAAGAAAGGCAATGGGGCCAAACAGGATTCCTTGGATCGGTCCAAGAACAGGACCTGTTCCTGCAATATTTAACAAATTGATTAGGGAATCGCGCGCCTTACTCATCGGAACATAGTCCATGCCATCTCTCTTGGTATGCGTAGGTGTAGACGCCGTGCTCGGCTGAAACAACTTGACTGAAAGGCGGGCATAATACCAACCTCCAATGATTAGGATTGCGATACCGATCAAAAAAGTAATCATACGCATTTACCTCGATTCTGTAGTTTCTTTTGGTTGATGCTTCTCATCATTGCATTCTCCTTTTCTCTTTTTGTATATTTACGGGTTTGAGGATACACGCCCGTATGCGCCTATCATGGGAAATGAATCTACCGTCAGTCAATTCAGATTAGATAAGCATCCCTCGACTGATCTTTATCCGATTAAAAATTACCTGCATCTATCAAAAATGCTTTCTTTATTATGTTTTATTACTCTATTTGTCTTTTCACAATTCTCAAAATAATAATAACAATAATTATTATTATAATGTGTGTGAGATGCAACAGCCTGTCAATACTTGATTTCCAAAAACTTTTATCTTTTCTTTATCTTTTTTCATCTTTCCTTATCTTTCTTTTATCTTTCTATGCATTTCCTTTATCATTCTTTTATCTTCTTCTTCTCCTTTTTTCTCCCTTGCTTTTCTTACAAAAAATTTTTATAATAAATAACAAAAATATAGTTTACACCACATCACAAGGGAGGGATTCTCGTATGGATCACACAAACATAAAAATCGGCTGTGTCAACATCATGGAAACACTTGTCGCAAACGAAATAAACGGCTGTATAAACAATCTTGGCATCTGCACCTGTGATATCTGCCGAAATGATTTGATGGCACTGACCCTAAATGCGCTTCCTCCCAAATATGTAAATACGGAAAAGGGAGCAGCTCTCTCAAAAGCCAAGCAGCTTTGCTTTGATTTTCAGGCACAGATTATTACCGAAATTACTGCTGCCTCCGAGATTATAAAAAAGTCTCCCAGACACTAATCTCTTTGCAAAACTGATAGAAATGGAGCACGACTACATATGAACAAAAAAGATATTCTGGAATTAAAACGACGCTTAAAAAAAGAGGCCTGTACCTTTACGAAAATGTGCGGCTGCTACGTAGATGCAGACCGCAACAAGGTTACTACCATAGAAGAAACCTTTCTTAATCTTGAGGATGATGAACTGCATAAATATTTGGAGCTTGCCAAAAAAGTACTCTCCGGTACTGTCGACAATAACCTTCTGACACTGGATTTTCCCTCCAAAGAGGAAGATGTGGACGGAAGACAGAGATTTCTCATGGGACTGCGCCAAAGTGCTCTAAAAAACAACGAGCTTTTAGAGGCCTTTTACGACATGGTAATCCAGAGCTACAACTACGTCGGCAACTATCTTATCCTCATCTTTCATGATTGCTATGATGTTATGACAAAAACCTCGGATAACCGAAAGCTTGACGAGTCTGAAGAAGTATATGAATATTTGCTTTGTGCCATCTGCCCTGTCACACTCACAAAGCCGGGACTTGGCTATCGTGCGGAAGAAAACCGCATTGCACCGCGTATTCGTGACTGGGTTGTAGGGATGCCGGATACCGGCTTTGTCTTTCCTGCCTTTACCGATCGAAGCACGGATATTCACTCTGTGCTCTTCTATACCAGAGATGCCAAAACACCACATGCGGAATTTATGGAATCCGGTCTTGGCTGCCCCTCCCGCTTTACGGCAACCGAGCAAAAACTTACCTTTCAAAGCATTGTAAAGGATGTCATCGGTGAAGAGGATGACCGCAGCGAAGTGCTATTTTATAACATTCAGGAAAACATAAATGACTTAATCCCCGCTACAGAAGACGATGCGCAGGAGCCAAATCCAATCCCCGTAACGGTAAGTACCATTTCCGAGGTGCTTGCCGAGAGCGGTGTCGCAGAAGAGGAGGCGGCAGTCATCGGTCAGACCTATGAAAATGTATTTGGGGAAGAAGTGCCTATGGCAGAGCATCTGGTCGATCAGAAGGTCTTGGAAGCAGGCGCAAAACGCAAAGAAAAGCTTGCGCTCATACAACAGGTCGAGAATCTAAAGCAACAGCTTGAAGCAACCCGCTCTCTTCCGATAGAAGAAAGCGAGGAAGACGGCTCTCTCGCTGTAAAAACCTACGATGTGATTCTTCGTGTAAAGCCGGATAAGGTCGGACAGATTCATTCCCAAATCATCGACGGCAAAAAGTGCCTTGTCATTCCACTGGATGAGAATGAGCACGCTGCGGTAAACGGTGTAAACACCACTTTGTAAGATACATTCATAAAAAGCTGCGGCTTCAACGAATGCATTCGTTGAAGCCGCAGCTTTTCTTCTTATCTTTGTACCCGCCCGGATCCATCTCCTCCTGCCAGCTTCTTTACTTCATCCACACTTACCAGATTAAAATCTCCCTCTACGGAGTGCTTCAGACAGCTTGCCGCTACCGCAAATTCAATGGCATCCTGCGGTGCATAGTCATTTAGTCCGGCATAAATCAGACCTCCTCCAAAGGAATCTCCCCCTCCGACACGATCCACAATATGCATCAGATATTCTTTGGAAAAATAGCTTTCTCCATTTTCATAAAGCATGGCTGCCCAGCGGTTATCATTTGCAGAAATGGACGTCCGCAGTGTAATTGCCACCTTCTGAAAGCCAAACCGCTCTGTCAGCTTCCTTGCGACCTCCTTGTATCCCTCCTTGTTCAGCTCTCCGGCAGTGACCTGCGTCCCCTCTGACTTGATTCCAAACACATCACTAGCATCCTCCTCATTGGAGATGCACACATCCACATACTCACACAGCTGTCCCATTACCTGTCCCGCTTTTTCCTTTGACCATAGCTTGTTGCGGTAATTTAAGTCACAGCTTATCGTAATCCCCTTCTTCTTTGCAGCCTTGCATGCCTCAAGACAAATTGCCGCAACATTGTCTCCCAATGCCGGAGTAATCCCGGTAAAATGAAACCAATCAACTCCTTCAAAAATGGAATCCCAATCGAAATCCTCTGTTGTTGCTGTCGCAATCGCAGAGCCGGCACGGTCATAAATTACCTTCGACGGTCTCTGGCTTGCTCCCTTCTCGAGAAAATAGATCCCCACTCTGCTGCCGCCCCTTACAATAGTCGAGGTGTCCACACCATATTGTCTTAGCGCGTTTACGGCCGCCTGTCCGATTTCATGCTCAGGAAGCTTTGTCACAAAACTTGCAGACACTCCATAATTTGCAAGAGAAACTGCAACATTTGCCTCGCCCCCTCCATAGGTTGCCCCATAGGAAGCAGCCTGCACAAAACGGTAATAGCCTTCCGGTGCAAGGCGAAGCATAATCTCTCCAAATGTAACGACTTTTTTTGCCATATCAAATCCTCCAAACATATTGTTTCATATTAAGAAATATAGTTCCATAATAAGCAACTATATTATAACACTCTAAATGAAAATGTCAAATAAATTTTGGTTCCTTTTTACTATTCTACCCCCAAATTTCAAAAATTGTCAGCCTTTATAAAAAATTTTCTTTGCTCATCAAACTGTAAGTGTGTAATCGTCTCAAATTCAATTTTCTGAATTTTTGCCTGTTTTTCCGTCATTTTCTTGCAAAAATTGCAGGAAAAAAAGTCAAATCCTGCATTTTTATTTGTCTTTTTCTTAACAATATTGTATTTATAGCATTTTTTTGCATAAATATGTTTTTCTTCTTGCAGTTTTTTTGCCTTTCCTCTATAATAAAATTACACGTTGTGCATTGTATCTTTTTGACTTCACGCCGTTGCAGCAGACAATGCACTTCTGACAACATCAGAGTTTATTTCAAAGATGAAACAAGGAGTGTAATGATGAGCAAACCTACTATTAAACCATTTAAAAAGGTACTTGTGGCAAACCGCGGAGAGATTGCAATCCGTGTTTTCCGTGCCTTAAACGAACTGGGAATTGCATCTGTCAGCATCTATTCCAAGGAAGACCGCTTGGCGCTCTTTCGCTCAAAGGCAGATGAATCCTACCCATTGGACCCCGAAAAGGGTCCCATTGACGCATATCTTGATATCAACAATATCATCAAGATTGCTCTTGCGGCAAATGTTGACGCAATTCATCCGGGCTACGGATTTCTTGCTGAGAATCCGGATTTCGTAGATGCCTGTGAACAGCACGGCATTGCCTTTATCGGTCCTTCCAGTGAAGCAATGCGTGCCATGGGAGATAAGATTTCCTCCAAGAAGATGGCAATTGAGGCGAATGTTCCGATTATTCCGGGTGTAGACTACGCCATCAAGGATTTGGAGATTGCAAAAAAGATCGCAACCGAAGTCGGCTTTCCCGTTATGCTAAAAGCCTCCAACGGAGGCGGCGGACGCGGCATGCGAATCGTCAACTGCTTGGAGGATTTGCCGAAGGAATTTGAGGAGGCCAAAAACGAGTCCAAGAAGGCTTTCGGCGACGATAAAATCTTTATCGAGAAATATCTCCGCAGCCCAAAACACATTGAAGTACAGGTCTTAGGCGACCACTATGGCAATGTTGTGCACTTATATGACCGCGACTGCTCGGTACAGCGCCGTCACCAAAAGGTTGTAGAATATGCTCCTGCATTTTCTGTTCCTGAAAAAACAAGGCAGATTATCTTCGAGAGTGCCATCCGCCTCTCCAAAAATGTGGGTTATAAAAATGCAGGTACCTTGGAATTCCTTGTAGATGCAGACAATAACCCCTATTTTATCGAGATGAACCCGCGTATTCAGGTAGAGCATACCGTCACAGAAGAAGTGACACGCATTGATATTGTGCAGACGCAGATTTTGGTTGCCGAGGGCTATCCGCTCAATTCCGAGGAAATTAACATTCAGTCTCAGGAAGCCATTACCTGCACGGGCTATTCCATCCAGACGCGTGTGACAACAGAAGATCCGGCAAATAACTTCCTGCCCGATACAGGAGAGATTACGGTTTATCGCTCCGGCTCCGGAAACGGTATCCGCTTGGATGGCGGTAATGCATACACCGGCGCAGTGATTTCTCCATACTACGACAGCCTGCTTGTAAAGGCCATTTCCATAGACCGTACCTTTGCAGGTGCAGTCAGAAAATCCATCCGGGCAATGCGTGAAATGCGTGTCCGCGGTGTAAAGACAAATATCCCGTTCCTGATTAATGTGCTGAATCACCCAACCTTCGCCAGCGGGCAGTGCTATACCACCTTCATTGAGGAGACACCGGAGCTGTTTGAATTAGAGCGCAGCCAGGATCGTGCGACGAAGATCATCGAATTTATCGGGGATAAGATTGTCAACTCATCCACCGGGAAAAAACCGCAGTATGAAAACCGCGTACTGCCTGTTTACGACGAGACAGCCTGCATTCATGGTGCAAGAGATGAATTTTTAAAGCTTGGCGCAGAGGGCTTTATGCAAAAAATCAAGAATGACAAAAAGCTCTATGTAACCGATACCACAATGCGCGACGGACAACAGTCTCTGATGGCAACCAGAATGCGCAGCAAGGACTTATGCGGTGCGGCGTGGGCAACAAATGCCTTTATGCAAAATGCTTTCTCTGTAGAGGCATGGGGCGGCGCTACCTACGATACCGCCTATCGCTTTTTAAAGGAATCCCCTTGGAAGCGCCTATCTCTGCTTAGAGAAAGAATGCCAAATACATTGATTCAAATGCTGCTTCGCGCTTCCAATGCCGTAGGCTACAGCAACTATCCGGATAACGTCGTAAAAGAATTTATCCGCATCTCGGCAAACCACGGAATCGATGTATTCCGCATTTTCGACAGCTTAAACTGGATTGAAAACATGAAGATGCCGATTGAGGAGGCATTAAAAACCGGAAAAATCGTTGAGGGTGCAGTCTGCTACACAGGCGACATTTCAAGCCCAAACGAGAAAAAATACACTCTCGATTACTATTTAAAGAAAGCAAGGGAGCTGGAAGCACTGGGTTGCCACTCTCTTGCAATCAAAGATATGGCAGGGCTGTTAAAGCCATTTGCCGCCAAGGAATTGGTTACTGCATTAAAGGCAGAGCTTCATATTCCGGTTCATCTGCATACACATGACTCAACCGGCAATGGTGTAAGCACTGTGCTTATGGCTGCAGAAGCAGGCGTCGATATTGTTGACTTGGCAATTGAGTCCATGTCCTCCTTAACCAGTCAGCCCTCCATGAACGCAGTGGTAGAGGCGCTTCGCGGAACAGAGCGTGATACCGGGCTTGATTTTGAGCAGTTAGATGAATTGAGCCGCTATTACGAGAGGATTCGCAAGGTGTACGCTCCGTTTGAATCTGATATGAAATCTCCGAATGCAGAGATTTACAAGCATGAAATTCCGGGTGGCCAGTATTCCAATCTCCTTGCACAGGTTACAAGCATGGGCTCCTCCGATGAATTTGAGGCAATTAAAATTCTGTACAAGGATGCAAACGATTTGCTCGGCAACATCGTAAAGGTTACTCCTACCTCAAAGGCAGTCGGCGATCTTGCCATCTTTATGTACAAAAACGGTCTTACAAAGGATAATATTTTAGAAGCAGGTGCAGGTCTCTCCTATCCGGATTCTGTCGTAGACTATTTTAAGGGTATGATGGGACAGCCGGACGGCGGTTTCCCTGCAGAGCTTCAAAAAATTGTATTAAAGGATATTGAGCCTTTGACAGACAGACCGGGTAAATTCTTGCCGGATGTCGATCTTGAGGCAATCAAGAAGTATCTGATTGAGAAGTATCATTACGAAAACAGATCTGCTGACGATATGGAGCAAAAGGCAATCAGCTATGCCCTATATCCGAAAGTATACGAGGACTATTGTGAACATCTTGAGATGTACAACGATGTTACTCGCTTAGAAAGCCATGTGTTCTTCTATGGTCTTCGCAAAGGCGAGGAGACCTATCTGACCCTAGGCGAAGGAAAAGTCGTTCTGATTAAATATCTGGAAATGAGTGAGCCTGATAAAGACGGTGTCCGCATCCTTACCTTTAGCGTAAACGGAACACTTCGTACTGTTAAGATTCAGGATAAGAAGCTGGAAATCAAGTCTGACCGCAAGCTTAAGGCAGATAAGACAAATCCGGGACATCTTGGTTCCTCCATTCCGGGCACGGTCGGAAAGGTGCTTGTCAAAGAAGGCGATACCGTAACGGTAAATATGCCGCTGATGACAGTAGAGGCGATGAAGATGGAGACAACTGTTGTATCCAAGGTTGCAGGAAAGGTAGATAAGATTTATGTCGCTGCCGGCGATAGTGTAAATCAAGATGACCTACTCATCTCCTTTACCATCGAAGAGGTAAAAGAAGCAATCTAACTTTCATGGAATCCGTTTGGAGCGCAAAGACCGTCTGCTTTTTTGCAGATGGTCTTTCTTTCTAAGCCTTGCTTATGACAGAGGCATGGAGCACTCCGTTTCGTATTCGATGATCCATACGCATAGCCGACACGGAAATGCAAAATCATGCTACATGCCCTCGGCTTGCTTGCTTACCATGTCATGAAGGTACTCTTTCGCCTCTCCCTCAAAGGTCCAGTTTACACATTCCTTCTCATAGGTCGTTAAAATTGCCTCTGTATCATCGGCTGTTTTTGCCACGTAAGGCATATCCTTCGTACCCAGTCCCTGTGAAAAAGCGGCAGAATACTTATTTTGTGTCAGCTCATCAATCGAAATCGATTGGTAAACAAGATCATAATAACTGTTGCCCTCCTCCCACATTGCACCAAGCTTTCCGTCAGCCTGCATTGTCATAACCGAGTACGCACTCCAATTCTGCTGCAGCAGATAACTGTTTTCCTTACTCCAACCGGATGCAAACTCCTGTGGCGTATCAATGGATTCATCCAGCCACTTATAGAAGATACGCACCTCTGACCTCGTTCCATCGGCAGCTGCCGGAAATGTTTGCAGTGCTAGATATCCGTATTTCCCATTCTCGTTATTCTTTGCATATATAATATACAGTTCTCCGTTTGTGGCATTTGTCTGATTTCCTATTCTAAGCTCTGCCTGCTCCCCCCAGCTTCCTGTTTTGTAACCCGTATCCGTTCCATCATAAGTGAATACATTTATCTTGCGTCCACCTGCCATCCTAGTGCTGATAACAACACTGCCGTTTGGAAGCTCATCTACCTTCGCCTCATCCGCTCCCTGAATCGCAGGCCCCGGCAGAACATCCCATGTCTTGCCAAAGTTATCGGAATAAAATACCCAGTTATAATATCCGGCTCCTGTTCCGGTTACCCGAACGACTGCCGCACAGTAGATGCGATAGTGGTCTCCTACCTTAATATAGCGCGACTGCATGATTCTTCCCGATGTCAGGAACAGAGATGTCCAGCGGAACCCACTCTGATTCCCCAACGCATACAGACCAGTTGTATAGTTCTCCTGCGTTGTTGTTCCGGTTCCTGTTGTGCGCCCTCCCATGGCCTTTGGTGCAGAGAAATTTTTCCCTCCATCTGTTGAAAGCATGGAAACAACCCCCGCATTATTTTGGAAAAAGCCATAGGAGCCTCCTACACTCATCAGCAACACCTTATCACTATTCCGATCCGCCACGATTGCCGGGTCTCCGTATCCATTTGACAGATTGCCGGCATCTGTTCCGCGAAAGCTCCACTGACTTGTCAGATTTTTCTCCTCACTCCAATCTGCACCATTGTTTTGTGATATCTTACTTACCTGATCAATGCGATGCCCAATGGAGCCAAAGCCATTATAATTTTCTCCGTTCCATCCCGTCCAGTTCGTTCCGATATCAGCAGAGGAATCATACCGATAATCTGCAACTGCAATCAAATCTCCTCTGTTTGTTGTTGCAAGCGCGGGAATTCTGTAATGGATATGCATCGGCTTCGTTCTCCATAGGAGTGTTCTGTTTGCACTTCCACCGGGCATGACGCCGTTTTCATCCATAACCTTCTCGACTACCCACCAGCCACTGCTTCTGTTTTCCCTGTCAATCGTATCCTGCCATATTACATAGCCTCTTCCGTTTGTATCGGTTGTCATATATTTTTCTGCATTCAACTCCCCATAGACAGCATCGTGGTAGGCAACTGACCGAATGGCAACGTAGGTTTTGCCATCCTCTACTGCCATTACCTCAAGCTTCATTGGAGAGCCCGGATGCCTGACATCTTTTGCCGAAATCACGCTTCCTCCTCCGTTATTTCCGTTATTGGCTACCGCCGCTCCGTTTAGCACACCAAATGCCGTCGATGCACTTTGACTTCTCATGTAATAGGTTCCATCCGACTCTGCCGAAGTAAATTTCCACAAATAATTGCTGGAATATTTATTGAGATATCCGTTGTCGTACTTTAACCACCCCACATGAACCCCGCCATTGTCAAACATAAACCTTGAGGATGAGGATTTTCCATCTAAGGGATTTCCGTTGTCGTCATAGGCATCATAGATAATATAGTAGCTCCCTTCCGAGGGTGTAAAAGCCTGTCCAACCTGAAATGTCGACACATCAGACTGCTCTTGTACAGCCTCCTCCTGCCCCGTGGCTGCCCATATACGGTTTCCCGCAGTCATATGCAATGGTGACAATAAAACAGATACAAACAGGGCTCCTCCAATGATGCTTCTTGCAATTCGCTTTTTGTGCATACGTTCTCTCCTTTCTGCTCATTTTTTAATCAGCTTCCGTGTATTTCCCTCTAATCATGTTATATGCTGCCGTCATCCAAAATATTCCATTTTTACAGAAAAAGAAAGACAGCGTAAAAAGCATTTCTGCCTTTCACACTGTCCTTTGCCTTTTTTATTTTTCTTCAATTACTGCCTTGCTATCTCTTTTTGTACCAGTAGCATCCACCGATGATGCCGCCTGCCACAACAACCAAGGCCAGAACAACGTATCCCAGATTACCCCATGATCCTTTCTCTTCTTCCTCTGTCTCCTTTGTCTGCGCCTCTGCGGACTGCTTAGGAGCATCTGCCAATGCATCGGTCTCCACTTCTGCCGCTTCTTTCCATGTGATGACAAATGGACTAAAGGATTCTTGGGTAATCAAAAGTCCGTCCTTTGTCTTTTCATAATCCGTCCCTTCTGCTAAGACAACAGGAGTTGTCCCACCTTCTACATGGACGATAGTAAAGTTATGAGCCTCGCTGCTTCCTGCCGGATATTCCACAAGGAAGCTTACCTTGCCGGAGGGTTGTACCTGCTTCTCGGTCGTCAAATCTTTCAGGTGAATCTCCAAGATGAGCGAATTGCCTGCTGCATTGTCCAAAACCTCCTGAATGATCGGTATCTCCTGCGACACCTCAGATAGGATGTTTCTGACTTCCTCCTGTCTGTTCTCATCCACCTTTTGGCTGATAATCTTATAGCTGTTATTGTTGCTGTCACGAACAACCATCTCGTTCATATAATCATCATTTGCCGTAAGCACCACGTTTTGCTGTGCGCTTCCTTCTGTCTGCTGCTCGGCAGCCGCCTGATTTTGTCCGATATCCGTATTTTGTACAGTGGCGGCGCCTCTTGCCCTCGTTGTTCCTCTGCCTGCCGTCTGATTTGCAGCAGTTGCAGCCGCACCTGCATTTGCGGGATTGTCGTTCATGTAGATATTGTTGAGATAGCTGTGTGTCCAGATGCCTTCGCCACTGTCTGCGTTCGTGCTCGTGTTTGTATCTGTGCCGGTATTGGCACCGGTATCTCCCTGTGTATTGCCTGAATCAGGCTTTGTCGGCTCTACCGGCGTACTCGGCTCTACCGGCGTACTCGGCTCTACCGGCGTACTCGGCTCTACCGGTGTACTCGGCTCTACCGGTGTACTCGGCTCTACCGGTGTACTCGGCTCTACCGGCGTATCGGGATCTTCGATAGACGGTGGCTGTGGCTTTGGCTCCTCCGGAAGTTCTAAGAGCATTTCCGTGCTATAGCCTGTCGCATATGCATTCCTTACTACATAGCGAAGCTTTGCTCCTGCGTGCGCCTTTGTCATCTCACTTCCCATCGTAAAATCTTCCCATCCCTTACCGGGCATTTGAATCTCCCAACGCTCCTCCTTCGTATCAAACGGATTGGTGGATGTTGGCGTTGCGACAGAAATCGACTCTCCTGCCTTCAACGTCAGCTTTGCGTCAAGCGCATTGATTTTCGGCGTAATATAAGCTTTTGCCGCACCCTCAAAGCTCCAGTACACTCCTTCCTTCTGATAGGTTGTAAGAATCGCTTTCGCCTCTGCCTCCGTGGTTGCCACATAAGGTGTCTTTACAGAGCCGATTCCCCGTGGGAATGCAATGGAATACTTTCCACTCGTTAAGTCGCTAATCTCAATCGCCTGATGCACGATATCATAATTTCGATAACTTTCCTCCCAAAGCACACCGAGCTTTCCATCTGCCTGAAGCGTCATAACAGAGTATGCACTGCTCTTTTCCTGCAGAAGGAAGCTGTTATCTACACTCCATCCAGTGGCAAAATCCTCCGGTGTTGACGTACTAATCGGAATCCACTTATAAAAGATGCTGACACGTTCTCTTTTCGCACCTGATGCGGCAATATGAGCCGGAAAGGTCTGCAATGCCAGATATCCGTACTCGCCTGTCAGGTTGTCCTTTGCATAGAGGATATACAAATCTCCGTTGCAGGCGTTTGTAGTGTTTCCAATCGTAAATTTATTTGTCTGCCTCATCCAGCTTCCTGTCTTATAGCTTGAATCCGAAGCATTGTAGGAAAAGACATTGACAAGGCGTCCTCCTCTGGTACGACTGGTTACCACGACATTCCCGTTTGGCAGCTCATCTACCTTTGCCTCATCTGCGCCTGTAATCGCCACACCGGGAAGGATTCCCCATGTCTTACCAAAATCATCCGAATACACTACCCAATTCATGTTACCGCTATTCGTCCTGAAAAGAGCCGCACAATAGATACGATAATGCTCTCCCACCTTGATATAGCGTGACTGCGTCACCCGTCCTGATGTCATAAACATAGAGTACCAATTATACGATTCCCCGCTGGAATTCCGCAAATCATACAAGCCGGTTCTCGTGTCATACTGCATGGTATCGACATTAACCGTCTGCCCCGCCAAGGATACAGGATTTTGGAAGGTTGCTCCTCCGTCCTCAGACAGCATGGAAATAATCCCCGTGTTGTTCTGCCCAAAACCATTCGTACCGCCCACTGACATAACCAGCACCTTATCTGTCTCACGGTCTGCGACTGCTGCAGGATCGCTGTATCCATACGCCTTACTGTTATCGGATGTGCCCGGTCTGGTCCATTGCACGGTCAGATTCTTCTCAGCGCTCCAGTTTGTACCATTGTCTGTCGAGCGCCTCGTTGCCATGTCGATTCTTTGTCCATACGGATATCCGGCATAAGCAGTCCCATTCCAATAGTTTACGTTGCGGTATATTCCGATATCCGTACCGTCATTATAACGATAATCGGCAAAGGCAACAAGCGAGCCGTCGTTTGCCGTTACAATCGCCGGAATCCGATAGTGCACAAACATCGGATTGCTTCTCCAAAGCAAAACGCGGCTCGGATCTCCCCCCTCTCTCATCGGCTCATTTTCGCTCAGTACCTCTTCAATCACCCACCACGAATATTTTCTGTCATTCTGCTCCAAGCTGTCTGTCCATGTAACATACCCGGCTTTGTTTGCCAAAATCTTTGTCGTCATATACTTTTCTGCTGTCAGCTGGCGATTGTATCTGCTGTCAAAGTAGGAGACAGACTTAATTGCTACATATGTCTTGTTTCCCTCCACAGCCAGAACCTCAATCTTCATCGGAGAGCCGTTGCTGGTCGGCTTGTATTTTGAGGTAAGTACAAATCCTCCGCCGACATTGTTATTATTCTCCGGCGCATCAGGATGCATTACCGGCCATGCCTGACCATACCCCTGCGTTCTCATATAGTAGGTTCCCTCTGCACCTGCCGAGGTAAATTTCCACAGATATTTGCCGGCAACATTATTCTCATCGTATCCATTGTCATGCTTCAGCCAACCGCAATTTGAGCCCCCGGCCTCATACATAAACGTGGCATTCGCTGAGCTTATATCCAACGCCTCTCCCGTCGTATCATCAAATGCATCATAAATCACATAAAGTGCCTTCTCGTTCAAGGTCAAGGTCTGTCCTGTAGAATTCCCCAACAAATCAAATTCTTCTGCCTCTACTTCGATCAGATTCTCTTCCTCGGCTGCATCCGATACAACCTCTTCTGCCTCTGCTTCAATCGTATCTGCCTCATCAACCTCTGACCCTGCAGATACAGAGCCATCCTCCCCGGCTGCCGCAGATACAGATCCATCCTCCTCGGCTGCAGGCTGATCTTCCTCCACGGCATTCTCTGTAATTGCCTCCTCTTTCACAGTTGTCTGCTCTGTCGTATCGGCTGCCTCTGTCTCATTGTCCAATAATATCTCGGCTCTCTGCTCCTCATCCGCTTCTATGGGTAAGACTGCCTCTGTCTGCGAATCTGTCTCCACATCATTCGCATAGACCTTCCCCTGACGCAGAGTCGACAGAGGTGTTAATCCAATGGATAACAGCAAGATCCATCCGATTACCTTTGTTGCAATACGTTTCCTATGCATCCTTCCTCTCCCTTTCTTTTCTATATTTTGCACAATCGCTTCTACATTACGAGCAATATTTTAGCAATTTGCCCATAATTTTCCTTATTATATCTTAAGTGATAAATTTTTGTCAACATAGCACGATCGTCTCCGCTGTCTATTATATACAATTTGTACAATGTCCATCTTTGTCTATATTGCTGTATGATTCCTTTGTCTTTTTCACTTTTTCCATGGCAATGATCTTCCATTTTGTAAATAAGCAACAAAAATCGTGCATACTTTTGTCGTACACACGATTTTTTGTCTATTTTCTTTCTATTTTCTTTTTCACTATTCTGCCGAAGAAGAAAGGACTGCAATCTTATCCAGATGCCAGATATCATCTACGTACTCCTGAATCGTTCGATCCGAGGAAAACTTACCGGCATTTGCCACATTTAACATTGCACTTTTTGCCCACTCCTGCTCCTTCTTATAATAATTCATGACCTTCTGCTGCGCCTGCGCATACGAACGGAAGTCTTTCAGAATAAAGTAGGTATCCGCATACTGGGTGCAATTTGTGTTGAGCAAAGAATTATACAAATCCCGGAACAGCTCAGAATCATTTGGCGAATAAAAGCCGTTAATAAGCTGCATCAGCACCTTTCGAATATCCGGGTCATTGTTAAAAATCTGCATCGGATTATAATCTCTGTTTCTTTCATGGGCAATGACCTCATCTGAGCTCATTCCAAAGATAAATGCATTTTCTGCTCCCGCTTCCTCAACAATTTCTACATTTGCACCATCCATCGTTCCAATCGTCAATGCTCCGTTTAACATGAATTTCATATTTCCGGTACCGGATGCCTCCTTACTTGCCGTGGAAATCTGCTCGCTGACATCTGCCGCCGCAAAAATCCACTCCGCATTGGATACACGATAATCCTCAATAAAGACTACCTTAATCTTATTGTCAATGCTACGGTCATTGTTGATGACCTGTGCCACGTTGTTGATGAGCTTAATCGTAAGCTTCGCATTCTTATAGCCTGCTGCTGCCTTTGCCCCAAAAATAAAGGTGCGCGGATAGAAGTCCATATTGGGATTCTCCTTCAGCTCATTATACAGATACATGACATGAAGAATATTCAGAAGCTGACGCTTATATTCGTGCAGTCGCTTTACCTGTACATCAAAAATAGAGCGTGGGTCTACCTCAATTCCATTGTGCTCCTTGATATATTTCGCCAAGCGCACCTTATTGCGGTACTTGATATTCATAAACTCCTGCCTTGCCTTCTCATCCTCTGCATAGATGGCAAGCTTTTTTAAATGGGGCAGATTTGTAATCCAGTCATCTCCAATGTGCTCTGTAATCCAGTCTGCCAAGAGCGGATTCCCATGCAACAGGAAGCGTCTTTGTGTAATTCCGTTTGTCTTATTGTTAAACTTGTCCGGAAACATCTCATAAAAATCATGCAGCTGCTCATTTTTTAAAATTTCCGTATGAAGCCTTGCCACTCCATTTACGGAATGTCCCGCCGCAATGGCAAGGTGTGCCATCTTGACCTGTCCGTCATAGACGATTGCCATGCGCGCGATTTTTCCCTGGTCTCCCGGAAACTGTGCCTGAATCTGCAAGACAAAGCGGCGGTTAATCTCCTCAACAATCTGATAAATTCTCGGAAGCAGACGGGAGAAGATCTCGATGGGCCACTTCTCCAGCGCCTCTGACATGATCGTATGATTTGTGTATGCACAGGTCTGTGTTGTGATCTTCCAAGCATCATTCCACTCCAGTCCATACTCATCCAAAAGGATACGCATGAGCTCTGCAACAG
>JAQXLR010000089.1 GCA_029012225.1 Clostridiales bacterium
AGCTGCATCGGTTTTATCAGCTCTATCCGGAAAAATTTAACAATAAGACGAACGGCATTACGATCAGACGCTGGCTTTTGCACTGCAATCATGCACTCACAGAGCTGATCGAAAGTCTGATTGGGTCTGCATTTAAGCGGGATGCAGCGGAGCTAAAGAAGCTGGAGCAGTATGTGGACAATACCGAGGTCTTGCACCGACTCCTTGCCATAAAGCAGGGCAGCAAGAGAGAATTAAAGGACTATCTCGCAAGGACACAGGGAATTGCCTTGGATGAACATTCGATTTATGACATTCAGATCAAAAGACTGCATGAATACAAAAGGCAGCAGATGAATGCACTTTACGTCATTCACAAATATTTTGAAATCAAGGAGGGAAAGAAGCCGACTCGTCCGATTACCGTAATTTTCGGGGCAAAGGCAGCGCCCGCCTATGTGATTGCAAAGGATATCATCCATCTCATCCTCTGCCTGCAGGAGCTGATTGAAAGCGATGCAGAGGTTTCTCCGTATCTTCGGGTCGTGATGGTAGAAAACTATAATGTCACACTGGCAGAAAAGCTGATTCCTGCCGCCGATATCCATGAGCAGATTTCCCTCGCATCAAAGGAGGCATCCGGCACCTCAAATATGAAATTTATGCTAAACGGTGCAATCGCCATCGGAACGATGGACGGCGCCAATGTGGAGATGCATCAATTTGTGGGAGATGACAATATCTATATTTTCGGCGAATCGTCCGAGGAGGTCATTGCGCATTATCAAAAAGCGGATTATGTGGCAAAGGAATACTATGAGAAGGATGCGGACATCAAAAGAGCAGTTGATTTTATTGTCAGCGATAAGCTGCTTCGTGTTGGCTGTAAGGAGAACCTACAGCGGCTTTATCACGAGCTTTTGAATAAGGACTGGTTTATGACATTGCTCGATTTTCAGGCTTATGTCGCCGCAAAGGAGAGCTGCTATGCAGATTATGAGAATCGCCTGGAATGGGCGAAAAAAATGCTGTTAAACATCAGCAATGCGGGCTTTTTCTCCTCTGACCGAACGATTGCACAATACAACGAAGACATTTGGCACTTATAATTGCCGGTATCGTTAGGCACAAAACGATACACGAATCGTATATTGATAAAAAGGAAGAAAATCCTGACGAGTGACGCTGCTTTGTCAGGATTTTTGCAGTATGGGAGAAAACATGAGATATATTGACATGCACTGTGACACCTTATCGGAAGCCTTGGCGAGAAAAAAAGAGACGGCAGAGAGGCTGGACGGCACGATGGTAGATGTGGCACGCCTAAAAGAGATTGGGGCAATGGCACAGTTTTTTGCCATCTTTTTGCCGCAGAGCAACGTGCCGGAATGGTTTGGGCTACAAAGGATGCCATCCCCCCTGGAACTCTTTTGGATGCAGTATCGGATTTACCAAAATACGCTGGAGACCTGTAAGAGAGATCTGGCGCCTGCAACAAGTGTTGTGGATTTGGAGAAAAACCAAAAAGAGGGAAAGATTTCGGCCTTTCTTACAATTGAAAACGGTGGTGCGGTAATAGAAAGCCTAGAGGACGTGCAAGATTTTTATCAGAGAGGAGTGCGCCTGATTACTTTGACATGGAATCACCCAAATCGCCTTGGCTTTTGCCATTCGGCAGATAGAGAAAAGATGAGGCGGGGGCTGACCGACTTTGGGAAGGAGGCTGTTTCTTATATGCAGGAGCTGGGAATCTTGGTTGACGTATCCCATCTTTCAGACGGTGGGTTTTGGGATGTGGCAGAGCTGTCAAGGAAAAGAGGGCTTCCCTTTGTGGCATCCCATTCCAATTGCAGAAGCTTATGCGCCGCGACCAGAAATCTTACCGATGAGATGATTCGCAGGCTGTCCGAATGCGGAGGTGTCATCGGATTAAATTTTGAGCCTACCTTTTTGTCGCAGGAAGTGCCTGTTAGCACAGTGGAACGAATGTGCGACCACATACAGCACCTGATGCATCAGGGCGGAGAGGATTGCGTTGCAATCGGAACAGATTTTGACGGCATCAGCGGAAGGCTGGAGATTGACACATGCGAAAAAATGCCTCTTTTTTTTGAAGCCTTGCGGCGAAGAGGGCTTTCTTTCTCGAAGCTGGAAAAGCTGGCATACAAAAATGCAAAAAGAGTCATTCGGGAGGGAATGAGAGCAGGGGGTATTACTTGACACATGCTATAATATCATTCATACTGTAACCAGAAAGTGATGGATACGTGGAGTGACTATGAAGAAAAAGAACAAATATAAAACACTGCTTGTTTCCGCGGCACTCTTGGCGCTTTTTGGCTGCGGCTGTGGGAAGCAGGCATCAGAGGAGGAGCTTGCTTATCGTACGCTTGGCATTGAAAGCATGGAGGCAGGAGATTATGAGGGTGCAGTTGCGGCCTTTGAGGCAGCTCTGCAGGGACACATCGGATGGATTACCAAGACCGAGATAGATATTAGCTATTATAAGGCGGCTGCGCAGTATGCGGCAGGGGACAAAGAGGGGGCGCTGGCGACCTACGATGCCCTTTTGGATTATGATAAGGAGGATGGAAATGCCTATTATATGCGTGGATGTCTCTTGCTGGGGCAGGGAGACAGCGAGGCTGCACTTTCGGATTTTTCCGCGGCGGTAAACTATAATTCCGAGGATTATGAGCTCTATGTTTCCATATATGAAAATCTTTCTGCGTATGGTTTGGCAGAGCAAGGGGAAGCCTATTTGAATAAGGCCTTTGGGATTAAGGGCAATAGCGCAGACAATCTGGCATGGCGAGGAAAGCTTTACAGTATGCTGGGGCAGTACGACAATGCGAAGAAGGAGTTGAGTGCTGCGCTGGAAAAGGGAAGTGCTTTGGCGAATCTTTATCTTGCCAAGGTGTATGAGGCCGAGGGGGATATGGAGCGCGCACAGACCTTGTATCAGACCTATCTGGAGCTTGGGGAGGAAAGCCCGGAGGCGATGAATGCACTTGCCGAGCTTGAGATACAAAGGGGAAATTATGCCCAGGCACTTTTGTATGTAAATCAGGGACTCTCGATGAAGGAGGTGCCCAACCGAAAAGAGCTGATGCAAAATCAGATTCTTGCATGTGAATATACGGGAGACTTTGCCGGGGCATGGGCAGCAGTCCAGGAATATATGGCGTTGTATCCGGAAGATAGCACCATGCAAAGAGAGTACACCTTTTTGAAGTATCGGCAGGGCTTTCCGCAAGGACAGGAGGAGATAGCGCCGGAGGGAGAGCCGTAGGAAGAAATCAATCACGAGGAGAGTAGCGTGAAAAATAAGCCGGGTAGCTTATTTTTCACACGGCTATTTGTGCCGCAGGCGTCACAAAGTAGCATTTCTCGCAGAGACGAATCTGATATTCGCCTCGCGATTCCTTCGACGAGAAAGCGTCTGCGGAATGGAGAGTAATGTGGCAGAAACATTTGAGATAGAAGAAGTAGAAGAAAAAGTAATTTTGGTAGGTGTCAGCGAGCAGGACGGAGACGATGCCAAGGACTCTGTGGCAGAGCTTGCCGAGCTGGTAAAGACGGCAGGAGCAACCGTAGTTGGCAGCCTGATTCAAAAGCGAGAGCGGATTCATCCCGGAACCTACGTCGGAACAGGGAAGGTATCGGAGCTTGCAAATCTCATCGAGGAGACCGGCGCAACCGGAATTGTCTGTGATGATGAGCTCTCTCCGGCACAGTTAAAAAATCTGGAACAGGAGCTTGATACAAAGGTAATGGATCGAACCTTGATTATCCTCGACATTTTTGCGGCAAGAGCGACTACGAATGAGGGGAAAATACAGGTGGAGCTGGCACAGCTAAAATACCGCCTTGGTCGTCTCGCCGGGCTTGGTCGTTCCATGTCGCGTCTTGGCGGAGGAATTGGCACGAGAGGGCCGGGCGAGAAGAAGCTGGAGATGGATCGCCGACTGGTCAAGGACAGGATTGCACAGCTAAACCATGAGCTAAAAGAGGTACGCCAGCACCGTGAGGTAACCAGAGCCAGGCGCGAGAGAAACGAGATTCCCGTCGCTGCAATCGTGGGCTATACAAATGCGGGAAAATCTACCCTGCTAAACAGGCTGACCGATGCCGGAGTCTTAGAGGAGGATAAGCTGTTTGCAACCTTAGATCCCACTACAAGAATCCTAAAGCTCTCCGGGCAGCAGGAAATCCTTCTGACCGATACGGTGGGCTTTATTCGTAAGCTGCCGCACCACTTGATTGAGGCCTTTCGGAGTACGTTGGAGGAGGCAAAATACGCAGACTATATTTTGCATGTCGTGGATGCCTCCAATCCGCAGAGAGAAAAGCAGATGCATATTGTTTATGAGACGCTGCATCGTCTCGATATTCG
>JAQXLR010000090.1 GCA_029012225.1 Clostridiales bacterium
TACCTCCTGTGTCGCAGCCGAAAGCTGTGAGATATTTTCCACAATGCTGTTATTCGCATCGGACAAACTCGAAATCTCCTGATCTACGGCATTAATATCTTCAATCAACTGTGTCATATTGGTATTTAGCATTCCAAAGGATTCCACTGCAACCAAAATCTTCTCATTCTGATTCTTTGTCTCCTCAACCGAACTCTCTACCGATACTACCACCTGATCTGCATTTTCATTCAATTCATTGATGATTCTTGTAATCTGCTCGGTAGAACTCTTGGTCTGCTCCGCAAGCTGGCGAATCTGCTCTGCTACTACTGCAAAGCCACGTCCTGCCTCACCGGCACGGGCACTCTCGATGGATGCATTCAAGGCAAGAAGATTGGTCTGCCCTGAAATATTTAAAATCATACCTGCAATCTCCTCAACTTCTTTGGTCTTGTTCTGCAGACGTGTCATAGACTCGGTCACTTCCTGATTGCTTGCTGCAATCTGCTCCGACTGATGCTTTAGCTGCTCCATAATCAGCATGTTTTCCTGAATACTCTCATTGGAATCCATCGCAATCTCAACCATCTTTTTGGAGCGTTCCTCTGTTTCGACAATTGTTCTTTGAATGCTCTGTGTCATTGTATTCTGTTCTTCGATATTACGTGCCGTCATATTGGAGGCAGAAGAAATCTCCCGCATGCTCTGTGCAACAGATTCGGTTGTGCCTACCAGCTCATTGACAAGCTCATTGCTCTTTTCTGTCTCATCCTGCACAATACCGGAAATACCAAGGATTCCCTCCACGAGCACCTCCTGCTTCGCGCTGTGCTCAGACGCGGCTCCGAGTGCATCGTCATAGAACATTTTTGATATCTTGCCGATTCGATATGCAAGGAACATCAAAAGTCCAACAAAAATCTCTCTGCAATACATGTCAACATTTTCCACAAACGGCTGTTTTACCAGTCCCGGTATGACAGTGATAAAATACAAAACGCCATAACCAATTGCCGTGCTCTGCAAAACCTTCAAATCATAATAAGGAATCAAGAGCACAAGAATCCCTACGAAGATAAGATGAATAAACTCCGCATCTGTCAAAAATCCCAGTAAAAGCATCATAATTCCGAGTTCAACGCTGACAAAAACTCTTAATAGCTGACCTGCTTTGTTCTTCATATAGCAGAGAAAATTAACAATCGCAAAGACAAGCACTAAGCCGAGATTGCAATAAGCAATCATCGGCTGTATGGTTTCCCCCAGAAGATTTGTCGACAGATAAATAAGAATCAGCAGCCACACACAGGCTGTTCCAAGCAGAAAAACTCTGTTAATTCTCTCCGAACGTGCATCTACATCATTGTACCGAAACTTTTTTTCATTTTTCATTCGTATACTCCCCTGTAACCGAAATATATTTTCCTACAGTATACCGCATTTTTCTATATTTTTCTACTATTATTTTTTGCAAAACCGCTTATTTTGCGCTTAAATATTCGTCAATTCCCTTTGCGGCTGCTTTTCCTGCTCCCATAGCAAGAATCACGGTAGCCGCTCCGGTTACTGCATCTCCTCCCGCAAATACGCCGGGCTTTGACGTCGCCCCGGTTTCCTCCTGTGCAACAATGCATTTTCTGCGATTCAGCTCTAAGCCCTTTGTCGTGGAAGAAATCAGTGGATTTGGGGAGGTTCCAAGCGACATGATTACCGTATCTGCCTCTATCTCATACTCAGAATCCGGAATCTCCCTTGGGCTTCTCCTTCCCGATTCATCCGGCTCTCCAAGCTCCATCCGAATGACCCTTACGGCACGAACGGCACCGTTATCATCCGCCAAAATCTCAACCGGATTCTGGAGCACATCAAAGATAATGCCCTCCTCCTTTGCATGATGAATCTCCTCCAGACGAGCCGGAAGCTCTGCCTCACTGCGACGGTATACAACGTGTACTTCCGCTCCAAGCCTTCTCGCCGTTCTCGCAGCGTCCATTGCCACGTTTCCACCGCCGACCACAATCACTTTCTTTCCTGC
>JAQXLR010000091.1 GCA_029012225.1 Clostridiales bacterium
TCCTCAATAATCTGATAGATACGCGGAAGAAGTCTGGAGAAAATCTCAATCGGCCATTTTTCCAATGCCTCTGCCATAATCGTGTGGTTGGTATATGCACAGGTTTTCGTTGTAATCTCCCATGCCTCCTCCCACGTCAGCTCCTCCTCGTCCAGCAAAATGCGCATCAGCTCTGCCACTGCTACAGTCGGATGCGTATCATTGAGCTGAAATGCCACCTTCTCCGACAGCTTATGGATATCCTCGTGACTGCTCTTGTACCTTCCAATCGCTCTTTGCACGCTTGCAGACACAAAAAAGTACTGCTGCTTTAAACGGAGCTCCTTGCCCGCCACGTGATTGTCGTTTGGATAAAGCACCTCGACAAGATTTCTCGCAAGGTTCTCCTGTTCAACAGCCTTTTTGTAATCGCCTTTGTCAAAGGAGAGAAGCTCAAAGCACTCCTTTGGCTCTGCATCCCAAATCATCAGCGTATTTACCATATTGTTTCCGTATCCGACAATCGGCATATCGTAGGGAACAGCCACAACAGATTGGTAGCCCTCCTGCACAAAGCGTGTTTTTCCCTCCGGTGTATGTTCTGCCTTGACATAGCCGCCAAATTTCACCTCGTAAGTGTACTCCGGGCGGCGCAGCTCAAACGGATACCCATTTTTCAGCCATTGATCCGGCACCTCGATCTGAAATCCATCCTCTATCTTTTGCTTAAACATTCCATAGCGATAGCGGATGCCGCAGCCGTAGGCTCCATATCCTAAGGTTGCCAGCGATTCCATGAAGCAGGCGGCAAGACGGCCAAGACCTCCGTTTCCAAGCGCGGGGTCCGGCTCCTGATCTTCAATGACATCAAGATTTAAGCCAATTTCCTCAAGCGCCTCTCTGACCTCTTTATATGCCTTTAAATTGATGAGGTTGTTGCCAAGCGCACGTCCCATCAGAAATTCCATTGACATATAATATACAATCTTTGGATCTTCTTTCTCCATGGCCTTTCGTGTATCCAGCCACTTGTCGATGATGACATCCTTTACCGTGTAGGAAACTGCCTGAAAAATCTCCTGCTGATTTGCATCCTCAAGTGTTTTTCTATAAAGATTTTTTACATTTTCCCGCACATCCTCAAGAAATGCTTTTTTCTGAAATAAAATCTCTGCCATTTATCTGCCTCCCTTTTTCACGCCCAAAAGAACGGTCTCTCCGTTGATATTCCATTCCTTTCGATAGACCTTGTCTTCGGCTTCTTTTGTATCTTCTATAATCTCAAGTCCCAGTACATCTGCCTTGATTTCATCTCCGTACTTTTCAAAAACAGATGTTACTTTTTCCCCTGCCCGGAAAGAAATCGTAATCTGATCCATGACCTCAAAGCCGGCTTCCTTGCGCATTGTCTGAATCTTACTGATGATTTCGCGCACAAAGCCCTCCTCCAAAAGCTCCGTTGTCAGATTGGTATCCAAAACTACCGTTATCGTATTGTCGCTCTTTGCCACATACCCTTCCATCTGCGTTGTTGCAATCAGCAAATCCTCCTCCAAAAGCGCAATCTCATCGCTTACCTGCGGCAGGGTAAGAACCCCCTTCTCCTTTAGAGCTGCCATCGCCGCATTGCCGTCAAGCTCTGCTAAGGCTTTTTGAATCTGCCCCAAAAATTTTCCGTACTTTGGACCTACGGTACGCAGCTGCGGCTTAAAGCTGTAGCTTGTATAGGCGCTGACATCCTCCTGGAACTTTACCTCTTTTACATTTAGCTCATCCTCAATAATTGCAACAAAGAACTCGCTTAAGCCAAAGGGTGCTTTCACAAACATCCTGCCAATCGGCTGACGATTTTTGATGGAAGCCGCATCCCGGCAGGCACGCCCCATCACAACAAGCTTTAAAACCTCATCCATATTTTTTTCTAATTCCGCATCCATAAGCGCCTCGTTTGCCACAGGAAAATCGCATAAATGCACGCTTTCCGGCGCACTTTGATCAAGCGAGCATACAAGATTGCGGTAAATCTCCTCTGCCATAAACGGAATCATGGGAGCGGCACATTTTACAATCGTCACAAGTGCCGTATAAAGCGTCATATAAGCATTGATCTTATCCTGCTCCATGCCCTTTGCCC
>JAQXLR010000092.1 GCA_029012225.1 Clostridiales bacterium
CATCTGCATAGGTAATGATTTCCTGAAGGGACTGCGGCTCTGTCTGAAAGAAATTCTTCTGGTACACAAGGACGCAGGGATTGTAGCTAAGCGGATATCCAACCTGTCTGTCCTGATAGGCAGCTGCCTTAAGTGCAGTAGACAGTATGTTTTCATCTGCCGCCGTCTTCTCTCGCTCACAGGCAAGACCATAAAGATAAACTTCCTCAAGATAGTCCCCCGATATCAGATAAGCATCGGGAAATTCCGCATCCTCCATCGTCGCCTGATACATATCACCAATATAGTCAATCGTATCCTGATATTCCACAGCAACCTTTATCCCTGTTTTTAAATAGTACTGTTTTGCCGCTTCACCAAAGAATTCAGTGTAATTATTATTCGCATACCAAAAAATAAGGTCGGTTTTTGCCTCCCGAAAATCCGTCTCATTTTTTGCGCTTCTATCTGCTGCATCGACGCTTACCGCCTCGTTCTCTCCCTCTTTCAGATTTACGGTCTTTGCAACAATGCTCCCTCCGCCAATCAATAGTGCACAAATCAGTATTGCTGATAATAATTTTTTCTGCGATGCTCTCATGTTCTCACTCTTCCATTCTGATCTTCTTGCCGCCAAACATTTATATATTTTTTAATGTTATATTTAACTTTTCTGCCATCTCATCTATATGTTTCTTCTCGATGATAAGCGGTGGTACAAAGCGAAGCACATTTTTCCCTGCAGTAATGATAAGCAGACCCTGGTCAAGAGCCTTTGCTGCGATTTCGCCTACAGGCTTTTTCGACTCTATTCCCTGAAGCAGTCCGATACCACGTCGCTCTGTAAAAAACTCGCAGTCTTTTACCAGCTCATCCAGCTTTTCTTCCAGATACAACGCAACTTCTCTGACATGCTCCGTAATCTGCTCTCTCTCCATTCGCTCCAGCACATGCGATACCGCAGCACCTACCAAAGGATTGCCTCCATATGTAGTTCCATGATCTCCGGGCGCTAAAGATTTTTCCGCCACATGCTCTGTCATTAAGAATGCCCCTACCGGAACCCCACAGCCTAGAGCCTTGGCACTCGTCATAATATCGGGCTTTACACCATAAAGCTGCCAAGCAAACATCTGTCCGCATCTTCCCATTCCACACTGAATCTCGTCGAAAACCAAAAGGATATCGTGTGCATCACAGAGTGCCCGTACTCCTCTTAAAAACGCTTTGTCAGCAGGATAAATCCCACCCTCACCTTGCACTGTCTCCAAAATAATAGCACAGGTTTTCTCATTAATCAAAGCTTTTACTGTATTTAAATCATTAAAATCTGCAAATCGCACTCCCGGAAGCATTGGAGCAAATGGCTCCTGATAGTGAGGGTTGCCCGTTACGGACAACGCTCCCATGCTTCTGCCATGGAAGGAATGCTTCATTGCAATGATTTCATGGCCTGCATGACCATCTCTCGTATATGCATATTTTTTCGCTGCCTTGATGGCACCCTCAATTGCTTCTGTCCCGCTGTTTGTAAAAAACACCCGATCCATTCCACTTGCGTTTCGCAATTTTTCCGAAGCCTTGATAATCGGCTCATTGTAATACAAATTTGAGGTATGCATCAATTTATCGATCTGCGTCTTTAATGCATTTGCGTATTCCCTGTCTCCATAGCCGAGCGCCGACACGGCAATCCCTGCTGCAAAGTCCAGATATTCCTTGCCATCCACATCATACAGATATACTCCCTCGCCATGATCAAGCACCACGGGAAACCGCTGGTAGGTGTGCAGCAGCACATTTTCTGCCGTTTTGATATATCCTTCGTTATTCATGATAAAATCTACTCTCCTTGTCCCCCAATATTGCTGTTCCGATTCCTTTATTTGTAAAAATTTCAAGCAACAGGCAATGTGCGATGCGCCCATCCAAAATGTGCACCCTCGATACGCCGTTTTCAATGGCGTCGATGCAGTTGTTTAGCTTTGGCAGCATCCCGCCCCCGATAAATCCGGCTCCGATTAAGTCTCTCGCCTCCGAAACAGAAAGCTCGGAAATTAAAGTTTTCTTATCATCCGGATTCTTATATACACCTTCAATATCTGTCAAAAATGCCAGCTTTTCTGCCTTTATTGCCTTGGCTATCCCACAAGCCGCATCATCCGCATTGACATTGTAGCTCTGAAATTTAGCGTCCACTCCCACCGGACAGACAATCGGCAGACAGTCATTTTCCAACAAATCATAAAGAATATCCGGCTTTACTTCCGCAATCTCTCCTACAAAGCCGATATCCTGTCCATCAGCATATTTTTTTGTAACGGAAAGCAGACCTGCATCTTTCCCGCTAATCCCTACTGCCTTCACTCCAAGCTCCTGTACCATGGTAACCAGAGACTTGTTTACCTTATTTAACACCATCTCGGCGATTTCCATCGTGTCCTCATCTGTTTTTCGCAGACCGTTGACAAAGACCGGCTCCATTCCGACTTTCCCAATCCAGCGACTGATTTCTTTTCCCCCTCCATGGACAATAATCGGTTTAAACCCAACCAGCTTTAGCAGCGTCACATCCTGAATTACCTGCCGCTTTAGTTCCTCATCAAGCATGGCGCTTCCACCGTATTTTACGACAATAATTTTTCGATTGAATCGTTGTATGTAAGGCAGTGCTTCAATCAAAACCTCTGCTTTTTTTAACAGCTCCTTCATATCCTTCTCATCCATCTTTTTCCCCTCACAAATCCTATGCATGGCTGCATCGTTCGCAGCAATGACTATGATCTATAATCTGCATTTATCTTTATATAATCATACGTCAAATCACAGCCCCAGGCTGTCGCCTCATACTCTCCCATCTTGATGTCTGCAATGGCGCGAACCGAAGACTCCGACAAAATTTTTGTTGCCTGCTCCTCACTATAGTCAAGAGCGACTCCATCTTCGATTAGCTGAATTTGCCCTGCGGCACTCTCAAAGAAAAGGTCTACCTTCTCGGGATCAAACTGTGCTCCGGAATATCCCATTGCACAAAGGATTCGCCCCCAATTCGCATCATGTCCGTAGATTGCCGCTTTTGTCAGGCTTGATGTAATCACTGCCTTACTCAAACGCTTCGCCTGCTCCTTAGACGCTGCTCCTATGACCTTTACCTCAAAAAGAGCGGTAGCACCCTCTCCATCCCCTGCCATCTGCTTTGCCAGCGTTTCATTGACAAAATGAAGTGCCTCGCAAAACAGACGGTAATCCTCGTTTTTCTCCTCTATAACAGGATTTTCTGCCATTCCGTTCGCCAAAAGAAGACAGGTATCATTGGTGGAGGTATCTCCGTCTACCGAAATCATATTGTAAGTATCCTCCACATCCTCCAGAAGTGCTTCTCGCAACATTTCGTTCGAAATTGCCGCATCTGTGGTCACAAAGCTGAGCATTGTACACATATTCGGATGAATCATGCCAGATCCCTTACACATTCCGCCGACTCTTACCTGCTTCCCTCCAAGTGTAAGCTCTACTGCTACTTCCTTTTCATGCGTATCGGTTGTCATAATGGCACGTGCCGCCTCATTTCCACTTATAATATCATCCTTTAACTTCGGAACCATATCTTGGATTCCGGCACAAATGCGTTCCATTGGAAGCTGCATACCAATGACTCCCGTAGACGCCACAAGCACCTCCTCCTGCGGAAGGTTAAGAAGCCGCTGCACCTCTTTTGCAGTCTCCTCACAATAGCGCATCCCCTGCTCTCCGGTGCAGGCATTTGCAATTCCCGCATTGATTATGACCGCCTGCGTCCTACCCCGGTCTGACACTACCTTTTGATCCCATTTTACCGGAGCTGCCTTCACAAGATTTTTCGTAAATGTGCCGGCAACCGTACAAGGTCGTTGGCTATATAGCATTGCCATATCCTTCCTGCCCTGATACTTAATTCCCGCAGCCGTAGCTGCCGCCAAAAATCCTTTTGCAGCGGTTACGCCGCCTTCAATCTGCTTCATGCTCTGCTATCCCTCCATTTTTACGGATTGTATGTAATGACATTCTCTTTGTTTATCGTATATTCATAATAATGAATCTCCTCCCGAAAGCACCAGCCCATTTTCTTCCAAAACAGATTTCCTACCTCGTTCTTTTGAAATGCAATGAGATTGACCTTGCTAATCTGCTCTCCTTGAAGTGCTCTAAGACATGCCTTTACCATTTGCTGCCCGATTCCGTGCTTCCGATATTGCTCTGCTACGCATACGTGGTACAGGCATCCTCTCCTTCCGTCGTGCCCGCAGAGAATCGCACCAACGATTCTCCCCTCCTTTACCGCCACCATGCTCGTCGAAGGATTTCTTTTCAAAAAACGCTCCACGCCCTCTCTGGAATCATCCACACTGCGTATTCCAAAGCCTCTGATCCCTTTCCAGAGGGCATAGACCTCACTGTAATCTGCCATCGTCATCACACGGATGACTACCTCGTGTTCTTCTATTTGCATGCTGCCATCCCTTTCCTACCTGTTACGGAAACATCGGTGCCAGCTCAAGTCCTGTTGACTCGCAAAGTCCAAATACAAGATTCATATTCTGAACTGCCTGCCCTGCCGCTCCCTTGATGAGATTATCCAATGCTCCCATCAGAATCACTCTTCCCGTGCGGGCATCAACACAAAATCCGATGTCCACATAGTTGCTCCCCGTTACCCATTTTGTCTCAGGGCATTCTCCTTTAGGCAAAAGACGGATAAACTGCTCTTTCGCATAATATTTCTCGTACACCGCGCGGATTTCTTCCTCATTCGGGAAACTTCCGTCTGCTCTCTTTGCCAGGGATGCATACGCTGTCACAAGAATGCCACGATTCATTGGAACAAGATGAGGGGTAAAGCTTACAACTACCTTCTGCCCCGCAGCATAGCTTAGCTGCTCCTCAATTTCCGGTGTATGTCGGTGCGATGCCACACCATATGCCTTTATGCTCTCATTGACCTCACAAAACAAATTGGGCAGCTTTGCACCCCGACCTGCACCCGAGGTTCCTGATTTTGCATCAATGATCAGCGTATTCGCATCGATCAACCCTTCTTTTACAAGCGGATATGCGGTCAAAATCGAACAGGTCGTATAGCAGCCCGGATTTGCAATCAGTCTCGCGCCTTTTACCTTCCCTCGATTTATCTCGCAAAGTCCATATACTGCTTCCTCCATAAATTGCGGACTTTTATGTGGAATCTGATACCATTTTTCATACACAGAAACGTCCTTCATCCGATAATCGGCACTTAGATCGATTACCTTCGTCTGTTGGAGAATCTCTTCGCCCAATATCCCTGCAAGGAATCCCTGCGGCGTTGCCGTAAAAATAACATCGACCTGCTTTGCAAGCGCTTCTATGTCATCATCCTTGCAGATATCCTCCACGATCTGAAACATATTTCGATATACCTGCGCATAAGCCCGATCTATATAACTTTTTGAACCATACCACCGAATCTCTGCCTGTTTATGTCCCATCAAAAGACGTACCAGTTCGTTTCCCGCATAGCCGGTCGCCCCTATAATTCCTACTCGTATCATCCTGCTTTTCCTACCTTTATGCTTCTTTGTTCCTTACTCATACTATCCTTATATTAATACACTCCTCTTTTCTCGTAAAGCATTTTTGCGTTCCTTTTTCATATTTGTGCATAATTATACTTTTTATCTTGTTTTTATGCATATATTTTTCTCATATTCACAATACAATTTTTAACTTTTCTTTTTTTCTTTT
>JAQXLR010000093.1 GCA_029012225.1 Clostridiales bacterium
TGCCTTTGCCTTCGCCCATGAATTGCTTCCCTCATAAAGTCCAATCACAACATCACAGCCTGAATCCTTAAGATTCAGCGCATGTGCATGTCCTTGACTTCCGTATCCGATAATTGCAATTTTCTTTCCCTCTAACAGAGAAAGATTACAGTCTTCCTGATAAAATATTTTTGCTGCCATTTTCTTTCCTCCGAATCTTGTTGTTTTGTAGCTCCTCTTGCTTAGAGACTATGTAATCTTCCATCCTCATCCAGCATCTTCACATCAGCCGTTCCTCTGGATAGTCCCGTAATGCCGGTTCGTGCCAATTCAAGGATCTCATATCCCTGTAGCAAATCAAGAAACGCATCCAGCTTATCCTGCTGTCCAATCAGCTCGATTACCACGGAATCTCTCGTTACATCCACAAATTTCCCATGGAAAATCTCAGTCACATTTAAAATGGGCTGACGCTCCGTATCCTTTGCCCGAATCTTAACAAGAATCAGCTCCCTCGTAACCGAGGAGCCCGGCTCCAGCTCTTTGATATCCACGACATCCTCAAGCTTTGCAAGCTGCTTTTCTATCTGCTCTAAAATCTGCTCATCACCACTCGCGACAATCGTAATTCGCGTATATCTCGGATCTGCCGTTACGCCGGATGAAAAGCTGTCGATGTTATAGCCTCTGCGGCTGAATAATCCGGAAATGTGACTGGTCACACCCGGATTGTTCTCAACCAGCAGAGATAATACCTGTCTCCTCATAAAAGAAAACCTTCCTTATACTTTCCTCACACACTACACTAAACTGATGATAACAATATCATGATTTTTTGTCAATCCCCAGGAAACAAAACGCTCTGCCAAGAATGCATGTTTGCCCGTATAAAAGTGCTTGCCGCACAATCGTGCCTTGCGCACAAAGCACGCAATCCCCTCAAGCTTGAGGGGATTGGAGTAGAGGTAGGCTTGCCTACTTTGTTATTTTATCCGGAACTGACCTACGAGTGCATCCAAGCTTGTTGCAAGACTTGCAAGCTCCTCGCTGGCAGCAGCGCTCTCCTGTGAAGTAGCAGAGCTGGTATAAATCGTATCATTGATATGTGCCATTCCTTCTTCCAGATCACGCAATGCATCCACCTGCATTTCTGTATTTTCGGAAATCATATTGACCGCCTCAAGCACATGCTCCGTATCCTGATTGGTCTGGCTGATGCTCTCTGCAATTCTTCTTGCAATCTCGCTTCCGTTGTCTACCGATTTGATGGACTCCAGAATCAGATCTGTCGTATCCTGAGATGCCTGTGCAGACTTTGCTGCAAGATTTCGAATCTCGTCTGCAACCACTGCAAAGCCTTTTCCTGCCTCGCCTGCGCGTGCCGCCTCAATTGCAGCATTTAGAGAAAGCATATTGGTCTGTGATGCAATATCCTCAATTGTCTTGATAATCGAGCTAATCTCATTGGAGCGTGCTCTGATTTCATCCATCGCCTGATCCAAAATCTTTGTCTCAGCATCGTTCTCTGCCATTTTTTCCTTCATGGTCTCTGCCATGCTGGTTGCAGACCTTGCGCTGTCAGAAATTTCGCCGACGCTTCCGAGAATATACTTGATTTTCTCTGAAATTTCCGTGATAATATTCGCCTGCTCCTCAGCACCCTTTGCAAGATCCTGCGCACCTCCCGAAACCTGCGTGGAAGCGTTCATAACAACTGCCGTATTCTCTTCAATCTTGTGGAATGCTCTGCTTAAGCTATCCTGCATATGGTCTAAAAATTCTTTCAACTGTACAAACTCGCCTCGAAACTCAATCTCACAGTCCACGGTGAAATCTCCGTCTGCATATGCATTTAAGACGCGTCCCATCTCGTTTACATATTTTCTGAGCTCGCTGATGGAGTCATTTAAGGATTCTGCAAGCATTCCTGCCTCATTATTTACATCAACATCAATCGTAAAGTCAAGCTCGCCCTGCGCCAGTCGCCTAGCCTCCTTCTCAATCTTACGAATCGGCTCTGTAATACTGGAGGTAATATATCTGATTACATTTACAAGACCCGCAAACGCAATCACTGCCAAGGTCACAAGAAGAATGACAGAGAAAAATAGCACGCGCTCCATAAGCACTCTTGCATCCTGCGTCTGCTGCGCACTGATTTCAATCACTTCATCCAAAAGTCCGACCAACGTCTTAATATCCGGCTTAATCTGGTTTAAGTATACATCGGAAGCCTCTCTCTTTGTTCCGGTCTCCAAAACCTTTGCCGCCTCATGGATTCTTTGATGAAGCGGAATGATTTCATTTACAAGCGCCTGAATCTGCGGATTGCTTGTATAGCTGTCCCCATACAGCCACTGTCCCAGACCACAGGCTGTATAATCCAGTGTTCCTTTAAACTCGGTACCAAGACCGATTGCAGAGGACAGACCCTCCGCCCACTCAAAATGCGCTCTTTTTCCGTCCAGAGCCTCTGCATGCAAATCCTCCGCAGCTACAATTCGATTGATCGCCACTCTTGCCAAAAACAAGGAACTCATCGAAAATAGCAACAGCGCCAAAAATGCGCCGATTACAAACGAGAGACGACGTACCAGAACTCTTCTCATGCTATCTTTCATACTCTTACCCTTCCTTCGTATCGTATTCTCTTTCTCTTGTATCTTTCTTACCCAGTATTATATCTCTTATTGTATTTTTTTGTCAATTTTTTTGTCAAATTTTTTGAAAAAAGAACTTATTTTTTGCAGGTTGTCCCACAAAAAATAAGTTCTT
>JAQXLR010000094.1 GCA_029012225.1 Clostridiales bacterium
CATAAAAGGCAAAGGAAAGCTTTTGCAGATGGTCAAAAATCTCCGCGCGCATGTCATACTCAATTTTTGCACTCATCACATGTCCATAGTTATTAATAAAAAACTTACTGTAACAATCAAGCGCTACCAACACAAACAGAAGGACTGCAATTATTTTTATCCCATCTAATATAGCCGCCTTGTCCATATAAATCAAGGTTGAGGTCACATATCGAATGATCAGCGGCAGCACCAACGTAATACCTGCAGAGAGCGTTGCAAAAAACATATCTGCCCAAAACATCTTTTGATAAGGTTTGTAATAGGACAGCATTTTCTTTAAATTTCTGTTCATAAATCATCCTTTCTAAATACGTCTTTCATTATTATCTCTTTACAGAAAAATGTCAAGGAGACAAAAGCGAAAAAACATGTTATAATAAATTATACAGTAAAATACACAATAGAAAAGAACATATACACCTTGTCTGTTGAAAGGAGTATATGATGAGGAGGAGAATCTATGAGTCCAAAAAAAGCACACTATGAGACCCTTGCAGCTACCATCATAAAGAATCTGGAAAAACGCCGGATTGAGGGTTGCTACTGCGCTACCGTTGAGGAAGCAGAAAAGACCGCCTTTTCTTATTTACCCACAGGCTGCACCGTATCCTTCGGCGGCTCCATGACACTTGACGGCATCGGAATGCTGACTGCCTTGCGTCACGATCCAAATATTACGCTGCTTGACCGGGCTACGGCAAAAACACCCGAGGATATGAAGCGGATTTATCATGAAGCGTTGTCTGCGGATTACTATTTCATGAGCACCAATGCCATTACTGTTGACGGAGAGCTTGTCAATATTGACGGAACCGGTAATCGTGCCGCTGCCTTAATCTATGGACCGGAGCATGTGATTATCATGGCCGGAATGAACAAGGTTGCCGCAAATGTGGAAGAAGCCATCAGCCGTGTGCACCTTGTTGCCAGTCCGATGAATTGCCAGCGTCTTAGCAAAAAGACTCCCTGCAGTGCGACCGGTGTCTGTGCGGACTGTCTCTCTCCTGACTGCATCTGTAATCAGATTGTCATTACAAGACGAAGCGGTATTTTAGGGCGTATCAAGGTCATCTTAATCGGAGAAGAACTTGGTTATTGATGCATCCCCCTTTGCGGAACCGTTTTTCTTCCTAAGAAAGAATCCTATTTCGCATCTTTGAGCCGACCGGGTCTTTCCTAGGAAGAAAAAAATGAAAAAAGCTACCGTACAAACGGTAGCTTTTTAAATACAAAAATTGATGTTCAATTAATTGTACTTTCTTTTTCTTGCTGCTTCAGATTTTTTCTTACGCTTTACGCTTGGCTTCTCGTAATGCTCTCTTTTACGAATCTCCTGCTGGATACCAGCTTTCGCGCAATTTCTCTTAAAACGACGTAATGCGCTATCTAAAGTCTCGTTCTCTTTTACAACTACACTAGACATTATCTCACACCTAACCTCCCTTCAGTTGCGTATTGTGCACATTCAACTGATTGGGTCATATTTATTGCACTGTAGATAATTATAGCATACTTTTTTCATTCGTCAACTACTTTTTATTTTGTTTTGTCTCCTTTTCTGACGAATGAAACGGCATCATAGGAGCTTACATATCTGTGGGCGATACATCAAGGTATCGGATAATCGGAGTCGCATATATGCTGGGGCAGTTCGGAGCATTGATCGCAGCCGCTCTTAGCCGGATCCAGTCACCCTTCTTTACTGTAAGCTCCACCCTCTCAAAGGTTGCCTTGACATTCATCCGGCTCATCTCACAGCTTTGTATCTCAGTTTCGTTATGATAGAGTGTCAGCTGCGCACTTCCTCTTGTATTGTTCTGTCTCAGATAAGGCTCGTCTGCTCTTAGCTCAAAAGAAATCCGTCCGCTCATTGGAACGCGAAATGCCATGTAAGTATAGAACCCATCATCTGATGAAAAATCTATAATTAATCCATGACTTTCCTCCGTGACACTTCCTTTTCTTCCCTGTGCCCCTACATTGTCGTATCGATTGTCTGCAATCTGCCACACTGCATATTGATTGGAATAATTCGAGAAGTTCACATAATCTGCCGCTCCATCCTTATACTGCGCAAACCAGACCTCTCCTTGCTTTTCTTCCACATAATCTTTGATCCAGTCATATTCATTCTGAATTCTGATTGTATACGCTTCTGTCGTCACACCATCCTGTGCAGTAATGCAAAGTGTCATCCCATCCGTCAAGGCACCTTCTGTGACTTCTGTCTGCCCGCTGTATACGCGAGCAGATGCCGTGTCAGCAAACTCTACTCCCGCCAACAATGTCTCCGGTGTGCATGGATTTTGTTCTGTGGAAGGAACGTAGATCTCCTTCCCTGTCTGCTTAAAGATACTGCCATGCAAAGAAGCATCGGTATCCTGCAAAACCGTATAGCTTACGCTCCGCTCTCCCCACGAAAGCTTTACTGTCATTCCCGGTTTTAGCAGCTCCTTGTCTGACAATGTCCGATTTCCATCTAATACTGTTATCGTAACTTGACTGTCACAGACTACGTTTTTCAGAAACATTTCTACTGTAGTCTCTTTCCCGATTCCCCCAATCGTATTGATTCCGCTCATTCCTCCTGGCACAATCTGATAAACGCCTGATGTGAGCATCAGCGACGGGGAATCGCTTTCTGCCGCACCAATCTCGGGATGCTCTCCTATTTGCTTTCCAAAAAAGTCTTTTTCTACTGCAAATCCATTTGCATCTGTAATCGTAACTCCCTGATTGATAACAGGCGAACCCTCTGCCGGAAGATACCCTTCAAATGCACTTCTCTCGTATACACCGGGGCCTTTGTTTTTTGCACTTGATGGTGCGCTTCCCGGATTTTTCAATATCTGTACCGCTGCGTCCGCATCAATTCGGATACCCTTTGCGTCTCCCTTTGGTATCTGGGCATAATTATAGTACAGATTATTGTGATAAATCTGTGTGGCTTCATTGTAATACCATGTTTCCTCTTTGGGCGAAGTGCCGCTGTAATAAAAAATATTGTTTTCCATCTTTGCCGCACCGTTTCTCATATCGGTACGAATAATCGGCACTCCTTCTTTAATATAGAAGGTATTATTGTAAATATGGGCATCCGGATTGCCTGGCAGATTTAGGATCCCTATGAGGTCATTTTGACTGATATTATATCGGAAAGTACTGTGAACCGCTTGCTGCAGGCAAAACATGACGGTTCCTCCGGTGTTGCCGCTGCTGTAATTATACTGATACAAAGTTCCGTCTCCGGAGTCCGCATCCCACGCCTGCCCATCTCCGTTGCCTTTTCCCGCATTCTGTGTGTCATAGCACTCATTATACTGAAAGACGGCATCCTTACACTTCCATGGCCAGATTGCTGCTGCTACCCGTCCGAAGCTTCCGTACTCTCCCTTGCTGTAGTCCGTCAAATTTATCTGCGCCGCTGCGTCAATCGATACGTTATGCTCAACCAATGGCCGGTAGCAGTACATAGTGGTAATCGCATCTCCCCCTACTCCCTTTAGGTAGTTATTGCGAATAATTACATTTGTACATCCATATGTCTCCATCTCTCCTGCATCGATCGCTGCCGTATTTTGAAATCTCGTACTGTGTGCTCCTGAATAGGCAGCTGCGATTCCCCAACGGTTTACATTCTCAATATGGCAGTTTTCGATGACAAGATTGTCATATTTGGGAATGCCCGTCTTGCTTTCATCTTCCGCAACAGCCATAATAAAATAGATTCCACCGTTGACCATATGCTTATCGTAAACGTTTCCGATCACATCATGAATATAAAGATCACGCAGTACAATATGCTCTAGCGTTCCCCTGTCCTTGGCAACTCCGGCAACTCCTGTCCGATTCATAACAGCATGATGATTGTATTCCAGATTTTCTCCCGTTGGATGCTCCGCAGCTATGTTACTGCCTCCCGTATTGGTAATTTCCAATCCGCTAATCTCAATGTATTCCACATCTATCAAACGAATCGCAGATGAGACCCATCCGGCACTCTTATGTTTGGGATTATCCAAGGCCTCCCTATTATAGGACTGATACCACCTTCCCTCCCCCATCGTATGGATGACCGGTCGGCTTCCCTCTCCGTAGGTACCTATCACAACGGGATTTCCTGCAGTGCCTCCCTCCTTCTCCAGGTGCAGATACTGCCGATGAAACACAGAGCCCTTTTTGAGCAAAACCTTATCTCCTGCTCTTAGAGTCTGCTCATTGATCCTGCTTAACGACTGAAACGCCCTCTCCTTGCTCAAGCCATCGTTGTCATCCTTCCCATTGACAGAGTCCACATAAAAGGTTCTTCCCTCTGCCTCCTGCTGATTCTGTGCTCCGCTCACAAAAAGTGATGGAACCATCATGCATATCATCATAGCTCCCATCAACAACGTTTTTCTCATTTTTGACATGCTCCCCTCCTGTCTGCTACTTGCCATACCACTTTCGTATCCGTGCAAAAGTGATATCATACCAATTTGCCTCCTCCAGCTTTATTTTTGTCTTGCGCACATATTCCTCGATTCGCTGCTCATACCTTAATTCCTGCAAATCCCGGTCTACGATACTCTTAATCTCCTCCAAAACTGCTTCTGAGCTTCCATCTGCACCAGTCCATTCGTTGTTTCTAAAATGTTCTTCTCTCTCATCCTGCGTAATTTGCAAGTCAGTGTTCTCCTTATCCTCCAGAAAGCACTGCTTTAACCCTTGCATCTCATAGCTGATGTATTGCTCCAGTGAAAATTCTGTCAGTCCGTAAACAATCTCCCCTTTTTCCTTTTTCGTCTCCCTTTGCTCATTTTCCAGATGCCATCTACGGACAATATCCCGATACTCTACACTCTCCACATACCCCCTTTCCATTCCAAGCCTGTACACTGCTCTCCGATAGATCAGCTTTTCCAGAACCGTCTCCATCAGCTTTTTACACGGACTCTCTTTACCATAGCTGTTCTCCCAATCTTTTAATTCATCCAGGGCTACATTATGCTCATCCAAAAAATACTGGGTTACTTCAAATCTGCTCTCATCCATCATGTGCCAATATTCTTCTTCCTCCACCCTGCTTGCGTCTATCTTTAAAAATATGTCGTTTGAAAAAGCTACAGACGTCAAGACAACCACAAGGATTGTGATTATGCCCCCAAAACATCCCAAAATTTTTCTTCTACTACAATACATCGATTCTTCCCATGTTCTTTTTATTTTGCAAATTACATATTTTCCTACTAATATATATATTCTATGTTTCCTTGCCTATTACAAAATTTCCAAAATATCACGATTGCAAGTGTGCTTCAGCTTCGCCGGACACACAGCATAAAAAAGAATCCTGTTCCACAGGATTCTCCGCCTGCGGCGGGTTGAGGCAGTGACATCATTCATTCCCACCGCAGTGCGATCCTTGCGGAGCATTTTTGTTCAATAGGAAAGGTATTTCCTATTGAATAAAAAAGTGTCGGGAACACATAAGTTTTATAAACCACGTGTTCCCGACACTTTGTATTCTATTTCACGATCGTCCCTGCTATCCTGCAAGCTGCTCTGCCAATGCCGTCTTTGCCGCAGCAATCGCATTTGGAATCCCTGCGGGATTTTTGCCGCCTGCTTGTGCCATATTGGGGCGTCCACCGCCGCCGCCACCGACGTTTCCTGCAATGCTCTTGATGAGATTTCCTGCATGGGCTCCCTTTTTCATGGCTTCGTCTGTCGCCATGACAATCAGATTGACCTTTCCGTCTGCCGCAGACGCAAGCACCACGACTCCCTCACCCAGCTTTTCACGCAGCTGATCGCCCAAATCACGCAAACCGTTCATATCGACTCCGTCCACGCTGGTGGCAAGAAGCTTCACGCCACCGACTTCAACAGCCTGATCCATGACATCTCCAAGTGCTTCCCTTGCAGCCTTACTCTTTAATGCTTCATTCTCGCCGGAAAGCTCCTTAATCTCTGCCATCATATGGACAATCTTATCTGCCAGCGTTGCCGGAGTTGCCTTTGCAAGCTTTGATGCCTGTAAAAGCTGCTCCTCCATATTGCGGTAATAGGCAAACACGTTTCCTCCCGTCAAGGCCTCAATACGGCGCACTCCTGCTGCCACACCGCTCTCTGATATGATCTTAAATGCAGTAATATCTGCCGTATTTTTTACATGCGTGCCTCCGCAGAACTCCTTTGAGAAGTCTCCCATCGAAACGACACGAACCTTCTCGCCGTACTTTTCCCCAAACAGTGCAACGGCTCCTGTCTTTTTTGCCTCGTCCACTGTCATAATATCGGTTGCGACCGGAATCGCCTCCGCAATTTTTTCATTGACAAGCCGCTCTACCTTTTCAATCTCCTCCGGTGTCATTGCCGCAAAATGACTAAAGTCAAATCGCGTGCGCTCGCCATCCTGATGAGAACCTGCCTGCTGCACGTGTGCACCCAAAACCTCACGCAGTGCCTTGTGCAAAAGATGGGTTGCGGAATGATTTTTACAGGTCTGCGCTCTTAGGGAGGCATCTACGGATAATTCTGCTTCCTCCCCCACTCTTAGCATGCCTTTTGTTACTTTTCCGATGTGACCGACCTTTCCTCCGGAAAGCGCAATTGTATCCTCTACCTCAAATTCTCCAAAGGCAGTGCGAATCACTCCCTTGTCTCCCTGCTGTCCGCCCATGGTTGCATAAAACGGCGTACAATCGGTAAGAATCGTGCCAAGCTCTCCCTCCGACAGTGCCTCCACAAGCTCCTTCTCTGTCGTCATGACCGTAAGCTTTGCCTTTAGGCTCAATTTCTCGTAGCCTGCAAACTCTGTCGTAACAGAAGGATCAATCTTCTCATAAACACCTGCGTCCGCTCCCATGTAATTCGTCGCTTTTCTTGCCTTTCTCGCGGTCTCCCTTTGAAGCTGCATTGCCTTCTCAAAGCCGTCCTCATCAATTACGATTCCTTTTTCCTCTAAAATCTCTCTCGTCAAATCCAACGGAAAGCCGTAGGTATCATATAATTTGAATGCATTTTCTCCGGACAAGACCTTTCCGGATTCGGCCTTAATCTCCTTTTCCATCTCCTCTAGGATGGCAAGCCCTTGATCGATTGTCTTGCTGAATTTATCCTCCTCCTGTGTAAGCACCTGAAAGATAAAGTCCTTTTTCTCCTCCAACTCCGGATAGCCATCCTTGCTCTCTGCAATCACCGTTGCGGAAAGCTCTGCCATAAAATTGTCTGCAATTCCAAGCATTCTTCCGTGTCTTGCCGCACGTCTTATGATACGGCGCAATACATATCCCCTTCCTTCATTGGAAGGCATAATCCCATCCGAGACCATAAAGGTCGCCGAACGGATGTGGTCGGTAATCAGGCGAATCGAAACATCGTCTAGGGCATCTGTCTGGTATGTCTTGCCGGATAATGCACAGACCTTATCACGAATCGCTTTCATCGTATCAATATCAAAGACGGAATCTACATCCTGCATGATGACTGCAAGGCGCTCCAAGCCCATTCCGGTATCAATGTTTTTCTGTGAGAGCTCTGTATAATTGCCCTTGCCGTCTCCCTCAAACTGAGTAAAGACATTGTTCCAAACCTCAAGGAAGCGGTCACAATCACAGCCCACCTTACACTCCGGGCTCTTGCAGCCGTATTTTTCTCCGCGGTCATAATAAATCTCAGAGCAAGGACCACAAGGTCCTGCGCCATGCTCCCAGAAATTATCACACTCTCCCGTTTCGGGGTCACGGTAAAATCTTGTAATCCGCTCTGCGGGAACACCGATTTCCTTATTCCAAATTTCAAATGCCTCATCATCTTCGCCATAGATGGACGGATAGAGCCTGTCCTCGGCAAGTCCGAGATCCTTTGTCAAAAACTCCCATGACCATGCAATGGCCTCACGCTTAAAATAATCTCCAAACGAAAAATTTCCAAGCATTTCAAAAAATGTCAGGTGTCTTGCCGTTTTTCCGACATTTTCAATATCTCCGGTGCGAATGCATTTCTGACATGTCGCCATACGCTTTTTCGGCGGTATCTCCTGCCCCGTAAAGTATGCTTTCAGAGGGGCCATCCCTGCATTAATCAGCAGCAGGCTGTTGTCATTTTTCGGCACCAGAGAAAAACTTTTCATAACCAGATGCTCCTTCCTCTCAAAAAAATCAAGATACATCCGGCGCAGTTCATTTTCCCCGTAAAACTTACTCACTTCTGATTCCTCCAAACCGTTCTATTTCTTTTTTGCCTTCTTGCTGTCACTCCACTTTTTTCCCGTAAAAATGCCGAGTCCCGCGACAGCTACCAAAAAAACAAATGCAAGCAAATATTGAATAAAATATCCCAAAAATGTCATATCCTCTCTCCTATCCTTCTAAAAAATTTATCATATTGTTATAGTTTTATAAGTATAACGCAATGCTTTCTTCATCGTCAAGTCTCAAACACTTGATTTCTGTGCGAAATATTCATAATTCGCTCTGCCTCCCCAAATTTCAGGCACTCTCTTTTGTATGGTACGATTGCAGAATAGTCTCCCCACATATGCATCGGAAAGATGCAGTCCCAATCTGTATTTTTGATAAAATAATCCATACCTCTGCTCTGATGCTGCTGCAAGCGGGGATCAAAGGGCACAAAGGCAACCTTTATTTTTTTCCCGGTCAGTTTTGTGATTTCCCTTTGATAATCACGGGTCATGGCCTCATTGACCCCTTCCTCCTCGCCCTCCCAGTACCAGTCATTTAAGTCTCCCGCATGGTAGAGCGTCGTATCTCCCACTGTCACAT
>JAQXLR010000095.1 GCA_029012225.1 Clostridiales bacterium
GAACAGCTCAAGACATATATGCGCATTTATATCCGAACAAGCAAAATGAAATCGCGGAAAAGATAGAAAACATAGTATCAAAATAGTATCACGGCACACAAAAAGAGCCTTTAAAGTACTGTTTTTACAGTATTCATAGGCTCTTTTATCTTATAGTGATGATAATAATCAAGTGATTTTGTCTTAAGTTTTCCTGTATCCACGAAAAATACGATTGTTCGACATTAACAGCAGGGTCTTGTTCCGATCTTATCCGGCTGTTTATAGAACTCAATAGACCTTCCGATATTTTTTAAGGTAAATAACATCTCGTCAATATGAATGGTAACCCCGGGATATACCTCACGCAAAACTCTCACGGTGGCTCCAAGCGCACTGTCTGCCAGAATACGCAGCCTCGTCTCTTCTGCTTCATCGCTTGCCAAAAGAGCCGTGTTCTTAATCTTCATCCGAAGCAGTCCCATTCTTCTGGGATCGTTGGCATAGCTGACACCACGCTCCTGCTCTAAAACCGCAAACTGCTTTAGCGTCTCTTCTATTTTGTCCAGCTCTGCTCTTGTTGTCTCAATCTTCTTTTCGATTTCTCTTAGCTCGCTGTAAATCTCAACTCCGGCTCCTACATACACATATGTTCTCTTTTCTGCATCATTGCCCAGTGTGGTTACCTCAATTCCGCGAATTGCCCGCACGTTGCCGCCAATAATCTTTCCCTTGGAGCTATTGAGAAAAATCTGTCCTTGACAGGTTACATCACATTCCAGCATGACATCCGCGTGAATGTCTCCGTCACACTCAATGGTTGTAAACTCAAAAAATCGTGCGGTGATATCTCCCTTTGCCTTTACGATTGCCTTATTCCCACCAAGCATTCCGCCTCGTAGGATGATGCCCTTTCCTGCCTCCAGCTCACATGCTTCTACGACTCCGTCAACAGTAATGGAGCCGGTCGCCTTAATCTTCACACCCTCCTCTACATTGCCGTGTATCACTACATCCCCTCGAAAGTCGATATTTCCGCTTGTCAGCTCAGCATTTCCGTAGACCTCATGCACTGCCAGAATCACAATTCTGTCATTTTGCATCTCAATCTTGCCATCTAGGCTCGCCACATAAGTCGGCTTCCCCTCCACGCGCTCAAATCCTTTTCCTTTTAGCGGAGGATGCTCCCTTCCCCTCTTTGCTTGGAGAATCTTGCCATTGACCGTGTACCCATCCTTTCCTTCAATCGCAGGATGATAGGTTGCAATGACCTGCCCCTCCCGTACCTGCTCCAAAGAGTGTACCGACCAATAATCAACAGAGCCATCTGCAAGTATTTTGGGTTTTCCGTCAAAGTGTGTATTGAAATTGAAGTCATAATACCCATCTACTCCATCCACCGGTTTGCTCCCTTTCGCAACCAGAACCTCTTCTCTGAACATATGATTTGCAAGGATTGAGGACAGCTTTTCCTCATCAATACCGGAAGTAACCCCCTTCTCAGAAAGAGCCTGCTTCAAATATGAAACTGTGTATTCTTCCCCTTCCTCCGGTCTTGCCAGCAAAATATACGCTTCCATATTATCATATGTGACACGAACCCGAGGTTTTTCCTGTGGTAATGTTGGCATCCTGATTTGTCTCCTCAATTAAGAATTTTCTTGTCTCGCAATCTACCAGTTTCTATAATAATATAGTACTATTTTTGTGCAATTTTTTCAAGTAAATCTTAAAATTCTCTACACAAAACGCCCAAGCGCTCTTATCCTTTCATCTGCGCCAGTCGCTCGTCTACCTGCGCCATCATCTGCTCATAGGCTCCCAACTTATTTTTTTCTTCCTCCACCTTTTCCTGCGGAGCCTTACTTAAGAACTTTTCGTTGGAAAGCATTCCCTTGGCACGTGCAATCTCCTTTTTAAGACGCTCTTTTTCCTTTTTTAGTCTCTCCTTTTCCTTCTCAATGTCTACAAGATCCTCAAGCGGCAGATATAAGGTAGCTCCGGGAATCACAACGGACACTGCATCCTCCCCGATTCCCGCTTTATCCTTTTGTACCAAAACCGCACTTGCCCCGGCAAGCTTTTGGTATGCCTCAACTGTGGCTTCAAAGCTGCTGCGCAGCTTCTCCTCCTCTGACACCACAAATATTTTCGCCTTCCTTGAAGGCGGAACCTCCATCTCCGTGCGAAGATTTCTTACGCCCTTTACCAAGTCCTTGCAATGCTCCAGCATCTCCTCTTCCTGCGGGAAATTCCACTCGTCCTTATATTCCGGCCATGTTGCAAGCATAATTGTCTCCTCCTTAGGATGGAGGGTCAAAAAAATCTCCTCGGTAAGGAAGGGCATAAAGGGATGGAGCAGCTTTAATGCCTCTGTCAACACGGTTTTCAGTGTCCAAAATGCAGCATTTGCAGACGCAGGGTCTTTTTCCTTATTGTAGGTACGAGACTTTGTCATCTCAATGTACCAGTCACAAAATTCATCCCAGATAAAATCATAAACCTTCTGCACTGCGATCCCAAGCTCGTATTTGTCCATATTTTCCGTTACATCTTTTGCCAACGTATTGACCTTTGATAAGATCCACTTATCAGCAGGCCAAAGTGCGGCCTCTTTCTCTGAATTGCTCCCACCTGAAGCTTCTGAGCCATCCTCTGTATCCGTACCTTCCAGATTCATCATGATAAAGCGGGAGGCATTCCACACTTTGTTTGCAAAATTTCTGGATGCCTCTACCCGCTCCCAATAAAAACGCATATCGTTCCCCGGTGCATTCCCTGTCACGAGCGTCATACGAAGCGCATCTGCACCATATTTATCAATGACCTCCAATGGATCAATTCCATTTCCAAGAGACTTACTCATCTTTCTTCCTTGGGAGTCACGTATCAGACCATGAAAGAGTACCGTATGGAAGGGCGCCTTGCCCATCTGCTCATAGCCCGAAAAAATCATACGAATGACCCAAAAGAAAATAATATCATACCCTGTTACCAGTACGTCATTGGGATAAAAATAATCCAGCTCCTCTGTCTTATTCGGCCAGCCAAGAGTAGAAAACGGCCACAATGCAGAGGAAAACCAAGTGTCTAAGGTATCCGGATCCTGACTCATATGGGAACAACCGCAGCTTGGGCACTTTTCCGGTGCCACCTTTGCCACCTGCATGCTGCCGCACGCATCACAATAATAGGCGGGTATCCGATGTCCCCACCAGAGCTGTCTGGAAATACACCAATCCTTGATGTTATCCGTCCAGTTAAAATAAATCTTCTCCATCCGTTTCGGCAAAAGTCGTATCTCTCCGTTTTTTACCCCTTCTACCGCAGGCTGAATCAAATCCTCCATTTTTACAAACCACTGCTGCTTGACCATCGGCTCTACCGTTGTTCCGCAGCGATCATGCGTTCCCACATTATGGGAATGAGCCTCCACCTTAGCCAAGAGACCGGCATTCTCCAAATCCTTTACCAGAGCTTTTCGGCACGCATAGCGATCCATCCCTGCATATTTCCCCGCAAGTCCGTTCATTGTGGCATCATCGTTTATAACCACAATTTCCTCCAGATTGTGACGCCTGCCAACCTCAAAGTCATTTGGGTCATGTGCAGGCGTAATTTTTACACAGCCGGTTCCAAACTCCTTGTCCACATAACTATCCGCAATCACAGGAATCTCCCGATCTGTCATGGGAAGCCTTAATGTCTTCCCAATGATATCCTGATAGCGTGTGTCCTCAGGGTTGACTGCCACTGCCGTATCTCCAAACATGGTTTCCGGCCTTGTCGTGGCAATCTCAACATACCTGCCTTCCTCTCCGACCACCGGATATTTGATATGCCAAAATGAGCCCTCCTGCTCCTGATGCTCTACCTCCGCATCGGAGATCGATGTCTTACACACGGGGCACCAGTTTACGATGCGGGAGCCTTTGTAGATAAGTCCCTTTTCATATAATTTTACGAACACCTCCAAAACTGCATCCGAACAGCCCTGATCCATCGTAAACCGCTCTCGCTCCCAGTCTGCCGAGGAGCCGATTTTCTTAAGCTGCTTTACAATGCGTCCACCATACTCCTCCTTCCAATCCCAGCATTTTTCCAAAAAGCCATCTCGCCCAAGCTCCTGCTTGTCAATTCCCTGCTCCTTTAACGCCTCAATCACCTTTACCTCTGTAGCAATGGAGGCGTGGTCTGTGCCCGGCTGCCACAAAGTCTGGTAGCCCTGCATCCTTTTGTAACGAATCAGGATATCCTGCATTGTATTGTCCAAGGCATGTCCCATATGAAGCTGCCCTGTAATATTCGGGGGCGGCATCACAATGGTAAAGGGCTTTTTGTCAGGGTCTACCTTAGCATGAAAATAACCGCTCTCCTCCCATTTACGGTAGATGCGGTCTTCTATCCCCTTCGGGTCATACGTTTTTGCTAATTCCTTTGTGTTATCACAATTCCGGCACATCTTGTCTCTCCTTACTCTCTCTTTTTTCTGCTTTCGTGCATAAACGCCCTTCGCATCCTCATCGGCGCAAAGGGCGTAGCTCCTTGTCTACATATCTAAGGAATTTTCATCTTCCACGATGGCTCCCACAGCTCCCGAAACTGCCGCCACAACTGCAATCACTGCCGCAATAATTACCAAAAAAAGAATTGCAACAAGAAAAATAATTAATCCACTCTCTGTCACGTTCGTCCTCTCCTATACAATCCGCGTGCCCTGCGGCACCTTCTCATCTGTTTCAACTGCTGCACCTGCTCTGTCACAAGCGATGCTTGCGCTCATTATATCACACGCCTGTCTCTTTTGGAAGTACAAAAATATCCCTAATTTGCGATTACAATTCCACTCTCACAGTCAAGCTCTACAAAAGCACTGGATTTTAAGATTCCCATTGCTCCCCTTGCGCCGATTAAGACCGGAATATCCAGACTCAAGCCCGCAATTGCCGCATGGCATACATCGCTGTCTGCCTCCACAATCAAGCCGGAGGCTCCTCGCATCTGTTCCATCATCCGATTGTTCGTATCCGATGCCACAATAATGTCTCCCACCTTAAAGTTTTTCAAATCCTCTTCTTTATGGCAGACACATAGGTTTGCGGAAACTCTCTTTTTATTGATCCCTTTCCCGCGCACAAGGATATGCCCTGCCACCTGCACCTTAATCAGATTTGTCGTTCCCGACACGCCAAGCGGAAGTCCGGCTGTGAGAACGACCACATCTCCCTTCTCGATGAAGCCGGCATCCTCCGCAGCATCCACTGCGTAGTCGAACAGCTCCTCTGCCTTGCTTTTCTCCTCAATCAACATGGGAGTTACGCCCCACGAAAGAGCAAGCTGACGGTATACCCGATCTGTCAGACACGTTCCGATAATCGGACAATCCGGGCGGTACTTTGACACCATACGTGCTGTACGCCCCGATTTGCTAATCGTAATAATGGCTGCCGCATTCAAATCTGCCGCCATCGTACATGTTGCATGGGAAATTGCATTGGTTACGTCAGGATTGCTCATTGTCTGGCGCAGCTTAAACCTCTGTAAATAATTGATATCCTGCTCCGTGCGGATTGCGATTCGTACCATCGTATTTAACGCCTCAACGGGATACATCCCCGCAGCCGTCTCTCCCGACAGCATAATCGCACTTGTCCCGTCATAGATTGCATTGGCAACATCTGTCGCCTCCGCTCTGGTCGGGCGGGGATGCTTCATCATGGAGTCAAGCATCTGCGTTGCGGTAATGACCATTCTGCCTGCATCACATGCCTTTTTGATAATCATTTTCTGAATCACAGGAACATCCTCAAGCGGGATCTCCACCCCCATATCGCCACGGGCAATCATAATCCCGTCAGATACGCGGATAATCTCATCGATATTTTGCACACCCTGCATATTTTCAATCTTGGAAATAATGCTGATTCCTTTGCCACCCTTTTCTTCTAAAATCTTGCGGATTTCAAACACATCATCTGCTGTTCTGACAAAAGAAGCTGCAATAAAGTCGTATTCCTGCTCCACCGCAAAAAGAATGTCTCTGTAATCCTTTTCGCTGATATAGGGCATAGATAAGGGCACGTTTGGCACATTTACCCCTTTTTTATTGGAAATAGTGCCGCCGTTTAAAACGCGGCAAACGATATCCATAGGCTTTGCGCCTGTTTCCGCATGCGGTTTGCCCGCCGCCGGCACAATCTCGGTTACCTCCATATCTATCAGTCCATCATCAATGAGAATGTGATCGCCCGGATGCACATCCTGCGGCAAGTCCTTGTAGGTAATGGACACCCTTGTCTCATCTCCTACAATCTCATCCGTTGTAAGCGTAAAGGTTTGCCCATTTTCCAGTTCCACCTTTCCTTCTGCAAATTCCATCAGACGGATTTCAGGCCCCTTTGTATCCAAAAGCGCCGCTACCGGTTTTTTTAATGTTTCTCGCAGCTCTCTTAGCCTAACAAGACGCTTCATTTGCTCCTCATGCGTACCATGTGAAAAGTTGAAGCGGGCAACATTCATTCCCTCCTCGATTAACTTTTCCAACACATCATCCTTATCTGTCGCCGGTCCCAGTGTACATACGATTTTTGTTTTTCTAACCATTGCTTTCTTTCCTTTTCTATCTATTTTGTAATCATAGTTCCCATTCCGCCGCTTACATACACATGATCCTTGTTTAATTTTGTAATTAATACAGATTTCATTGCAGAATCTCCGATAAAATCAACTGCGGCCTGTATTTTCGGAAGCATATCTCCCTCTCCGAATTGCCCCTCTGCCATATATTCTTTTGCCTGCAAAACCGTCATAGCTGTAATCGGCTTCTCATTTTCCTGCCCGTAATTGAGGCAGACATTGTCCACACCGGTAAGAATAATCAATCTGTCTGCATCTAAAAGCTCTGCCAGCTTTCCTGCCGCAAGATCCTTCTCAATCACAGCTCCGGCTCCCTTTAGGTGATTGTCCTGCGCGAGCACCGGTATGCCTCCTCCACCGCATGCTACCACAATCTGATCTGCATTCAGCAGCACTCGGATTGCGTCAATCTCTACGATATCCACAGGCTTTGGAGCCGCTACGATCCTTCGATAGCCACCCTCTACCTTTACAACATGATTGCCCTTTTGCTCCTCTGCCTCTGCCTCCTCCGCAGTCATGATACGTCCGATTACCTTGCTCGGCTTGTAAAACGCCTCATCATACGGGTCTACAATCGTCTGTGTCAGCACGGTAGATACGGTCTTATAGATGCCTCTGTTCAAAAGCTCTGCCCGAATCGCATTTTGCAAATCATACCCAATATAGCCCTGGCTCATCGCCGAACAGACAGACATCGGTGTCGGTGTATAGTCTGTATACAGCTTGCAAAATTCATTCATTGCGGTATGAATCATGCCCACCTGCGGACCGTTGCTATGTGTAATCACGACCTGATAATCATCTCTGATAAACTCTGCAACAGCCTTTGCAGTGCGTGTCGTCGCCTCCTTTTGCTCCGGCAGTGTTGTTCCAAGCGCCTCATGACCGAGTGCAATTACAATTTTTTTCTTCTTCATACAATTTTCCTCCGATGCCGACCTCTTATCTGTTTCTATTCTACCACAAAATTCCCATCGAACGCAATCAACAGATTATCAATCCGCACCTTGCGCACCCCGGCGTATCACAAAGCAATGCTTCCTCTCTGCAAGGTACATATCCCCGATAGTCTTTGATGTCGGAGATTCCAAAAAATTCTTACACCGCAATAGAGGCGCATAAGCTAAGAGCAACTCCTTAGCCTATGCACCCCGAAAGCAATAGCAAAATCAGATCTTTCCCATGCCTAAGCTTCCTCCTTAGGCAGAATCACAGAGTCAATGATCTCCCATATTTCCTCTCTGCCCTGCTTTGTGGATGCAGAAAAAGGAATGATTACGGTTCCCTGCTTTACTCCAAGACCCTCCCGAATGGCCTTCACATGCTTTTGAATCTGACTTCGATTAATCTTATCTAATTTTGTCGCAATGAGAATGGGCGCAAAGCCCTGATACACCATCCACTCATACATCATTCTGTCATTCGCAGAAGGAGCGTGGCGAATATCGATTAGGAGAAAGACTGCCTTCAATCTCTTTGAGGTGTGCAGATAGTTTTCTACCATCTTCCCCCACTTTGCTTTGACCTCCTCTGATGCCTTTGCATAGCCATAGCCCGGCAAATCTACCAGATACATGGCATCGTTAATGTTGTAAAAATTGATTGTCTGTGTTTTGCCCGGCTGTGCGGATGTCCTTGCAAGAGCCTTGCGATTCATCAGCGCATTAATCAACGAGGATTTTCCTACGTTTGACTTTCCGGCAAAGGCTACCTCATTGTACGGATTATCCGGTATCTTGCTCGTAATCCCGCAGACTGTCTCAAGGTTCACATTTTTTATTACCATACTTTTCCTCTCACTTTACAAAGGCAACGTCAAGCACCTGCCGTAAATGCTCCACATATACAAGGTTAAGACCCTTTTTGATTTCTTCCGAAATCTCATCTACGTCCTTTTCATTCCTCTTAGGAACACACACGGTTTCAATTCCCGCATTTTTAGCGGCAAGAAGCTTTTCCTTTAGTCCTCCGATGGGAAGCACTCTTCCCCGCAGGGTAATCTCTCCTGTCATCGCCACATCTGCATGTACCGGAATCTTTGTGATAGCAGACAGCATTGCGGTTGCCATCGTAATTCCTGCCGAAGGCCCATCCTTTGGCACTGCCCCCGCCGGAATATGAATATGGATATCGTGCTCCTTGAAAAATTTTCGAGGAATCTCATATTCCTCACTGATGGAACGAATATAGCTGATTCCGGCTCTGGCGGATTCCTTCATGACATCGCCAAGCTGTCCTGTCAGTTGGAGTTCTCCCTTTCCCGGCATAATATTTACCTCAATCTCTAAGGTATCTCCTCCTACACTCGTCCATGCCAAACCTCGAACAATCCCGATTTCGTCCGTATCATTCTTCTTATCGAAGCTGTACTTTTCCTTGCCAAGGTATTTGGAAAGATTCTGTCCCGTTACTTTTACGCACGTTTTCTTCCCCTCATAAATATCTCTTGCGGCCTTTCTTGCAATTTCTCCAAGCCGCCTCTCAAGACCACGGACGCCTGCCTCCTTTGTATAGCCGCTGATTATTTTTTGCATCGCGCCGTCACTGATAAAAAGCTGATTTGACTTTAAGCCGTTGCGCTCGGTCTGCTTTAAAAACAAATGCTCCTTTGCGATATGCAGCTTTTCATTTTCCGTATAGCTGGACACCTCAATCAGCTCCATGCGATCCCGTAAGGGAGTGGGTATATCTTGTGCGGAATTTGCCGTCGCAATAAACAGCACCTCCGATAAGTCAAGCGGAAGCTCCACATAATGATCCCGAAATTTGACATTTTGCTCTGAATCCAACACCTCCAGCAATGCGGAGGCCGTATCTCCCTTATAATCTCTGCTCATCTTGTCAATTTCATCCAGCAGCATCAGAGGATTTTTTACTCCCGCACTCTTAATTCCGTTCACAATACGTCCCGGCATAGCTCCTACATAGGTTCTTCTGTGCCCCCGAATCTCCGCTTCGTCCCGCACACCTCCAAGGCTGATACGGACATATTTCTTATCCAGCGCCTTTGCAACAGAACGGGCAATGCTTGTCTTCCCTGTTCCGGGCGGTCCCACCAAGCAGATAATCGGACTGTCACCCCTGCTTGTCAAATTACGGACTGCCAAAAATTCCAATATGCGCTCCTTTACCTTCTCCAAACCATAGTGATCCGCATTCAAAATGTGCTCGGCATTTTGGATGTCACGGTTGTCTACGGATGCCTTGTTCCACGGCAGCTCAAGCAGTGTCTCGATATAGCCGCGGGCAACTGTGCTCTCTGAAGAATTGGTATTGATGTTACGAAAACGGTCAATCTCCTTTTTGATGCGCTCCTTAATCTCCTCATCCGCATCCAGCTTCTGCAGATCCTTTAAATAAGTATCCACATCCGACTCGGTATTGTCCTCACCAAGCTCCTCCCGAATCTGCTTCATCTGCTCACGAAGAATGTATTCCTTCTGATTTCTATCTACCCGCTCTTTTACCTTTGTCTGAAGCTCATTTTTTATCGCAGCAATCTCCACTTCTTTTAACAGCAACGCTACCAAAACCTCATAACGCTCCGTCAAAGAAGCTGCCTCCAATATGCTCTGCTTCTCCCTGTAATAGATGGGCAGATTATTCGCAATCTGATCCATCAGCTTACCCAAATCGGAAATCTCACCGATTTGGCGCAAAAGCTCCTTCCCTGCCTGAGGATTTACCATCTGATAGCTTCGGTATGTCTCCCGAATACTGCGGAGCATTGCCTGCTCCACCTCCTGGGATAGCTCCTTTTCCGGCTCGTTTTCAAGACACACAACCTCTGCAAGCAGATACTCCTTTGTATCCGGAAAGGAGCACAGTCTCGCTCTCTCTTGCCCCTCAACAAGGATTCTTGCAACATTATTTTGTAATTTTATAATTTGCTTGACTTCCGCTACTACGCCAACCTCATATAAATCCTCTATTGTCGGCTCTTCCTGCTCTACATCACGCTGTGCCACAAGAAAAATTTTCTGTGTATTCGTCATGCAGTATTCCACCGCCTTAATAGACTTTTCGCGGCTTACGTCAAAATGCGCAAGCATCCCCGGCAGAATCACAATTCCGCGCAGAGCCACTGCGGGCATTTTTAAACTCATTGTATTTAAAATATCAGGCACTTCTCTTTTCATCAATTCGCTTTAACTCCTGGGTTTCGATTGCCAGCGCTTCTTCTACCAGTTCCTTTGTAATCCGGCAATCCGTAATGCTCTCATCAGACGGGATATGATACATCAGATCCAATGTCGTCGTCTCCATAATGGCACGAAGACCTCTTGCTCCCGTCTTTCTCTCCAAGGCCTTGTCTGCAATCGCCTCCAATGCCTCTCGATCAAACTCCAATGCAACTCCATCCAATTCAAACAGCTTCTGATAATGCTTTGTCAATGCATTCTTTGGCTCCTGCAAAATACGAATCAGGGCTTCCCGATCCAATGTCTCAAGGGACACAGTTACAGGCACACGTCCGATAAACTCCGGGATCAGTCCAAATTTCACCAAATCCTGCGGCATCACATGCTTTAGCACATCGCCGATGTTTAATGCAGTCTTTGCCCGTACTTCTGCGTTAAAGCCAATCGCCTTGGCATCCAAGCGAGTCTCAATGATTTTCTCAAGGCCATCAAAGGCTCCTCCACAGATAAAAAGAATGTTTGTGGTATCAATTGAAATTAGCTCCTGCTGCGGATGCTTTCTTCCTCCCTGCGGAGGAACACTCGCTATCGTCCCCTCCAAAATCTTTAGCAGCGCCTGCTGCACACCCTCACCCGAAACGTCTCTTGTAATTGATACATTCTCGGATTTCTTGGAAATCTTGTCAATCTCATCAATATAGATAATACCATGCTGGGCACGCTCAATATTGTAATCTGCCGCCTGGATGATTTTTAACAAAACATTCTCAACATCCTCTCCCACATAGCCGGCCTCCGTAAGTGTCGTCGCATCTGCAATGGCAAACGGTACATTCAGCACCCGCGCCAGCGTCTGCGCCAGCAAGGTTTTCCCCGAACCGGTTGGGCCAAGCATTAAAATGTTGCTTTTTTGCAGCTCTACGTCAAGATTTGTCCCTGCCAGGATTCTCTTATAGTGATTGTAGACAGCCACAGACAACACCTTTTTTGCCTGCTCCTGCCCGATGACGTACTCATCCAAAAAAGCTTTCATCTCCTCAGGCTTTAGGAGATTAATCTGCTCTGCCTCATCTGCTTCGCCTAAAGCCTCACTCTCCTCCAGCTCCTCCTCAATAATCTCCGCACAAATATCCACACATTCGTCGCAGATATAAGCTCCGTTTGGTCCTGCAATCAGCTTGCGCACCTGTTCGGAGGATTTCCCGCAAAATGAGCAGCGCAATTTATCGTCATTTCTTCCTACCATTTCTATTATTCTCCGTGTTCTATCTTAATCCTGCTTTCTATTGGCTGCAATGACCTCGTCAATCAGACCGTATTCCATCGCCTCTTGGGCAGACATATAGTAGTCTCTTTCCGTGTCCGCAGCGACAACGTCATATGGCTTTCCGGTATTGGCCGCAAGAATCTCATTCAGCTTCTTCTTTGTCTTTAAAATGTTTTCAGCCGCAATCTGAATCTCGGTCGCCTGCCCTCTCGCACCGCCGGATGGCTGATGAATCATAATCTCCGCATTCGGAAGGGCATAGCGCTTGCCCTTCGTACCTCCCGCAAGCAAAAATGCACCCATGCTTGCCGCCAATCCAATGCAGATTGTAGAAACATCACACTTGATATACTGCATCGTATCATAGATTGCCATTCCTGCCGTAACCATTCCACCCGGAGAATTGATATATAACTGAATATCCTTTCCCGGATCCTCAGACTCCAAGAAAAGCAGCTGCGCTACGACAAGGCTCGCTGTTGTCTCATTGACTTCCTCTCCAAGAAAAATGATCCGGTCCTTTAACAGGCGGGAAAAAATGTCATAGCTGCGCTCTCCTCTGCTCGTCTGCTCAACGACATAAGGTATTAAACTCATAATAATTCCTCCATTTTTATAAAAATTTTAGATGTTCTCATATGCTTAAACAGACCGGCTCATCCGAGCCAGTCTGTCAATGTTGCCTACTTTCGCAACAGCACCTTATTCCTCTGTTGTATCTTCTTTGGCATCTGCTTCTTTTTCTTCTTTTTTGGTCTTTGCCTTTGCTCTCTCCTTGACATTCTCCATAATCAGGTCAACTGCCTTTGTCACAGACAAATCTCTCCTTATGGACTTCTTCTCGGCATCCCCAAGATATTCCTTTAATTTGTCTGCCTCCATGCCGTAAGAAGCAGCCATCTTCGCTACCTCCGCATCGATTTCTTCATCGGAAACCTCAATGTTTTCTTCCTTTGCAATCTGCTCTAATACAAGGCTGCTCTTGATGCGCGTCTCTGCCTCCGGACGCACCTGCTCTTTTAATTTATCGAGTGTCAATCCGGAAAACTGCATGTATTGCTCGATGGAAAGACCGCTCTGTGCAATCCTCTGCGCAAATTCGTTTACCATATTTTCACACTGTGTATCAAGCATCGGCTCCGGAATCCGGATCTCAGACTTATCAATAATCTTCTGAATCGCCTCATCTTCCTTTGTCCGCTTTGCCGCATTCTCCTTTTCAACCTCAAGATGCTTACGGACATCTGCACGATACTCATCTAAGGTCTCAAACTCAGAAACATCCTGTGCAAACTCATCGTTTAATTCAGGGAGCTCCTTTGTCTTAATCTCATGTAACTTAACCTTGAACAAGGCCGGCTTCCCTGCAAGCTCCGGCGCATGGTACTGCTCCGGGAAGGTCACATTGACCTCTGTCTCATCTCCCGGATTCTTTCCGACAAGCTGATCCTCAAATGTATCAATAAAGGAATGAGAGCCAATCTCCAGAGAATGATTCTCTCCCTTGCCGCCCTCAAATGCAACGCCATCTACAAAGCCCTCGTAATCAATCACGACGGTATCGCCTGTCTGAACCGGTCTGTCTGTTACCGTAATCATTCTGGAGTTCTTCTGTCTCTCCTTTTCTACTGCCTCTGTCACCTCTTCGTCTGTCACATCAATGTCCACCTTTGTTACCTGAACACCGAGATACTTGCCAAGCTTTACTTCCGGCTTTAGCGCAACCTCCGCAGTGAAAACAAACGGCTTTCCGCTCTCAAGCTGTACCACGTCAATCGTAGGTCTTGATACCACGTCTTCACCGCACTCCTCGACCGCATTCGGATAATTCTCCTGAATCAGGCTGTTTGCTGCCTCTTCATAAAAGATTCCTGTTCCGTACATCTTCTCAATCATATGTCTGGGAACCTTGCCCTTACGAAAGCCCGGTATGCTTATCTTCCCCTTCTGCTTCATGTATGCAGCCTGAATTGCCTTCTCAACCTCTTCCGCTGCCACTTCAATGGTAAGCTTTGCCATGCTGTTTTCTAATTTTTCTACCTGTACACTCATTCTAACGATTCTCCTCCTTATATTTCAAGATCGCTCCCACAAAGCGGTATGCCCCCTGACACTTGACTATCACAATCGTTTTAAGATTATACCATACAAGGAAAAAAAATACCAGCCTTTTTTTATTCCTCCCGCAGCGCCTCTGCCGCTACCGAAAATGCTTGGTTTTTCACATTCTGCGGCTTCCATGTGCCAAGACAGGCATGAAGCCTATTGCAGCCCTGCAAATTGTGCCATATACAGATTGTAGTATGCTCCCTTTTTCTCCATCAGCTCTGTAGGTGTTCCCTGCTCCAAAATCCCCCCTTGGTCAATTACAAAAATGCGGTCTGCATTTTGAATCGTCGAAAGCCTGTGCGCGATGACAAAGCTCGTTCTGCCTGCGAGCAATGCCTCAATCCCTTTTTGGACAAGAAGCTCCGTGTGTGTGTCAATGCTTGAGGTTGCTTCATCCAAAATCAGTATTTTGGGCATCGATATCATCGTTCTGGCAAATGCAATCAGCTGCCTCTGCCCAATGGATAAGCCTGCTCCATGCTCCTTTAGCTCCGTATCGTATCCCTTCTCCAGCTTCATAATAAACTCGTGGGCATTGACTGCCCTTGCCGCCATAAGCATCTCCTCTTCTGTGGCATCCAGCTTCCCGTACAAGATATTTTCACGGATTGTTCCATGAAAAATAAAATTATCCTGCGTCATAATACCCATCTGCTGTCTTAGGCTGCGAATGGAAACCTTTGCCACGTCATACCCATCCACCAGAATTTTGCCGTCCTCAATATCATAGAAGCGGCTAATTAGATTTACAATCGTGGTTTTCCCTGCTCCCGTCGGTCCCACGAGGGCGATTGTCTCCCCCGGCTTTGCTGCAAAGCTTACATCCGAGAGTACCTTTGTCTCTGCCGGCGTTCCCTTATCATAGGTAAAGCTCACATGGGAAAACTCTACTCGTCCTTTGATTTCAGGAAGCTCCTTTACATCCGGTGCATCTACAATGTCAGCCTCTGTGTCTAAAATATCAAAAATACGCTCTGCCGCGGTCAGATTTGTAATCAGGTTATTGTAAAAATTACTAAGATTCATGATTGGCTTCCAGAACATATTGATATAGGTTCCAAATGCCACCAAAAGTCCCACAGATACTTTTTCAAAGCCCAAAAACCGTACTCCGACCAGATAAAGCATCATCGCTCCGATGCCCCAGCAAAAGTCTATCACGGGTCCGAATAAATCTGCATAGGTCACGGCATCGACAAAGGACTGCCGATGCTCATCCGTCAGCCTTCCGAAAATCTCCCGCGTTTCTCCTTCCGCTCCAAAGCTCTGCACCACACGCATCCCCGCAATGTCCTCATGCACATAGGCATTCAGATTGGAGGATTTTTTCCGAAAAATCTGCCAGCGTCTGTGGGATGCCTTTTGTACGAACCAGATGCCTCCCATCATAATCGGGATTGTGCTAAGGGAGGCAAGTGCAAGTCTCCAGTCCTTTATCAGCATAATGATGACCACTCCCAGCACCGTAACAAATTCCGGCAGCAAGGTTGTTACCACATTTACCAATACATCCTTTAACGAATTGACATCCCCGATGATTCTTGCCAGGATTTTTCCGGTCGGTCTGCTGTCAAAAAAGGAAAACGAGAGCGTTTGAATATGCTCATATAAATCCTGCCGGATGCGCAAAAGAATCTTATTTGATACCACTGACATGACATACATCCGAATTTTTACCAGAAAGATAAAAAGCAGATTGAGAGCAAGCGCAAAAATCCCAAGCTTTCCTAGTCCTTCCAAGTCAGAATCCGCAATATAGTGATCAATCGCCTCTTCAATCAAAAGCGGATTGATTAACGAGATGGCAATGGTAAGCCCCATGCAGACAAGCACTGCCATCAAAATCCATTTATACTCTAAAAGATAGGAAAATAACCGGCGAAAAATTTTCTTTTTATCGGTATTTTCCATAAATTCATCTTCGCGAAATGAATTCACTGCCATTTTGCTTTTGTCTCCTTTCCTATGCCAAATATTGTGCGAGGTAGGTTTCGTAATACAGCCCTTTTTTTGCGAGCAGCTCCTCATGCGTCCCACGCTCTGCAATCCTTCCATTCTCCAGATACAAAATCTCATCGGAGTGGCGAACCGCAGAGATGCGATGCGCAATAATGACTTTTGTCGTGTTATCCAAGCGATTGAGCATCTTTTGAATCTCATGCTCTGTCTCCATATCAAGAGCAGAGGTGGAATCATCCAACACGAGGATGGGGCTTCTCTTTGAGAGCGCTCTTGCGATGCTGATTCGCTGCTTTTGCCCTCCCGAAAGTCCAACGCCTCTCTCTCCGATTACCGTCTCATACTGCTCCTCCATCTTCTCGATAAACTCCCTTGCCCTCGCATGGTCTGCTGCCAGACGTACCTCCTCTGCGGGAAGGCTTTCTCTCCTCCCCATTTTAATATTTTCATCGATGGTATCCGAGAACAAAAAGACATCCTGCATCACGACTGAAATATTGCTCCGAAGCTGTTTTAATTCCAATCGGCGCACATCCACCCCATCCAGGCTTACCACTCCGCTTGTCGTGTCATAAAAACGCTGCAGCAAATGAATCACAGAGGATTTGCCCGAGCCTGTCGCACCCATAATGCCAAGTGTTTTTCCTTTTGGCACAAAAAAGCTGATATCCTT
>JAQXLR010000096.1 GCA_029012225.1 Clostridiales bacterium
AAGTTTAATTTGGAGCTAGGAGACTGGCTGTCTTTTGGACTAAATAAAGAAACCTGAGTCTGCTGGATTTCGATTTAAAAGACATGGCAGTAATCATGACATAGATGCAAGAGGTTCAGACGAAGAGCAAGTTCCGCGACACAAGGAAATAAATGAGAAATTAGCAAAAGTAATCATAAGGAAATGTGGATTATAAAACCCCCTGACCTTGTGGATATATGAATATATTTAGGAAAGTATTTTAGTATGAATAGAGGATGATGAACAGAGCTGATCATGCGATGGAAAGAAAAGAGAGGCGAAAAATGAATTTAGCCAAAAATCCAGTAAAATCAACAAGTGCAGAGAAAACAACACATTGCCAAAATTGTACCCATAATAGTTCAAGCCTCCCTTCCGCTACTTAAAAACCCTAGTATTAACGGGCTGTTCGGCCTTGCAGAGCGCACATACGGGAGATACCCGTATAGAAGTGCGCCCTTGTATCTGTTCGACAAACTGGAATTTGTTATTTGAGTTTAATCTCATAATTGCGAAAAAAATAAATTGCAAACATAATGATTCCGATAATTGCAATCAATCCTCCAACACCCGTTCCACTATTATTAGGATAGTAGTAATTTATCGCAAAATGTACAGGTGCAAGAAGTATTGCAATTGCCAACCATACCAGTTCTGTTCGTAGCAAACTTTTCTGTGCCTTATCCTTTTTTTCTTGTAACTCAATCAAATTCTCTTCTGCCTTTTCTTTATAATTATCCATAGCAATATGTTCCCCTGTCAGGAGTTCATTAACACTTATTTTTAATAGATCACATAATTCAAGCATAATGGATGCATCTGGCATGCTCTTGCCATTTTCCCATTTAGATATTGCACGATCCGTAATACCTAATTTTTCAGCCAGAACTGCCTGCGTATAATTTTGCTCTTTTCTGCATTCTGCAATAAACTTTCCTATTTTTTCCTGATTCATTTCGGGAACCCTCCTTTCGCTATAAAGCCTATCTTATAGTCATAAATAATTCCATGAACCAACAGTTGATATTGTATAAATACAGTAAGATAAAACACTCAACCAACGGTTGATAACTAAAATATGCACGAAATGTGCCACTTTTTATACAGCATAGATAAATATGAATACAACAAATCGATAAGTTCATATTTGTAGGTTTATTCGGTTCCATATTATCACATAACAGGATAAAATACAAGAACAGCCACAGCAGTGCATACTACTGTGGCTGTTAACTGTCTTATGAATACCCGCCTTTTTCTAGGGCTTTTTTATTCCTCCAATTTCCGATATTGATGGGGATTTATACCGATAATACTCTTAAACAGCTTTGAAAAATGCTGAGAATCCTTAAGTCCCACTTGCGCAGCTATTTCAGTCAGCGTCATATCGGTATTTCGCATCAAATCAATCGACTGGTTAATGCGGTAATTGTTCAAGTAGTTTCCGATTGTAACATTCATATGCTCGAAAAAAATTTTACTTAAATATCTGGATGAAATATTCAGGTGATTGGAAATGTCACGGATTAAAAGCTTGGTGGCATAATTTTTTTGGATAAAGGTAAGAGCCGCAGAGACATATTCATTCTTAGTCTGAGAGCATTCCGTTGACAAAGCCTTACATTCTGATTTCTCCAATACATAAAGCATCAGCTCAAGCAAATTAAGATTCATATACGCATTGGCAGAGGGAGTCTTGGAAGCTGCTTTTTCCACAATCGAAAGAATCAGACCAGAAAGTCTTTCGTCAGCCTTGGTTTTAAAATAAGTATGATTTTTTAAGATAAAAGTAGTCATTAAATCCGTTTCAGAGTCATCTGTTTCTTGAACAAAAACATTCGAGTATAAATCCGGAGTAAAGTGAATATGATGAAATGTACATCTTTCTGCCGTGTCGAGATAAAAGGAATGTACGATGTTAGGCAGAAGAAGGACAACATCTCCTTTGTGGCAGGTAATTACCTGATTTCCAATGTCCATTTTACACTGGCCTGTTAAAAAATGGTACAACTCCATATTGCTATGCAGATGCTTGCCAAATTTATAGAAGTTACTGCGATGCTGCACAAGGGCGCTTATGACGGTAGGTGACGTTATTACAATTCTGGTATCCATACAATCTCTCCGATAGAAAAAGAAAAAAACCATAATCATTGCAGTTTGCTATAATTTTGTTCTGTATCATGCAAATATTATACAAATATAGACATGATTTGACAAGCGAAATAGTAGGAAAAGCATTATAATGAATAAAAAATAAAAAAACTTCGATAAAAAATATACAGTTTGCCCAAATGTGAGAAAGGAGAAGGGTTATGTTAAGAGGAAAGCAAAAAGTATCTGCATTTATCCTTGCAGTGTCAGTGCTTAGTACGAATATCTTGCCCGGATTTGGCGCTATCGGGACCGTACAGGCTGCATCTGCCTATGAAGCTGTGGAGCAGGAGAATCTTGTTTCCAATGCCGGTTTTGAAGAGAATGAGCAGATTGCGGCTCACATGCCGGACGACAGCGGGGAAGCGCAGAGCGGTGCTTGGTATTTTGACCAGACTGCGGAACGGACAGAGGAAGCAGCTCACAGCGGAACGTGGGCAGGGAAGCTATCCGCAGATGGTGCGCTGCTGGAGCAGAATATCTCCGGGCTAGTGGTAGGGATGACGTATACTATGGAGGTATGGGCAAGATTAAGTGGAGAGGATGGCGATGCAAAATACTTCATCGGGATAAAAAATGATGGAGAGGAAGATCGAAAGCTGGCGGTTGCTTCCACTGACTGGCAGCTGTACACACTGGATTTTGTATATACAGGCAGAGGGGATGCTCGTATTTTTGCCTGTGCGGAGACGGCAGGTACGATAGCAGCATATGTGGATGATATTTCTTTAAAGGCAAAGGGCGACATTCAGAGTGCCATAGTTCGGAACGGACAGCTTGAAGTAACCTTTTCGGATGCTTATGCAGGGACACCGTCGGCAGACCGCTTTTCGGCAACCTGCTCCGTTGATGGTAAGCCGGGTATAGCCTTAGCTTTGACAGATGGCACCGTAAACGGGAAAACATTAAGTATGTCCTTTGCACCTGTGGAAGCAACGACCGTAGAGCAGTCAGTGACCGTCAGCTTAAGCTACGATAACGGGCAGATGATCCGTGAGGATTATAACAGCGGACAGACGATTACGCTGGATTATACAGTTCCTGCGAAGGAGAAGGGAGAAGAACAGAATGCCGCAGAGGCATTAGGCTCTGTGCGAACATCTGAGGGGCTGGCGGAAAATGAGGATATCGGAACAAAAGCAGCAGTGGATATGACTTCTGCGGCAGTGTACAAGAGCGGAGCAGCATCCACTACTTACTATGTCAGCAGCACGGAGGGAAATGATACCTATTCGGGAACCAGCCCGGACAAACCCTTTGCGACGATAGACCATTTAAACACGCTTACCTTTTCCCCGGGAGATAAGATTCTGTTTAAAAAGGGGGATACCTTTATAGGCTGGTTTAAGCCAAAGGGCTCAGGCACAGAGCAGGCACCTATTGAGATTAGCAGCTATGGAACGGGAGCAAAGCCCATTTTACAGCCTGATCCCAATAAAACAGAAACCATCGTAATGATGAGCGGAGGCGGACAGGATACAAATGCAAAGACCAATTACGTGATCCAATTTCTCAATGTACAGTATTGGGAGGTAAGGGGACTGCATATTATGGATCCCAACTCGGAAAAGTATCTGAATCCTTCCGATCCTCTGTTTGTGCGGACAAATCCGGTATACCGAAGCGGCATTACGATTCAGGCAGCCGACTACGAGCCTTATGAGGAATTGGTGTTAGATCATTTTGTAATTGAGAATTGTGAGATTCATGGCTTTCATGGCCCCTTAACCAATCTGGGCAAGACGGCAGGCGGGATCACAATGAATGTCCTTACCGAATACAAAGCGAACAATGCGGATTATGCAAATTCGGCAAAAAAGATGCAGATTAATGGCATTCAGATTTTGAACAATGAAATCTATGATGTAGGACGTTCGGGTATTAATTTCCTCAACGTGTGGTCAGCCCGTACAGATGACAGCAAATGGGGCTCCTCGACCCACAACAATGAGAGAAGGGGATTGGAGTGGACACCCTATGAAAATTTTGTTCTGCGCAACAACTATATTCACAATATTGATGGGGACGGAGTTATTGTAGACAACTGTAAGGATGCCATAGTGGAATACAACCTTGTGCAAAACTGTGTAGAGCAGCCAACTTATCATGACACTACCGCAACCAAAATGGCAGTAGGCATGTTCAACTGGAATTCAGACAACACGATTTTCCAGTATAACGAGGTGTTTGGAACACAGCTAGGCGATCCGGGGCATACATATTATCCGGCAGCAGATGCCCAGGGAATCGAGATTGACGCCTTAAATGATGTTACCTATGTGCAGTACAACTATCTCCATGACAATAAGGGTGGCTTTATGATGTATTGTAACCTTGATTCCACGACACAGTCTTACAAGGGAATCGTTCGTTACAACATCAGCCAGAATGACTATGCCCATCCGCAAGCAGCATTGTTTGATATCATTGCATGGAATCATGGGACAGAGATTTATAACAATACCATTTATCTGACGAATCGCTCCCTAAATGCGGCAGGGGAGGTGTTCATGTTTGATGATTTGGCTTCGCAGGATACCATAAAGTTTTATAATAATATTTTCTACTATGATAGCAAAAATGTAGACACACAAGCATCGTATCAGGGGAATGGGCAGGCACCTGCCATCAACAAGTTTGCAGATAACGCAGTGGACTGGCGAAGCAATATTTTTTATGGCTTTAGCGAGAGCAGACGGCCTGTGGATGATGACCCGAAATTCCCCAATCTATATGTCGATCCAAAATTGGCAGCGCCG